>JBLFXJ010000024.1:0-40244 GCA_047609825.1 Myxococcota bacterium
AACGAAATCGCCGTGTCCCTGCGGTTCGATGCCACCACCTTCCAGCGGTACCGCGGGGCTCTGGAGCGCGCCGCGGCCGCGCCCTCCCGCCTGCGGGACGTGTTGCTGGGTGTTGTCGCTCCAACCGAGGCCGAGGCCCCGACTCCGATGGCGGCCGGTCGGCTCGATCCGGTGCAGCATGCCGCCGGGTGCGCTGCGCTGTCGGCGGGCGAGGTCGCGTTGGTGCATGGCCCTCCTGGCACCGGCAAGACCGAGGTCGTGGCCGCCATGCTCGCGGCGCTTGTCGCCGCCGGGGATCGTCCCTGGGCGCTGGCCGACTCGAACGCCGCGGTCGACAACCTGGCCGTGCGGGCGGCGGAGCGTGGCCTGCGGGTGGTGCGGATCGGGCACCCTGCGCGGGTGAGCGGAGCTGCCGCGGCGCTGACGGTGGACGCGCAGGTGGCGGGAGGTCCGTATGCGGCCGCACTGTCGGCCCTGGACCGGGATCTCGGCCGGATCCGGTCGGCGAAGGGCTCTCGGTCGGAGCACCGAGCGCTCATCGACGATCGCCGGCGCGTTCGGCAGCAGGCCCGTGATGCCGTGGTGTCCGGTGCGGAGGTGATCGCGTGCACGCTGGGCACGCTGGCCCGGGTCGCGACGGATCTGCCTCCTCCCCACACCGCCATCGTCGACGAGGCCACTCAGGCCATCGAGCCTGCGGTGTGGGCGGCGGTGCCATGGGTCCAGCGGCTCGTGTTGGTGGGCGATCCGCACCAGCTGGGACCGGTGGTGGTGGGTCGCACCGCGGCACTCGAGCGCTCACTCCTCCAGCGGCTGCTCGACGAGAGCGACCTGGCCATGCCCATGCTCGAGGTGCAGCACCGGATGGACCTGCGCCTGCAGGCCCTGGTCCAGCCCGTGTATGGCGAGCGGTGGCGGGCGCACCCGGCTGTGGCGGTCCAGCTCCTGGCCGACCTCCCGGGGGTCCAGGCGACCCCGCTCACGACGCGGTCCTGCCTCTGGGTCGACACGGCGGGATCCGATGCGGTGGAGGCCGAGGATCCCGTGACCCATTCCCTGTACAACACCGGTGAGATCGCGGTGGTGCAGCGCGCGGTCGACGCCTTGTGCAGCGCGGGTGTGCTGCCGACCTCCATCGGCGTGATCGCGCCCTACTCCGCCCAGGCTGGCCGGCTGCGGGAGGTGGTGCCGGACGGGGTGGAGGTGGCGACGGTGAACGCCTTCCAGGGGCGGGAGCTCGACGCGATCGTGTGCAGCTTCGTCCGCAGCAACGACCGCGGTGAGCTGGGGTTCGTCGCCGACGGTCGGCGGCTCACGGTGGCCCTCACCCGGGCCCGGCGGTTCCTGCTCGCGGTTGGGGACTCCGCAACGCTCGCCTCGCACCCACGGTTCGCCGAGCTCCTCGACGGCCTGGCGGAGCGGGGCGATCTGGCGTCGGTGTTCGAGCCGCCGTGGGACGAAGGCTAGTCGAGGAACAGATCGACCTGATGGGGCTGCGGGATCCGGCACGACTCCCGCCGCCCGAACACCCGATACCGCAGGGCCGCGAACGCCCGATATGCAGGGTCTCGCAGGATCGACGGCACCACCGCCAAGACCGAGAGCCAGCGCCATGGCGCAGGCAAGGTCTCGCACATTCCGAGCACGGCGCTGGAGTGTGTGCGCACCCGCTCACCGTCAGGCGTCTGCTCCACCAGTACCAGCGTATCGAGCCGGCGCAGGTGGGGGTGGCGAGCGAGCACGGCCGCCGCTGTTGGCCCCTGGAGCGGGGCGTAGGCGAGGGTGGCGTCCCGGTCGTGGTCGAGCAGCCACTGCACCGCGGTGTCGCACACGGCGCACACCCCGTCGAACAACACCAGGCGGGTGGGCAGCGGCGCGGGGTCGGAACGGGAGGCTTGCATAGGTGTGGAAGTTAACCACCAATTGCCGGTCGGCGACCCCGGGGGGTAGGGTGTTTGCATGCTGTGGGCGCTCGCCACCGTCGTTGGCCTGGCCAACCCGCCCGACCTCTCCGGGGTCGGCTCGGGCACTGCGTGGCCCGAGGTGCCGCCGAGCGCCTCCTCCGCCCAGTCCGTAGGCCAGCTCGGGGTCGGCGTGTGCGTCGGCGCCGCGCCACTCGTGCTGTTCGGGCAGGGCGCCATGCTGCGCGGGCCGCCCGCGCACGAAGGCCTGCCCGGCGGTGCGCAGGTCGACATGGGCCGCACCGCATTCACGATCGGGATCGGGGCGCTCGCGCTGGGCGCCCCCCTCGCGCTGGGCGGCAGCCTGGGGAGCGCGCGCCGCCTCCGCGGTCATGGTGAGCGGGTGCGGCCTGGCCGGGTCACGCTGGGTGTGGCCGGACTGGTAGCGACCGGTGTGGGGCTCGCGGCGGCCACACAGGCCGACGACCCGCGGATCGGCGCGACGGTCGCAGGCCTCGGCTCGGTGCTCACCCTCGCCATCGGCGCCGATCAGCTGGCTCGGAACGACCACGCCCTGTCCCGCGCCCACCTCCCGCCGGAGTAGTCGCACGGATCAGGGGTGGAGGAACACCGTCCCCCGGGTGCCGTCCACGGTCACCTCCTGCCCGTCCCGCAGACGCTGGGTCACCCGGTCCACGTTCGCCACCGCCGGCAGCTCGTACTCCCGAGCGACCACCGCTCCGTGGGACAATACAGAGCCGAGCTCCAGAACGACGGCCGCTGCTGTAGAGAACAGGGGAGTCCACCCGGGGTCGACCGCAACCGCCACCAGCACCTCGCCCGGCTGGAGGCGATCGGCATCCGCCGGGGAGCGGACGATGCGCACCCGGCCCCTTGCCCGGCCCGCGCTCACGCCCAGCCCCTGGAGTCGGGTCGCGCCGCTGGGAGGAGGCGGAGGCCCATCGCCCACCAGGAACACCGGCGGCTGCTCGGCCCGGTTCGCCTCCAGCTCCACAGCCCGGCGGGTCACCCATCCGCCCAGATCCCCGGGGCGCCCTCGGGCGGCGCTCTGCAGCTCCGGCCAGGTGAGCAGAGCCACCTGGTCGGGATGCTCGAGGTGGCCCTGGCGTACCAGATCGGCGCCGAGCCAGCGGAGCACCCGCTGGAGCGAGTCCAACAGCCGATCGAACCAGAATCGCTGATTCTCACGGAGCAACAGGTACCGTCGTGTGTAGTGCACGAGGCCATCCACAGCGGCGTGGCGCCAGCCAGCCAGGGCGTCGTCCAGCTCGGCCCGCGCCGCTCCCGCAGCTTCGTCGGCCGCATCCGCGAGCGCACCCGGGCGCTTCTCCACCCGCCGTTGGAGCCGGAGCAAGGGCACCAGGCGCTCCGGTGCATCACGCCAGCGCGGCGACATCACCTCCCAGCTGGCCTCGGAGCGGTGGCCGTAGTCGGCGAGGAAGACCGCGAGCGCGTCGCCCGCCGCGCCCTCGGGTCGCTCACCGCGGGCCAGGGCATCCAGATCGTCGTCGGAGAGCCGCCTGGCCAGTGTCCACAGGGCCGCGTTGGTCTCCAGCGTGCGGTTGCCCGGCGGGCAGGTGGCGAGCGCGTCCATGAGGCGGGTCGCCCGGTCCGGGAGCCAGGTGGACAACGCGCCATCGAGCAGCTGCCAGGACAGGTTCGCGAACAGTAGCGAGCAGATGTGCACGCCCACGTAGTCGCGTACCAGCGCCAGGTGGCGGTCGGCGAGGCGCAAGGCGTCGTCCGCGTCCACCGGGGAGCGGCTCAGGGCGGGCATGGCGGCCGCGAGGCGGGTCTGGAACCGGTCCCATGCGCGGGGGTTGGTGAACGGGTTCCAGTCGAACCGTTCCCACCGACGCTCTCGGTACGTGGTGCGGAAGATCGCGGCGTACACCGAGGCGTCTGGGAGCATGGCGAACCGGCGGCGCCACGCGGCCTCCTCCTCGGGGGGGACGAGCTCGGTGATGAAGCCTGGGAGTGGGCTGCCCGGGAGCTTGAACGCCAGGTGCCGGAACACCGTGGCGTTCACGTACGGGCGGCCGCTCACGAGGCGGAGCGCGGGTCCGCCGCCGAGGAACCGGGCCTGCACGTCGGGGTAGGCGACGAAGTGTTCGAGGATCGGCTCCAGCAGCGACCACCCGAGCGGCGTGGCGGGCTCGGGCCACCGCTCACCGATGAACCGGCGGGTCCACAGCACATCCCTCCGGTGCCGCCTGGGACCGCTGGAGGTGATGGGGCGCGCCTGCAGCAGCACGAAGCTGCCGTCCGTCCGCTGCGCCCACTCGATGTCCTGTGGCTGGCCAAAACGGCGCTCCACCCTCAGCCCCAGCCGGCACAGGCGGCCCACATCCGACGGGCTCAGCGTGCGGCCAGCGGGCCCGCCCGGCAGCTCGGGCAGCGCCTCCTCCACCACCCGCAGGCGCACCCGGCCCGCGAGGCGTGACAGACCCCGCGGTAGCTGGCGAGGGCGGCGGACCCGGTACCAGTGCGGCGCCACCTCGCCCGACACCAGCGGCTCGCCCACGCCCCACACCGCCTCGACGATCATCTCCCGCCAGGACCCCGACACCGGGTCGATGGTGAACAGCACGCCGGCGGTGCGCGGGTGCACCATCTGCTGGAGCAGCACGGCCATCCCGGCCACGGGAGGCCCGCGTCGGCCCCGGTATGCGAGGGCGCTCGGCGAATACAGCGAGGCCCAGCACCGGCGCACCGCGTCGACCACGTGATCGGCGCCCACGTCTAGCACGGAGAGGTGCTGGCCCGCGAACGAGCGCGCCGCGCCGTCTTCGTCCACGCCGCTCGACCGCACCGCCACGGCGCCGCCGAGCCGCAACACGTGGGCTCGGAGGTCCTCGCTCCAGCGGGTGGGCAGCTCGACCTCGAGCAGCGCCGAGCGCAGACGCCCCGCCTGTGCGGGGTCTCCGCTCGCTGCGACCTCCGAAGCCAGCTTCATGAGATCGGCATCGACCAGCACCCGGCGCAGTGCTCGACAGGGCACCACGATCCCAGGAGGAACCGGAAGTCCCGCCCGGCACAGGCGTCCGAGCGCCGCGGCCTTCCCCCCGACCTCGTCCCGGCCAGGGGGTGGGGCGTCGAGCGGTATCGCCGGAAGGTGCATGAAACCCCTGGAATATACGTGAGTGCGGCAGGGGCGCGGCGGTAAAGGGTTGACAAGGTCCCGAGGAGGCGTAACAAAGGAGGAGTGACGTGGGCACATCCGGGTTCCGGATCGTCCACAACCACGCACGCGATGGCGGCCTCGCCGCTCGCACACTGCCCAGCAAGAGTACGGGTCTATTAGCGACCTCTGCTGTCATTCAGGCTTCGCAGGTCCAATCGGCCCTGCCTAGGAGTCCTGGACTGTCTCTCACTCCCGCCCGAGCCCGCAGGTCAGTCCTGCGTGAAGTGTCGTCGACCTGTCCACGCCTGGGTGCGTGTTCCGGGGCGTCAGCTGCGCGCGTGCGGTGCACTGAGGCGTGGCACTGATGGCGCGCGTGCATCGGCGGAAGGCCGGACCACCCCGGTCCAGTGCCCCCACCGCCCCGCACCCCGAGGGCGCTGAATGCAGATGAACCCGGCAAACCCGGTCATCGTCCAAGGCGATGGGAAGGTCCTGCTCGAGACTCGGCATCCCGAATTCGACCGAGCCCGTGACTTCCTCGCTCGCTTCGCTGAGCTCGAGAGCTCGCCAGACCTCCTCCACACCTACCGCATCACCCCGCTGTCGCTGTGGAATGCCGCGTCGGCGGGCATGGGCCGCGACGAGGTGGTGGAGACCCTCCGTGGGCTGTCGAAGTTCGACATCCCCGAGGCCGTCGAGGGCCAGATCGACGACACCATCAGCCGCTACGGCCTGGTGCAGCTCCACCCGCACCCCACCGATCCCGGGTTGGTCCGCGTCACCTTCGCCACGTTGTATGTGGAGAAGCTGGTGGCCAAGGGCACGGACGTGGGCCGTGAGCTCATCGAGCGGGATGGCAAGCGGGACTGGAAGCTCGATGCGGGCATGCGCGGGTTGTTCAAGCAGCGCGCTCTGATGGAGAACTGGCCCATCGAGGACCTCGCCGGATTCAACGAGGGCGACCCACTCCAGTTCTCCCTACGCACCCGGATGGTCGGCAACGGCAAGGAGTTCGCGCCGCGCCACTACCAGGTGGAGGCCGTGAACCGCTGGTTCATGGACGGTCAGCCGGCCGGCGGCCACGGCGTGGTGGTGCTGCCCTGTGGCGCGGGCAAGACCATCGTGTCCATGCTCGCAATGGCTACGGTCAAGTCGCACACCCTCATCCTGTGCAACAACCAGTCGGCCGTGAACCAGTGGGTGCGCGAGCTGCTCGACAAGACCACCCTCACCGAGAAGCAGGTCGGGGTGTACAGCGGCTCGGAGAAGCGCATCTGTCCGGTCACCGTGGCCACCTACCAGGTGCTCACCTGGCGGCGCTCCAAGCAGCACGACTTCGAGCACCTGCACCTGTTCAAGGACCACAACTGGGGCCTGCTGGTGTACGACGAGGTGCACCTGCTGCCGGCGCCGGTGTTCGGGGCCACCGCCGAGCTCCAGAGCTGTCGCCGACTCGGTGTCACCGCCACTCTGGTGCGCGAAGATGGCCGCGAGGGCGACGTGTTCAGCCTCGTTGGCCCCAAGCGCTACGACCTGCCGTGGCAGCTACTCGAGAAGCAGGGGTTCGTGGCCGAGGCGCGCTGCTTCGAGGTGCGGGTGCCGTTCCGCCCCCGCGACCGCGACCTGTACGAGATCTCGAACGAGAACAAGAAGTTCCGGCTCGCGTCGGAGAACCCCGTCAAGCGCGACGTGGTGCGCACGCTGGTGCAGCGGCACCGCGACGACAACGTGCTGATCATCGGCACCTACCTCGGGCAGCTGGTGCAGCTGGCCAAGGATCTCGACGCCCCGCTGATCACCGGCAAGACGCCGCACTCCGAGCGTGACCGCCTGTTCGCGAAGTTCCGCACCGGCGCTGTGAAGCGCCTGGTGGTGAGCAAGGTGGCGAACTTCGCCATCGACCTGCCCGATGCGAATGTCGCCATCCAGGTGAGCGGCAGCTTCGGTTCGCGACAGGAAGAGGCCCAACGACTGGGCCGCATCTTGCGTCCGAAGAAGGACGCAGCCTATTTCTACACGGTGATCACCGCCGACTCGAAGGAGCAGCAGTTCGCGATGAAGCGACAGCTGTTCCTCACCGAGCAGGGGTACCGGTACCAGATCGAGGACTACGCCGCGAAGTAGGCGTTGTTCCAGGAACTATTCAGCCGCTTCGTGTGGCGCCGGACACACGGTCCGGTAGCGAGGACCACCAATGTCCGAGCCGAGTGAGTCCCAGGGTCCAGGTCAGAACAAGCGTCGGCGTCGCCGTCGGCGTCGCCGTCGTGGCCCAGCGTCCGCAGCCGGTGGGGGGGGCTCCGCGTCGGCGAGCGCCACGCCTGGAACCGAGGTGCGAACAAGCGAGGTAGTGCGCCGCACCGGCCGGCGGCAGTCGGTCGAGGTGACCACCAACGTGGTCAGCGTGCCATCGTCCGGGCGCAACCCGTACAAAAAGCGGGGCACCCGGTCCCGCCGCACCGCGCCCGCGTCCACGGGTGCGCGCAAGCGTCGCCTGTCGCGCGAGCAGGTGGACGGCGTGAGCGAGTACCTCACGGGCATGCCAGGGCCGTTGCTCTCGGCGTTGTACCGTGGCCTCGGCGGGCAGCCGGGTCGGGTGGCCGGCACCGACCGCATGGTCCAGCTGGCCACCAAGGCCATCTCCCAGGGCTCGCGCCTGGGCACCTTGCTCAAGCAGTTCCACGAGCGCGACCGCAAGGCCCTCGCCGCCCTGCTGCAGGCCGGGGGCATCGCGCACGCGGACGAGCTGCACCGGGAGCTGGTGCTGTCGTATGGGCAACACGACCGCGAGTGGCGGCGCACCCTGAGCGCCCTCGCCAACCGGGGAATCGTGTTCGCGAGTGCGGATCAGGACGGTGAGTTCTTCTACATCGTGCCCGATCCGCTGATGGACGGGCTGCTGATGGCCCTCGAGGACGACCTGGCGCTGCCGGTGTTCGAGCATGCCGACGTGCAGGTGCTCGACGCGGTTCCGTTCTGCCCGCCGCTGGAGTTCTCGGTCACCTCGCTGGCCACCTACATCGCGCAGACCTCACCGCGGCTCAGCCAGCGACAGGAGATCTACCGTCACGACAAAGAGGCAATGGACGCATTCTTTGCGCAGATCTGGACGACAGATTCCGAGCTGTTCCAGTTCCACCTCGACTTCCTGCTGATGCATGGGATGGTGGAGCTCCGCGGGGAATACCTGGCGCTCCAGCGCGACGTGATGGAGGAGTGGCTCCAGCTCGAGGCCGAGGACCAGCGCGACCTGCTGTTCCGCGCGCTCGACAAGCGCTTCGCGATGGCCGAGTGGGTGCTGTGGGCGATCCATGCGGCCACAAAGGCCAGCGACGGCGGCTGGGTGGCGGAGCGGCCGCTGGTGTCGCTGTACCGGCGGTGGAAGCGCGGCGAGGACTGGCGCGAGCGCTACAAGCGCGGCAGCTGGTCGGCCACGCGCACCAACGAGCGTGAGAGCTTCTCGTTCGCGCCCCTGGTCCGGGCCGGCATCCTCGAGATGGGCCGCTGGGGCCAGGAGATGTTCTATCGGCTGTCGCCGCGAGGGCGCCAGCTGCTCGAGCCGTCCGCCGACGAGGGCTTCCAGCAGTTCTACCTCACTCCGGCGTTCGAGATCATGGCGCCAGCCGGGCTCGCGCCGATCCTGCTGTTCCGCATCGGTGAGCTGGCCGATCTGGTGGGCTGCGACCGCGCGAATACGTACAAGATCACCGAGGTGTCCATCGAGCGCGCCCTGGAGCGCGGCTGGCGCCGAGATGATGTGCTGCAGTTCCTCCGCGACAACAGCCAGATCGGGTTGCCGGAGAACGTGGAGCAGACTCTCAAGGGGTGGATTGGCCATCGGGGCGATGTCGAGTTCCACGACCTGATGATCCTCACGGTGCACCGGTCGCAGATCCGTCGGTTCGAGGGCAACAAGGACCTCAAGCCGTACATCCTGCACCGGTTCGCTCCCGGGCTGTACGCGGTCGACCGCAGCCGGCGCGACGACATCCAGATGGTGCTGACCGAGTCGGGGTTCAACCCGGCGAAGGACGTTCGGAACTACCCAGGCGACCCCGAGCAGGTGGAGGCCCGGCAGGCGCTGCACAAGCTGGTGGCCGACGCCCGGGCGATGACGATGGACCCCATGGCCCGTGGGAGCAACGTGGTGACGCCCAGCGCGCTGTGTCCGGTGCCGGGTACCAAGGCCGCGAACAAGAAGGGCGCGAAGAAGGACCTGCCGCCTGTCGTCACCGTGGCGGAGGCGCGGGCGGAGCTCGAGCGCGCGATGTCGGCCGACGCCGATATCGAGATGACCTACCTCGCGAAGACCGGTCAGCGGCTCCAGCTCCGAGTGCAGCCCCAGCGCATGGCGTTCAAGGCCGACGCGCCGGTGCTGGTCGGGCTGGACCGCGACGAGGATGCACGGCGCACCTACCTGATCGACCGCATCGAGCGCATCCGCATCATCACGGGTGACTCGTGAGCCCGGTCGACACCGAGGCGCTCGGCTTCGAGGCGGCCCTCGCCGCGCTCGAGGAGCGCGTACGGCGGATCGAGGGCGGTGAGATCCCGCTCGACGAAGCCCTGGCGCTGTACGAGGAGGGCGTGGCGCTCGCCGAGCGGTGCCACGGTCAGCTCGAGGCGGCCGAAGAGCGGGTGGCAAAGCTGCGGCGCGGGCCCCACGGCATCGAAGAGAGCCCGCTCCCTGACGTGGACTGAGGGACTGTCCAAAAACAAGTAGTGGCATTCGAGTGCCCCAGAAAGCCCAGTTCTGCGTCGTCTTCCATCGGGATAGCTCGCACTCCCCTCCGTCATCCTCCTTGCCCTGGACTCCCTGGAACCCTCTCGATGCTGCACACTTTGTTTTTGGACCGTCCCTGACGCCTCACCGCGTCCAGTACAGTGCGCCATCGCCAAGGGTCTCCCGACCGTGTGGAGCGTCGAAGGCTGGCGCCTCCGGGCCCAGCGGCACGATGCGGTACGGGTTCACGGACGTGTGTGACGCGAAATAGTGCCGCTTGATGTGCTCGAGGTCCACCGTCTCGGCCACCCCCGGCAGCTGGTACATGTCGCGGGTGTAGGCCCACAGATTCGGATAGTCGATCAGTCGCCGCAGGTTGCACTTGAAGTGCGTGTGGTACACCACATCGAACCGGAACAATGTGGTGACGAGGCGGATGTCGGCCTCGGTCACGCGGTGCCCCGCGAGGAACCGGCTCTCAGCGAGGATCGCCTCCGCCCGGTCCAGGCCCTCGAACAGCGCCACAGCAGCTCGGTCATAGGCGGCCTGGGACTTGGCGAACCCGCACTTGTACACGCCGTTGTTGATCTGCGGATACACCCAGCCGTTCACCTCGTCGATGCGGTCGCGCAGGGGCTCGGGGTACAGGTCGATCTCCGGGTGCTCGGCCCAGTCCTGGAACGCGTCGTTGAGCATGCGGATGATCTCGGACGACTCGTTGTTCACGATCCGACCGGTCTGCTTGTCGAGGAGCACGGGCACGGTGATCCGCCCGGCATAGTCGCTGTCGGTGCGGGTGTAGACGCCGCGCAGGCGGGTCTCCCCGAACACGCTGTCGGGCGTCGCGCCGGGGGTGCTGGCGGTGAGCGACCAGCCGTGGTCGTCGAGGAAGTGGTCCACGACGTCCACGGTGATGTGGTCTGCGAGACCCTTGATCGCGCGTGCGATCAGGGTTCGGTGCGCCCACGGGCAGGCGAGGGATACATACAGGTGGTACCGGCCAGCTGCTGCCGGCCAGGCCGAATCCTGGCCGATCATGGCGTGGTAGGCGGTCGGGCTTCGGCGGAAGGCGCCCGCGTCATCCACCTCGACATCCCAGGTGTTGCCGGGGGTGCCGGTCGGGGTGCGGCTCATGTTCGCTCCATCGCGGTGCGGACGCGTCGGGGCGCCCGCTGGGAGTGTTGAGTAGTCACGCGGGGTGCCTCCGTCGCTGGACGGACTGTTTCCACGGGCTACGTCCCGGGGCATGTCTGTCTGCATCACCGGCGCCACCGGATTCGTCGGCGCCCACGTCACGGTCGCATTCCTCGAGGCGGGCATCGGCGTGCACGCCGCTGTGCGCAGCCCCGATGACCCGGAGAAGATTGGTCCGCTGGTGGACGCGGCGGAGCGCACCGGCACGCCGCTCACCTTCTTCTCCGCCGACCTGGGCACGCCCGGGAGCTTCGACGCCGCGGTGGCCGGGTGCGATGCCGTGGTGCACGTGGCGGCCGTTGCGCGGCTGACGGCGCCCGATCCGCAGCGCCAGATCGTGGACCCGGCGGTGGAGGGTGCCCGCACGGTGCTCGACGCGGCCACCCGAGGGGGCGTGCGGCGGGTGGTGCTCACCTCGTCGGTGGCGGCGATCGGCAACTACAAGGCGAGCCAGGCCCGGCCGCTCACCGAGGCCGACTGGAACGAGGCCGCCACCCTCGACACCGATCCATACGGGCTGGCGAAGACCAACGCCGAGCGGCTCGCGTGGGCGATGGCGGAGGCGGCCCCGTGGGATCTCGTGGCGCTGAATCCGTCGATGGTGCTCGGCCCGGTGCTCGCACCCCGCCACGCCAAGGCCAGCCCGAGCGTGGTGCGCGACGTGCTCGTGGGCACCTACCCGGCGATCCCGAAGCTGGCGTTCGGACTGGTGGATGTGCGGGATCTGGCTGCTGCGCACCTGGCGGCGGTGCAGCGGGAAGACGCCGGCGGTCGCCACCTGCTGTGCGCCGGCACCCGGTGGATGCGCGACATCGCGGTGCTGCTCGCCGAGGCCTACCCCGAACGCCGGATCCGCACCTGGCCCCTACCGAACCTGGTGATGTACCTGGCGGCGGTCACCGGCAAGCGGGTGAGCCTGTCCAACCTGCGCGACATGCTCGGCCGGGTGCCGCAATACGACGGCTCGTCAGCACCCACCCGCCTGGGCGTGTCCTACACGGGCATCGACCAGACACTGCGCGACACCGCGGCGAGCTTGGTGCGGCTCGGGCTGGTCTGACCTTCGGGCCGCTGAGCGCGGTGATACGCTCGCGGGATGAACGGAGGGACCGTGCACCGAATCTCACGATGGTCAGCCGCTCGTACGTCCGCATCGCGAGTATACCCCTCGGGTCTCGGGGTGGAACGATGCGGACTTCTCGCTGGAATCCTGCTCTCAGCCGCGCTCGCGCTTCCCGGCGTCGCGACGGCATCCTCCTTCCTCGACGGCGACCTGATCCAGATCGCCTACGACGATGAGGGCCAATGGGGCTTCGACGGCGTTGGCGTGCAGGTGTGGGACGGCGAGTGGCTGGAGGCCACCTGGCCTGGTCTGGCCTGGAATCAGATCACCGTGGCCTGGGATGCGCCGGATCCGATGTCCATCGCGGTGAACCAGGGCGACGATGGGTTCGTGTCGATGGAGGCAGACCTGTCGGTCGACGCGGTGAACGAGGCCGTGCACTCCTGGGGCACGGCAGATCTCCAGGTGGAGAAGACCGAGCGATGGACCGACAGCGCGTCCGTGCTTGTGGTGAGCTACCGCGTCGAGAACACGGGCCGGTCTCCGATCTCGAACGTGCGACTGTCACACGGGGTGGACTGGGACCAGGACTACACCCGGTTCTTCACCTACCCCACTGCGAATGACGTGCGGGACGATGGCTGGCTCGCGTTGTCTGCCGGGCCCGACTCCGGGCTGACACTGGCGTTCGGGGTGTGTGACCCCAGGCACCAGCAGGTGGGATTCTCGGCGTGGGATGTGTCAGCCGACCCCGTGCTGTCCGACCCCGATGCCGGCGTGGCCGACGAGACGATGCACGTGCGCACGGTGGTGGCGGACGAGCTGGCGCCGGGCGAGGCGGCGGAGTTCCAGTTCCTCGTGGTCTACGGTACCACCGCGGGTGCAGCGACCGCGCTGTACGAGAGCCAGGTGGGCGGCCTGTGTGACCGCATGCTGCTCTCCCCCCCCGACCCCGGGGTGGCTGGCGTGTCGAACAGCTGGACCGGGCGCGGTGCCGAGCCCGGCGACCGGGTGTACATGCTGGTGGGCGATCCGGGTGAGGGAGAGATCCCCGGATGTCCTGGCGTGGCCACGGCGATCACGCGGCCGCGGGTGCTCGGCCCGGTGACCGCCGACCCGACGGGCAATGTGCGGTTCGAGGCGATGGTGCCACCTGGCATCGCCGGCGAGCGCAGGCGCATGCAGCTGGCCGACCGCGCCGCATGCCGGGTGTCGAACGCGGTGGACGCGACGTTCTGACCGGCCTCAGGCCACGGTCATGTGCGTGACGACGTTCTGCTCCTGCACGCCGGGGCGGGCGGGTGTGGCGGTGCCGCCCACCCAGCCTTCGCCGAACAGGTCGAACAGGTTGCCGGTTAGGGTGAGCTGCGGCAGGCGTTCCGTGGGGCGCCCCTCGGCATCCAGCCTGTACGCGAGCTGAACGGGCAGCGCGTAGTCGCCGGTGTCGCTGCAGTCGGCCCCCATGGCGAGGCACACCAGCACGGTCTCGTCATCGACCAGGGGCGCGAGGCCGCCGGTGCCGGGTACCCGGAGCTCGCCGATCTGGGTGCGGGGCAGCTCGTGCACCTTGCCCCAGGCATTGCCGGTGTCGGGCACGTTCAGCGCCTCGGCGTCGCGGCGGTCGGCCACTCCGCGGGCGCCATGCGGGCCGAGCAAGGCCAGCGCGGGCTCGTCGCGCACGGTGCCGTAGAGATCGAAGGGACAGGTGCGCACCTGTCGGGCGTCACGGGTGTCGAACAGGCGGAAATCAGGGTGAAAGGGATGTTCACAGCCCGAGAACACGGACGCCCCGGTGGCGATGGACCGCGCCGTGAGGTCGGAGCCGAGGCGGCCGGAGAGCGGGCCCAGCCCTTCGAAGGCTACGCGAACCCGGCCGGAGGGGGCGGTGGCCAAGGGCTCGCGGAACGCCGGCAGGTAGGTGGCAGCCTGGGACAGAGCGGCCTCGGCGTCGAACGAGGGAGTATCCACCACGATGAGGGTGTCGAGGATTCCCGGCGAGCCCTTCTGCTTCACCAGCAGCACCACGTAGGTGGTGGAGCGGGTCCAGCGCACGTCGAGCCCGGCGTCGTTGGTGAGGGTGAGCTCCTCCGACGACCAGGTGACCTTGTTCGAGAACACGAAGTCGGAGTAGTCGGCGCGGAGGGCATCGAGCAGGGCTGTGGTCTCGGCCACGAGCGACGCCGCATCGTGGGTCTCGCCGGGGTGGTCATAGGCGAGCGAGGTGTCCTGCACCGGCCCTGGCGCGAACGGCACGCCGTGCTGGAGTGCTGCCACCGCCTTGCGCTCGAGGGCGTCGCGGTCGTGGGGGCCGACGGCCGAGGCCAGGCCCACCCGGCCATTGGCGTACATCCGCACCACGGTCTCGAGCTCGTCGCTGCTGCGCACCGAGGTGACGCGGCTGTCGGCCACGCCCACGGCCACCTTCTGCTGCCGATACGTGAGCATTTCCCGGATCATGCGGTCCACCTCAGGCCACCATCATCCGCTTGATGCGGACATATGGGCCGCCGAACGCGACGGGCAGGGGGTATTGCTCGAGCTTGCCGCAGCCGCCCGTGACGGTGGGCATCAGCTCCACCGTGTCGGACACGCCGTCGATCAGGCCGAGGGTCTCGAACACCGTGCCGCTGATCACGGAGATGCGCACGGGCTCGGCGATCTTGCCGTTGCGGATCCGCCAGGCCAGCGCGGGCGCGATGGTGAAGGTGGACATCCCGGAGCCGTGGCGGAACGACTCCACGAAGTAGCCATCCTCCACGCCAGCAAACAGCTCGGCCTTCGTGCTGGTGCCGGCGTCGATGTAAGTGGAGGTCATCCGCACGATGGGCTCGTACCGGAACGACATGGCGCGTGCGTTGCCCGTGACGCCCTCGCCCAGCGCGCTGGCGGTGCTCGCCGAGTGCAGCCGCCCGGTGAGCACGCCGTTCTTCACCAGCCAGGTCTTGCCGGCCGGCTGCCCCTCATCATCGTAGGGCGTGTAGCCGGTGCCCGGGATCGTGCCGTCATCCACGATGGACAGCACATCGGAGCCCACCCGCGACCCGAGCTTCCACGCCTCGAGCATAGAGGGGTCGCCGATCATGAAGTCGGCCTCTGACTTGTGGCCGAACGATTCGTGCGCGAACACCCCGGCGGTGAACGGCGACAGGATGACCGTGGCGGGACCGGCCTCGACGGGCTCGGCCTCGGCGGCGAAGCGCTCGGCCTTGGCGATCGCGGCGGCCAGCGCCTCGGGGTTGGTGTCGAGGCCCTCCACGGTGTCGGCGCCGACCATCCAGTTGTCGGAGAAACGGCGGGCGCCCTCGCCGACGGAGAAGCTGACCGAGATGCCGGTGAGCTGACCGTCGCTCACCACCTCTGCGCCCGCGGACGAGACGAAGCCGCGCCAGCGGTAGGTGTCGACCCAGGTGGCGTTCCAGGTCTGCACGCTCGGGCGGTCGAGGGCCGCGAGTGTGGTCTCCAGACGGTCGAGCTTGTCGCCCAGGGGCACGGCGTCGGCGCGCCGGTCGGCGAACGGGGTGACCGTGGCCTTGTGGGGAACCAGCTGGGCCCGCGGGTCGACCCCGTCACCAGCGGGCACGGCACGCACCAAAGCGCGGAGCTGAGCGCCGATGTCGGAGAGGTCGGTGGTGGACGCGGTGGCCCACATGCCGTTGTGCAGCACGCGGAGGAAGGCACCGACCTCGGCGCGGGTGGTGACGTTCTCGCGCACGCCGTCGCGCACCCTGAGGGTGGTGCTGGCCACCTCTTCGAAGCGGACATCGGAGTACACGCCGGCGGGCCAGTCGATGGCTGGGAGCTGCACCCTCACCTCCACGGTCGGCCTGGTAACAGGCTGCCACCGGATCGGACGGGGTCGAGGTGTCGGGAGATAGCGGAACCGTGGAGGGGGTAGGCCAAGCCAGGAGGGCCCCCCGCCGACCTGGCGGGTGCCATCCGGCTCACCCTCGGCGACGTGTGAGCACCGCGCCGAACAGGCCGTCGCAGCCGTGGGTGTGTGGGGCGGTGCGCAGCACGCCGCCCGCCCATGGCACCCGGGCGGAGGCGGGCGCGGGTGAGAACTCGGGATGGTCGCGGAGGAAGGCCTCCACCACGTCCTCGTTCTCGCACGGCAGCACGCTGCAGGTGCCGTAGACCAGGGTGCCCCCGGGGCGCACTCGGGTGGCGCCGCGGGCCAGCAGGCGCCGCTGGAGTGCGGTGAGCTCGGCCAGACGGGCGTCGTCCAGCTGCCACCGATGCTCGGGATGTCGTCGGAGTACGCCGGTTCCGGAGCACGGGGCGTCCACCAGCACCCACGCCATCATGGGAATGTCGTCGGGCAGGGGACCGTCGCCGATGTGCCGGGTCTGCGTGGGGGTGCGGGCGCGCTCGGCCCGCCGTCGCAGCTCCGTGAGGGCACGCGCTCTCACGTCGGTGGCGAGCACCGGGCCCGCGCCACGGGCTGCCACCGCGAGGGTCTTGCCGCCGGCTCCGGCACACAGGTCGAGCCCGGGTCCACCGTCGGGCACGAGGGCGGCCAGGGCTTGGGAGCCGCCATCCTGGATCTCGAACCATCCCTCCCGGAAGGCGCGCAGTCCGTGGAGGTTCGCCCGTCCCTCCACCACGACGGCGTCCGGCGTCCACCGGCCCGCGTGGCAGGGCACGCCGTCCTTGGCCAGACGGGCGAGCAGGCGGGCCCGGTCGGTGCGCTTTCGGTTCGCCCGGAGCACGGTGTCGGCGCGCTCATTGCTCGCGTCGATGAACTGCCCCGTCAGGTCGCCGAAGGCCCGCTGGACCTCGGCGAACACGGCAGGATGCAGGCCGGAGATCTCCTCCTCGGTGGCGCCGCGTCGCAGGTGGGTGGCCCGGTCCCAGCCGACCATCGCTCCTTCCCAGGTGGCCGCGGCCTCGTCCACGGGCAAGCCCAGGTGCACCAGCCAGGCATGCCACCGGGATTCAGGGGTGTCGAGGCCCGTGGCCCGGTCGAGGAGCCGCTCGTGCCGGATCAGGTCGTGCAGCGCATCGGCGACGAACCGGCGCTCCCGGGAGTGCAGCGCGCGTGCCCGGCGCAGGCCATCATGGAGCACAGCACCGGCACGACGTGGCTCTGCTGCCGCGGCGCGGTACAGCTCGAGGCCGATGCCGCGGACGCGACCCGGTCTGGCGGCCTTGGCGAGCAGGCGGGGGTCCACGCGAGCGCCTACCTCCGCGCCGAGGTCGGGGCCAGTCGCGCCACCGTCGCCCGTGGCGGGTGCTCCCACAGGGACCGGCGAGCACAGGGGGAGGGCGCCGGCCAGCGGCCGCGGAGGTGCTCGGGGGCGCCGTGCCCGCTGCGGCGCGGACCCCACGTAGGATCCGCGTAGGGTACCATCCGGCACGCCCGGCAATACCCTCCGAGCAGACTCCGGAGGCCCTCGTGCAGCACGCCCACCGTCCGGCCGCGCCCACCGTCGCCGCGCCCACCACCTCCGACCGCACCGCCGAGCCGACCCTGCACGACCTGGTCGGGAACGCCGCGATCGCCGCCGAGATGGTGCGGGACGGGGGCCAGGAGGTGCCCCTCGCCACCTGGCTCCTCACCGAGCTCGATGCCGGCAAAGACACGGTCGACCCTGCGGTGCAGGCCGCCTACGACGTGTCGTCACAGGCCGCGGTAGACGCGATGGTCAGCGCCAACGACGGCGGCAACCACAGCTACCCCGGCGCCGCGCCGCCGCAGTGGGTCACCCGGCTCGATGCCGCCATCGCCGCCGGCAACATCGACGCGTCGCGCCGCTCCACCATCGTGTCGAGCTGGGTGACGCAGTGCCGGCCTGGCTACAACGACGCGTTCGAGACGGGCTCACCGAGCAACCCGTTCGTGTTCAGGAAGAAGGCGAGCGTGTCGGCCTTCGACGCGATCCAGAGCTTCATCGCGGGGTTCACGGTCGCCGACTGCTACTCGATGGCGGCGGCGGCCGAGCTGTGGGGCGTGGCCTCGGCGATGGGCAAGGACGCGTTCGACTGGTCGTACAGCCAGTGGGAGTCGAACCCCCGCAACCAGGGCAAGCCGTTCATCGCTGGCGTGCCCGCGGGCACTTTCCTCGCGAAGTTCACCCAGGCGATTCCCGAGGCGGGGGGCGGGCAGGACGTCAGCACCGAGACCGCGGTGGTGCGCGGCAACGGCGGCACGTTCGCCGTGCGCGTGGGCGACAAGGCGTACTTCAAGAACCACGTGGACTTCAAGCCGGCCCACCCGAGCAGCCCGTGGGGCGGCGAGAACGTGATCTGCTCGAAGATCGAGGTCCGCAACGGCGTGAACGTCGCCCTGTGGGCCGGCTTCGGGCCGTACAACGAGGCCACCGCCGACGAGATCCTCCGCGACCTTTGGGGCGTGTACCAGGGGCCGTCCGAGACCGACCACAAGAAGCCCGCATACTCCAGCTACGAGGCGTTCGTCGCCGACCCGCGCGGCGCCCGCCTGGAGATCCGGTCGACGACCGATGGCTACCGGCTCGACCCGAAGGCCATCGCGGGCGAGTCCGAGCGGTACGCCGCGACGCGGAACTGAAGGCCCGTCCGGGAACGACCCGCTGCATTCGAGTCCCCTCCGACGCCCAGGTCTGCGTCGCGGCGTGGCGCTCGAGGACGAGCCCAGGCGCTCCCTGAGTTCAGCTACGAGGGCATCCGTTGCCGATCCGCGCGGCGCCCGCCTGGAGATCCGGCAGACGGCCTGTATTACCCACATGAAGCGACGCTGGTGGACGGTCTTGGCCACGGCCACTTGTACGGATTCTCGGTCGGCTTCGTCGAGAGCTCGGGGGCGGACATGCTCCGCCTGATCTCCTCATTGTCGCGGGCCCGCTGCGCGGCCTTCGCGGCCTCCTCCGCGTTCAGCGGCTCGAGCCCGTCCCGGGTTCCACGGTAGCGAACACCGTCGATTGTGACGATCTGCGCGACGCCATCGTCGGGACCGAGACCATGGGGCATGCGCTGCTCCAACACCAGGTCGATGTGCCTCCGACTCGCCGCACCCACTCCGGGCGCGGCGGGGGTTCCGTGGCGCCTACCTCCGCCCTGCGGTCCGGGCTAATCGGCCGCATGCACGCCTCCGCCCTCGACGCCATCGGCCACACGCCGCTCATCGCCCTCGATCGGGTGCATCCGGGGCCGGGGCGGGTGGTGGCCAAGGCCGAATACAGCAACCCCGGCGGGAGCATCAAGGACCGCGCGGCACGGCAGATCGTGCTCGATGCCCGGGAGAGCGGCGCGCTGGCCCCCGGAGGGGCGGTGCTCGAGATGACCAGCGGGAACATGGGGGCCGGGCTCGCCGTGGTCTGTGCCGTGCTCGGCCATCCGCTGGTCGCGGTGATGAGTGCGGGGAACAGTCCCGCTCGGGCGCGGATGCTCGAGGGGTTGGGCGCAGAGGTCGTGCTGGTTCCCCAGGTGGACGGTCGGCCGGGGCAGGTGACCGGGCGGGATGTGAAGGTAGCAGCAGCGCAGGCCAGGATCCTCGCCCGGGACCGCGGGGCGTTCTACGTCGACCAGTTCTTCAACCCTGGCAGTGTGCGGGCCCACGAGCGCACCACCGGGCCGGAGATCTGGGACCAGACCGAGCGGCTCGACGCCTTTGTCGCGTGCGTGGGCAGCGGCGGCACCTTCGTCGGCACGATGCGGGCGCTGCGGCCACACGGGGTGCAGGGCGTGGCGGTGGAGCCGGCGAAGGCGGCGGTGCTCAGCACCGGTCGGGTGGACGACCCGCGGCACGTGATCCAGGGCTGCGGCTACGGCGTCGTTCCCCCGAAGTGGGAGCCCGCGCTGTGCGACCGGGTGGAGACCGTCACCGACGCCGAGGTCAGCGCGATGCGGCGCACCCTCGCCACTCGCGAGGGGCTGTACGTGGGGTTCTCGGCGGCAGCGAACGTGGTGGCGGCCTGTCGCACCGCCGCCCGACTTGGCGAGGGTGCGGTCGTGGCCACGGTGCTGTGCGACACGGGCCTCAAGTACTGAGGGACCGTCCAAAAACAAGTAGTGGCACTCGAGTGCCCCAGGAAGCCCAGTTCTGCGTCGTCTTCCATCGGGACAGCTCGCTATCCCCTCCGTCATCCTCCTTGCCCTGGACTCCCTGGAACCCTCTCGATGCTGCACACTTTGTTTTTGGACCGTCCCTGAGGGACTGACCTAGAACGTCATGTACATCAGGGCGAAGCACATCTCCTGGTCGGTGCGCTCGCCGTACGACACGTCGATGGGCGGGTCGTGGATCAGCTGCGGGTTGCTCCGCGAGTTGTTGTACACGCACTCCACGCCGATGGACGCATCTTCCGGCACGTTCACCGGCTTGTCGAACCAGTAGGTGGGCTGGTTCGCGAAGTCGTACTTCTCAGCCTCGGCCACGCAGGTCTCGCTGCCGGCCTTCTTCTCGACCCAGAACCTGTACGCCGAGCCCAGCACGTGCATGTGGGGGAAGACCCCGTGGATCTTGCCGCTGCTGCCGAACATGTCGCGCATCGGGTACATCGCCGAGACCGGGTAGGCCTCCTCGCCCGCGGGGATGGTGAACCGGTCCGGACCCAGGCCCACGAGGAACACCTCGTCGTCCACGCTCGACGCCGTCTCCAGGCGGTAGCCGGGCATGTCGGAGATGCCATCCGCGGCCGGCGAGCTGCGGTAGTAGTGCATCTGGAGCACCAGCTTGGTGCCGCCGCGCACCCGCATGCCGTGGCCGTCGGCGAACCGGATCGGGTTGTTCCCGGGCGCCCAGGCATAGGCCATGCCCCAGCTGTTGTCGGGCACCACCTCTGGGCAGTCCCAGCTCTTGGTCGCGGGGTCGGTGATGTAGCCGTCGGAGGTTCCACGGGTGTCGAGGAACAGGACGGAGTGGTGGCTCACCGCGTGGGTGTCGATCAGCGGCTCGATGGCGGTGAGGAAGGTGTCGTCATCGGGCGACCAGTCCAGCACGAAGCATCGGTACTCGTTGTCGAAGTCGGTGTAGGACGGCGTGTATGGGCCGGCGATGAGCGTGGACACATCAGGGTCTGCGAGGGTGTCTGTGGGTCGGGCATCGGGTGAGGCCGCGGCCGGGTCGCCCTCCGGGGTGCCCGCGGCAGTCCACGCCGTGAGCACGGCGGTCTCCTCATCGGTGAGCACCATGTGGTCTGAGTCGAGGTAGGGCGTGCACTCCGGGTCTGCGGCCGGGGGCGGCATGTCTCCAGCCTCGATCCGCGCCAGCATGCGATCGGCCATGGCCGCCGCCGTGGCGTAGTCCGTGAAGTCGCCCGCGCCGATCCCCACGCCATCGTGGCACCGGGTGCAGTGGGTCGACACCACGGCGTCCACCTCGCCGTACCACTCGGGGGGGGCTGTCGTCGGTGCTCGTGCCGGGCGAAGCGCCCGTGTCGCCATCTTTGGTCCCGCTGCCGCCGCACGCCACCAACATCCCGAGGATCAGTGATCGCAACGTCCCTCCACCCCACTTGGGTAGCCGTCTGACACCCCGGGGGGGCGTGAGACGTCACCCACCGGATCACAATCGACGGCGCCGGAATCGGTAGGGCAGGTGGATCCATTCGCCCCCGTCCTCGCACTGGTTGGCCGAGAGTGTAAGAGGTTCCATGCGAACTGTAGTTCTGGTCGCGCTGGTCGCGGCGTGTGTGCCCGTGTCGGTTGGCAAGAGTGAATCGGGCGCTGACTCCGGGGTTGTCGCCTCGACACCGACCGGGTCGACCAGCGCCGGTACGGTGGACACGGAGGAATGGCCGACCCTGGTGGACTCCGGGACAGCCGCCTCCGGCCACACGGGAGATACCGGCACCGAGGCCGACGCTCTCGTTGTGGCGGCTGCCCCTCCCGCGTCCGTCGTGCCGTGGGAGGATGGCGACCCGGCCGAGGTGTTCGGGGGCCCACAGGGAGGCTGGCATGTGGAGTTCGAGGTGGTGGTGGAGCGCCTGGACTTCCAGGAGGTGTTCGTCACGCCGTCGGCCGTAAACCTGGTGACCGGTGAGGTGTTCCCCGGTATGCGGGTCGGCATCGCGCTGATCTACGACCCCGAGACCCGGGAGGGGCACGTGCCCATTCTGGCGATCCTGATCCCCGAACACACCCCGGCCGAGGTGGCGTGCGAACGGCTGAACGCTCCGCTCGCCCTGAGCCTCGAGGTGATGGAGATCGCCACGGGGCGGGTGGGTACGTCCATGGTGGAGATCACCCCGACATTCGCCAACGTCGACGGCCCAGTGGACTGCAGCGCGCTCTGACCGCTACGGCAGGTCGAGGAGCGACAGCGAGAAGCTGCCGTCGGCGTTCGCCCCCGCCACCCCGGTGTCCGCATCGGTGTCGGAGTCGGTGTCGGTCGGGCTGTGGCGACGGTGATCCCGCCGCTGTCGCCGCCCTTGTCACCGCCACACGCCAGCAACAGCGCAGCCCCCAACACCCAGCATCGCATCGATGTCTCCTCCGGGCCGCAGGCTCGGACGAAACTGCGCGGATCGTCCAGGCGTGGGCGCTCACGACCCGTGTCACACACCGTTACGCACCGAGTCGAATACGGCCCGAGCGGCGCACTACCGTAGCGTCACCCCCGGAGTCCCCCCAATGCGTGCCATCCTGCTGCTCCTGCTCGTGTCGGCATGTGCCCCCGAGGCCGCCGTCCAGGCCACCGGTTCCGACGCCCTGTTCATCATCCCGGTGGACGCCGACCCGCTCACCGCCCGCGACGGCGACACCGACGAGGCGGACCGCATCGCGCGCAGGAAGCGTCGTCGCGCTCGACGACGCTGAGGCTGCCCCCGCGATACGGGGCCGCATGCCCTATGCCCGTGCCCTCCGCTGGCTGAACGACGCTCGAGGTGAGGCCGCCTGGGGATACCTCCCCGGCGGCTCGCCGCGCGGTGAGCCCACCGTGTGGGCGTGCGCCGCCGGTGCCTCTCCGCCGCTGCCGTGGCTGGCCACCGGCGATCTCGAGTGGGCGATCTTGCCCGCCGCCGCCGCGCTGTCGCTCTCGTCCGGCACCGAGGCCCTCCGCGCTGGCTGGCTCGACACCCTGCTCGGGCTCGATCCGCCCTCGATGTCCGGCCAGACCCTCGACGTGGGCGAGCACGTCGACGGCTTCATCCAAGGCTGGGCTTGGTTCCCCGAGACCTTCTCGTGGGTGGAGCCCACCTGCTTCGCGCTGCTCTCGCTCGCCCGGAACGGGCGCACCGACCACCCGCGCTACGCCGAGGGCGTGCGCCTGCTGGAGGACCGGGTGTGCCGCGACGGTGGGTGGAACTACGGAAATGATGAGGTTCTCGGCTCTGACCTGCCGTCCTACCCCCACAGCTCGGCATGGGCGGTACTCGCGCTGCCGCGCGGCCACCACCTGGTGCCCGCCGGCCTGAAGCGCCTCACCGGCTTGCTCGAGCGCCCGTCCACCCGCAGCCTCGCCCTGGCGGCCCTCGCCAGCGGCCACCACGGCGCCGATCCGGGTCCGTACATCGAGCCGCTGCTAGCCCGGCAGGCGGAGGATGGGAGCTTCGGCCTGGGCCGGGTGGACCGCACCGCCCTCGCCGCTACCGCCCTGCGCATGGTGAGCGAGCGCACCACCCCGCTCACCGGCCCCGTCACCCTGCCCACGCCCCCCACCGAGGAGCCGGCCGATGGCTGAAGACACCCCCGAAGGCCCCGATCGCCGCGTGGTGTTGGGCGGATTTCTCGCCGCCGCCACGCTCGCGGTGGGCGGCGGAATGGCCTGGCAGATCGCCAGCCAGCCCAAGGCCCGGGTCACCGTGCTCCGGCACCGGGAGTACGACGACGACCTTGCGGCCCACCTGCAGCAGGGAATCGAGCGCTACCCCCACATCGTGGCCAAGGCCAAGGGCGGCCGGGTGGTGCTCAAGCCGAACTTCGTCGAGTTCCACCCGGGCCGGCCGATCAACACCGACGTGCGGTTCGTGGCCTCCGCCGTCGAGGCGTTCCGTCGCCTCGGCGCTGCCGAGGTGATCGTGGGCGAGGGCCCAGGCCACCTGCGCGACACCGAGTACCTGCTCGAGACCACCGGGCTCGGCCTGCGCCTGCGCGACGTGGGCGCCCGATTCGTCGACCTGAACGTGGACGACGGCCACGCCATCGACCTGCCCCATGACGACACCGGGTTCGGGCGCATCCACTTCGCGAAGACCGCGGTCACGGCCGACCTGCTCGTGTCGCTGGCGAAGATGAAGACCCACCACTGGGCCGGCGCCACGCTCACCATGAAGAACATGTTCGGCATCGTGCCGTCCGCGATCTACGGCTGGCCGAAGAACCCGCTGCACTGGAAGGGGATCGACAACTCGATCTTCGACATCTGGGACGCCGTGCGTCCGGGCTTCGGCATCATCGACGGCATCGTGGCCATGGAGGGCGACGGCCCGATCATGGGCACGGCCAAGCCGTTTGGCGCGGTGATCATGGGCGACAACCTCCCGGCGGTGGACGCCCACACCTGCCGCCTGATGGGCCTGCGTCCAAGCAAGATCCGGTACCTCGAGGCCACGGCGCGTGCGGGCGGCACGGTGCACCCGTGGCGGATCGAGCCGGTAGGGGACGCCGTCGAGCCCGAGGCCTTCCAGGTGCTCGACCACCTGAGCTACCTGCGCGCCTGATCCGGGGCGAGCATCGCTCGGAGCAGGTTCGCGGTGGTGCTGCCCAGCTGGGCCAGCGCCTCCGGTGAGTGGCGGTCGACCTGCTCCACGAGCCAGGTGTCCACCGCCACGCCCACGCACAGGGCGACCCGCGCGAGCAGGTCCGCCGGCAGATCGTCGCGCACGGCGCCGATGGAGGCCCCTGCGATGAGGACCGCGGTGGCGGCGGTCCGGAGCTGGTCCACCAGCGGGGCCAGCGGACCGGTGGGGGTGGCCGTGACCTCGCCGTAGGCGGTGCGGGCGACCTCCCCGAGGCGGGGCTGCGCTGCGAGCACGGCGAGCGTGGCCTGGCTCTTCGCCTCGACCTGGTGCCAGAACGCGTCGGCATCGACCACCGGCGTGAGCGGACCCACCGCAGTGAACACATCCGCGACGGCCCGCCGGATCACCGTGGCGAACAGGTCGGCCTTGTCATCGAAGTAGTAGTACATCGCCCCCTTGCTGATGCCAGCAGAGGCGATGATCCGGTTGTACGACGCGGCGTCGAAGCCGCAGCTGGCGAACTCGGCGGCCGCCGCATCGAGCACTGCCCGCTGGCGCTCGGTGGGGAGCCGGTCGAACCGGGGGCGGGCCATCTGCCCCCGCTAGTCGTCGTCTTCGTCGTCTTCGTCGTCGTCCAGGGCCTGCAGGCCACCGGAGCCCCGCACGAAGACCTGCGACACGGACTCTACGCCCGCCGACACGGCCTCTTTCGCGGACACGGCCTTCTTGCCGCGGCGACGCAGCACGATGAAGCCGACGATGCCGAACAGGAAGATGAAGAATCCGCCACCCCCGCACAGCAGTGCGAACAGGGCGGAGACGACGAGGGCGATGAGGGTTGTTGTTTCCATGACGCGGCCACTGTAGCGCGCCGCGCCCGCCTGGGAACCCCCCGGAAGTACATCCGAGCGAAGTGTGCGCCCAACGCCGGCTGCTGGCGCGGGCGTGATGGCGGCCAAACCCGGCCCCGAGGCGCGCGCCGGGGCCCGGGCTCACCGCGAGGCGAGCTCTTCGTCGGTGGCCTCGAGGATGTCCTGGTTGCCCTTCGCCATCAGCGCGATCTTGGCGTCTTCGCCGATCAGGCCGTCGGCCTCGGTGACCACCTCCAGCCACACCACATACAGCCGGAGCGTGCGGTCGTCGTCGCCCACGAACACGTCGAGGCCCCACGATTGGTTCACACAGTTCTTGCCGTTGTCGGAGCAGCCCGGCTCGGTGATCCAGGTGCGGCCCACCACGACGGGCACCGGGCCGGGGATCCACCGATAGTCTTTGCGCAGGGTGTAGGGGATCACGATCCCGAACGCGCCGCTCTTCTCGATCACGTTGTCGGTGCGCACGATGCCCGTGCCGCCAGCGAACGCGTCGGGGTTGCCCTCCACCACGGTGCGCTCGTACACCTGGAAGGTGTTCGGGTCGGTCCAGGTCTGGTCGCGCTCCACCAGCAGCTCGGCGTGGCGTGGCACGCGGAAGTCGCTCGGTCCCGCGGTGGCGATTCCCGCGTGGGCGTCCAGATCGGTGCCTTGGGGACGGCTCACGTCGCCCACGTCGGCCTTGGCGAGGTTGGTCAGCCGCATGCCGTCCCACGACTCGTCCGTGTCGCCTTCATCGCCAAGCCAGTCCGCCAGGTCCAGCGCATGCTGCGCCATGGCTTCGTCATCCTCCCAGTCCCGGAACAGGGCGTGGGTGAGGTCGTCCAGGGCGGGGGGGGCCGCGGCGCGCTCTCGTGCGCAGCCCGTGGCGACCAGGATGAACAGCAGGAGACGAGTCATCGGCACTCCAGTCGGTCGCGAGCCCCATAACGCGCGTTCGTGAACTAGGTTCACAGAATCTGGGGTCGCCAGTGGCCCAGCGGAACCCGCAGACCGCGGGTAAGATCGCTGGCCGAGGGGGGCCGATGCGGGTGTGGATTGGAGGTATTGCTCTGCTGCTGGCAGCATGCGGCGACAGTGAGAAGTCGGACGACACCGCCGACGCCGGCTCGGACGGCGTGGACCTGTTCGTGTGCGAGCCCGAGAGCACAGCGGTGGCGTCCGATCCGAACAACTACAGCTACGAAGTAGACATCGAGATCGCGAGCGTGGCGGTCGAGGCGCTGACCGACGCCACGCTGTGCTGGAATGATGTGACCCGTGACATCCGCGGCCGCCCGCTCGACCCGATGTCGCTGTACCAGGTCACCATCTCCCGGCTCACCCTGACGGCCGATGAGGTGCAGGCGGCGGTGATCGAGAACACGCTCGACCAGTCCGTGGTGGCGGACATCCGGATGCTGAACCTGGTGGGCGACTTCGCCGGCGCCACCTGTGCCCAGCTGTCCCAGTTCACGATCATCGGAAACCCGTTCTTCCCCGAGTTCGACCTGCCGGAGGACCCCGAGACCACCTGGCTCGCCAGCCTGTGGGACATCAACGACTACGGGCGCAACGAGATCCTGCTCAGCACGATGTTCGAGCCGCTCACCGCGAGCGACAACCACGCCATCGACATGAACGACTCCAGCACGGTGCTCACCTTCGACGTGGACTTGGGGA
Organism: Myxococcota bacterium; assembly: GCA_047609825.1. GTDB lineage: Bacteria > Myxococcota_A > UBA796 > UBA796. The sequence goes on from JBLFXJ010000024.1 coordinate 27,160, forward strand.
GCCTGGCGCCGCTCGCTGTGTGCGACGACCACATCCAGGTGACGCTGGACTGGAGCGCCGTGACCGTGGATGCCTCGGGCAAGCCCTGGGATGCGCGGGCGAACGACACGCTGCTCATCGGCAAGGTAGCGGGCACGGTGGAGGACGCGGAGGCGAGCTTCATCCAGCTGTATGAGGAGGCCGAGCAGATCTGGACCATGGAGGTCTACGGCCTCACCCAGGCCGCCCTGCTCGACGACGGGAGCATCGCCGCGGTGGATGACGAGGGCCGCACCCGGCTCCCGCGCACCCTGGGCGGCGAGCCGTTCACCGGGTTCAGCACCGATGGCACCTGGCTCGTTGGCGTCGAGTGCAGCACCTGCACCAGCCCGGCACCTACCTTCCTCACCGTGGTCGAGGTCACCGGCGGCTGAGGGTCAGTCCAGGCCGAGCACGGGCTCCAGCGCCTGCCAGCGTGCGGCGGCGGCATCGCAGGTGTGGATCGAGGGGAAGGCGCACCCGTCGATCTTCTCCGACCGGTAGATGCCGGCGCGCTCGGAGTCGAACTCCAGTTCCCACACGACCTCGCCAGTGGCCCGGTCCACCTCCAGCACCCGACTTCGCTCCCCCGTGGGGCTCCAGCACTCGGGGTGGGCCTGGGTGATGAGTGCGCGGCCCGGCCCGAGCGGGTCCACGTCGCCAAGTGTGCGCTCGTGCCAGCCGTCGGTCCAGGTCCAGGTGGGGGTCGCCGTGCCGGCCTCCAGGTCAAGCGCCAGCTCCACGATCCGGCTCTCCCGCCGCTGCCGCCCGTTGTCGTACAGCAGCAGGGTGTCGGGGCCGGACAGGTCCACGCCGTGCTGGCACTGCGGCCAGTCGGAGTCGGGCAGGGGCTGGCCGTCGGCGTCGACCAGGCGGATCGGGCCGCCCGCGCCGAGCCAGAAGTCGACCTCGCCGGTGCCGGGGTCGATCGCCAGGATCTTGCTGTCGAAGCACTGGCTCAGCAGCACCCGCTCGCCGATGGAGAGGGGCAGCCGGTCGGCCCAGTTCGCGTGGTAGGTGTCGGCGCCCGGAGCGCCAGCAGGGAGTACGCCAGCGTCGAAGCCGACCTGAGACGCCCACTCCCAGAGCACAGCGTCGGTCTCCACGTCGCGGATCACGACCGCATAGCCGATCCACTCGGCGGCCCCATTTGTATCGGTGCGGTGCTCGAGCACCAGCACCGAGCCGTCGTCCAGCCGCTTGGCGTCGTGGTGGTACAGCGGCTCGGCCGATCGGATGCCGGACCACTCCACCCCGAGCCACAGGTGCACCACATGCACCCCGTCCTGGGTGTTGCCGCCCCACACGATGGTGCCGTCTTCGGGGTGGTACAGCGCCTCCACATCCACGGAGGCGAGCTCGTCCTGCTGGTACCACCAGCGCACCCGGCCCGCGTGGTCGAGCACGAGGAGGGTCTGGCGCAGGTCGCAGCCTCCGGCGCCATCCCACACGGTGAGCAGCCACCGGGCGGTCGGTGCCAGCGTGGGGTGGGTGGTGGTGGTCGTGCCCGGCAAGAGCTGCCCGCCGGGGCTGGGGCCGGTGAGATCGAACGGCACCACGCCGCGCCCGTCGGTGTTGGTGGCGGCGCACCGGTAGGGCACGTCGGGGCGGAGTCCGAGCAAGCGCAGGGTGGCCGCACCGTCAGCGGCAGGCCCGTCTATCACGAGCACGTCTGCCGCATCATCGGTGGCCCTGCACGCCACCACCGCCCACCCTCGCGCATCCAGGCTGACCCGTACCCGGTGCCCCGGTGTGGCGTCGTTCGGCGTGGTGGAGACGCCGACCACCCGGCCGGCCCGCACTGCGCTGTTCGCCGTGTCGAGCGGTCCTCCTGCCTTGTCGGCGGGGGAAGACCCGCACGCGATCAGCCAGCACCAGAGCATTCGACGGCGTATCGCGGCCAGCGATAGTCGACCGATAGAGGTGGCTGGGCCGCGCGCCCATACCATCGGCCTATGGAGGCACTCATGCGACTCGTGATCTTCGCCGCCCTCGCGCTCATCGCCTGTGAAGGCACCAAGGACGGCGGCGACACCGCTGCCGGAAGCATCCCCACGTCGGCAATCCCCACGGGCGGCACCGGCGGCGGCGGCACCGGCGGCGGTGGCACGGGGGGAACCAGCGAGATCGACTGCGCCGACCCGGCCGTGAACCCGTACGCCGGCACCTGCGTCGAGGACTACCTGGCGGGCTGCTTCGACCCCTCCGGCCCGTGCGACGGCGTGTTCGACATGGCCGGCAACGTGGAGCTCACCTGGGACAACGGCGCCCAGGTCATCACCACCAGCGACTTCTCGGACCCGTTCAACATCACGGTGACCACCGAGATCTACAGCTCTGCCGGAGACCTGTGCGCCACCGGCCTCACGGAGAACATGACCGGCTCGTGCGCCTCGGAGACCGTGTACGCGCGAGCCTCTGACGGCGCCTCGCTCGGGTTCTGCGCCCAGACCGACGGCTCGCTCCAGGCCCGGTGCGACGACGGCACTACCATCGATGTGAACGCGGAAGACTCGGCTGCTGCCGGCGCATGCCAGTACAGCGGCGACGCGGAGGCGTGCGACGTGTCGGCCGGGTGACGCGCTGCGTGGGGTTCGCGGCGTTTCGTGACGCTCTGGGTCTGGCGGCGTCGACTAAGGTGACGCCATGACTCGAGGACGCATGCACCTGCTCACCATCATGGCCGCACTGGTTGCGGCCTGTAGCCCTTCTGCCTCCGCCACCGACGGCGAGCTGGCCCCCGACTCGCAGAGCGCCCAGGTCGCCAACCTGGTGCACGGCTACCTCGAGCAATATCACTACACCGGCGCGCGACTGGATGATGCGCGCAGCCAGGCGTGGCTGAACAACTACCTCGACGCGCTGGACTACGGGCACCTGGTGTTCCTCCAGGGCGACGTGGACCGCGCGCGGGCGCAGTACGGCACGCAGCTCGACGAGGCCGCCCGATCCCGTGAAGCCGTGCTCGTGCCAGCGTTCGAGCTGTACACGCTGTACCAGGCCCGGATGATCTCCCGGCTCGACGATGTGCTGGCGATGCTCGACGAGCCCATCGACCTCACGGATGACGAGGAGTGGAACCCCGACCGCCACGAGAAGCCGTGGCCCACCACCGACGCCGAGGCCCGTGAGCAGTGGCGGCAGCGCCTCGAGGAGCAGGTGCTCGAGGGCGACCTGCGCGGCCGCGACCGTGAGCGCACCGTGGAGATGCTCCGCAAGCGCTACGAGCGCATGAAGAAGAGCGTCGAGGATGCGAATAGCAACGACGTGATGGAGGCATGGCTCGGCGCGCTCACCACGTCGTTCGATCCGCACTCCTGGTGGTTCAGCCCGCCCGACCACGACAACTTCGAGATCGAGATGTCGAAGTCCCTCGAGGGCATCGGCGCGCGCCTGCGCACGATCGATGAGTACACCGTGGTGGAGAGCCTGGTGCCCGGCGGCCCCGCACTCCGGGATGGTGCGCTCGACCCGGGCGACAAGATCATTGGCGTGGCCCAAGGCAAGGGCGAGTTCGAGGACGTGGTCGATCGCCGGATCGACGAGGTGGTGAAGGTGATCCGCGGCAAGAAGGGCACGGTGGTGCGGCTGCAGGTCATCCCGGCCGGTGAGCCCGACAGCGTGACCGAGGAGATCGACATCACCCGCGACGAGGTGATCCTCGAGGAGAACCGTGCCAAGGCTGAGATCCAGGAGGTCGCCGGACCGGATGGGGTCGTCCGCAAGCTGGCCGTGATCAATGTGCCGAGCTTCTACCAGGGCATGACCCGCAAGAGCCGCGGCGAGGAGTACCAGTCCACCACCAAGGACGTGCGGGCGCTGCTGGCCGAGCTCGAGCCGCAGGGCATCGATGGCGTGGTGCTCGACTTGCGGTTCAACGGCGGCGGCTCGCTGGACGAGGCCCTGATGCTCACCGGGCTGTTCATCCCCGCGGGTCCGGTGGTGCAGGTGCGTGACGGTCGGGAGGAGGTGGAGGTGCTGGCCGACCCTGACCCCGAGCTGGTGTACGACGGCCCGCTCGTGATCGCGACAAGCGCATGGTCGGCGTCGGCGTCCGAGATCCTCGCAGGTGCCATCCAGGACTACGGCCGAGGCCTGGTGGTCGGAGGCAAGCAGACCCACGGCAAGGGCACCGTACAGGCGGTCATCGACCTGAACCCCGCGCTCACCAGCCTGCTGAGCCTCCGTCGCTCCACCGGCGGCGGCGCGCTGAAGATCACGTCGCAGATGTTCTTCCGGGTGACCGGGGCCTCCACCCAGAACCGCGGCGTGGTGCCGGACGTGCTCGTGCCATCGGTCGCGGACTACACGGCCAGCTTCGAGGGCGATCTCGACCATGCGCTGCCCTGGGCCTCCATCCAGCCGGCGCAGTTCACCCGCTGGACCGGTGGTGCGGCCGATCTGCACCTCCTCCAGCAGCGCAGCCAGGAGCGGGTGGCGGACGTGGACACCTTCAAGTGGTGGGCGGAAGACGCGGCGGAGCGCGAGGCTGAGAAGGGCGAGCCAGTGAGCCTGCACCTGGAGACGCGCCGCACCGAGTTCGAGGCCCGCAAGGCCAAGCTCGAGGCCCGTGGGCGCGACGTGGATGCCGAGCTCGCTGCCGAAGACGAGGCGCTGGATTCCCTGCCCGACCCCGACGCGGAAGAGGTGGAGGAGGACGATCCGGTGCTCGACGAGATCCTGTTGATCACCGCCGACTATGTGTCCCAGCTCAAGGTGCCGGAGGTGGCGGACGAGCCGGCGCCGTCCAAGCGTCGCGGGCGCTGAAGGGCGCAGAGTCATGTTCCACCCTGACCTGAGCGCACGAGCGCGATGGCTGCCACGGGGCATCGCGCGCCCATGGTCGCTGCCCCTCCTCCGGGGATTGTTCGCGCTTACCGGCCTGGGTGTGCGCGGCCTTGAGCATGCGCCCTTGGACGGCTGCTGCGTGTACGTGTTTCGGCCAGCGAGCGCGACTGAGGGGCGGCGCGCAGGCCTGCTGTGGATTCATGGCGGCGGGCTGATCATGGGCGATGCGCGGCAGGACGCGCCCTTCCTGCAGAGGGCGGCCGATGCGCTGGGGATCGTGATCACGGCGGTGCAGTACCGGGTGGCTCCGGAGCAGCCGTTTCCGATTCCCTTGAACGACTGCGAGCAGGCGTGGCGGTGGCTGCTCGGGCAGCCCGATGTGGACGCCGAGCGGGTGGCCGTCGCCGGTGTGAGTGCCGGGGGAGGGCTCGCGGCGGCGCTTTGCCAGCGACTTCGCGACCAGGGTGAGGCCCCGCCAGCGCTACAGCTGTTGGTGTACCCGATGCTCGACGACCGGTCCGCGCTGGGCTCCGGGCCGCTCGACGCCCAGCTGCGCGTGTGGGATCGTCGGTCGAATGCGCTGGGCTGGGACGCCTACCTGCGCACGGTCGACCGCTCGAAACTGCCACAGCACGCGGTGCCCGCACGGGCGGAGGACCTGTCTGGCCTGCCGCCGGCATGGATCGGTGTTGGGACCCTCGATCTGTTCCACGACGAGGACGTGGCCTATGCCGAGCGCCTGCGCGCCGCGGGGGTGCCGGTCGAGCTGGACCGGGTGGAGGGCGCATACCACGGGTTCGACGCGGTGGATGCGAACGCCGAGGTTTCCCGCGTGTTCCGGGAGCGGATCATCGCGGCGCTGCGGGGGAGCCTGTGCCCGTGAGCGCAGGCCTGCGGATGGAGGCCCGCGAGCGGACCTCCATCAGCGGCTGACTACCAGGCCGAGACCGACGTGATCATCGTGTCGGGCTGGGTGCCACCACAGCAGCCGCCGGTGATGTCTCCGTCTTCGACGGCCATCAGCGTGACCTCGCCACACATGCGGGCTGGGAATTCGATGGAGCACCCGTTGCTCGTGGCGCTGCCGGAGCAGGACATGCCCAGCGTGTCGAGGCGACCGACCCACTCACCATCACACTCCACATCCCAGGCGCCCTGACACACGGTGTCGGACCCGGAGTAGGTGGTGACGCCGACGTTCTGCATGCAGCCCATACCGCCGGTGCAGGAGATCTCCTCGCCGAAGGCCTGGAAGTTCTGGCCGTGGGAGGAGTCCCACGCGTACTCGTCGTAGGCGCAGGGGTTGCCATCCCAACAGCCCGAGGCGGTGTTCGCGCCGAGGGTGTCGAGGGGCACCCGAGCGCCGCTGGGCACGCAGTCGCCGGGAGCATCGCCCAGGGGCGCGATGTTGGTGAGCGTGCACGTGGCCACGTCGAGCGCCTGGATCATGTCGCCGCAGGCGGGGCGGGGGATGACCGGCGAGACCGCGATCACGCCGTCGAAGTCGGAGTCGCGCAGCGTGGTGATGTAGGAGAGTCCGGCCAGGCCCGACTCCATGCCGGCGCACGGACCAGCAGGGATGATGTCGCTGCCCCCGCGGGTGCCGCGGAGGATGGCGGCGCTGCCGCTCGGGGTGAGGCCGGCGATGGTGACGTCGACAGCGCCGGGGCAGGCGCCGCTGGTGGTGAGCATGGGTCCGCCGGCGAGGGCCGAGAGCGAGGATGCGAGGATGATCAGAAACATGGAACCTCCGTTGAGTGAGGATACCGCGTGCGACGTCGCTGCACAGGGTTCGCTCCGTGTGCCGCCGTGACGGACCGGTCCCAGCCGGATCGCCGACCGCTGTGGGGTGGCTGCTCGTCGACGGGCGTGTGATGTGGTGGGGCGCGCGACGCCCCGTGCGTTGTGGACCGTGGCTGCGCGACAGCCGGTCGCGAGCGCACCCTCGGCGCTGGCTCTGACCCGGGAGGCTACGGCGCTGGCGTCCAGCCGTGTGGCGCGAGGTCGGCGATGGTGGGCGCCGCGAGGTTCGGCTCACGGTCGAGGTCGTTCAGGATCCGCTCGGCCAGGGCCTCGGCGAGGGACTCGTGGGCGAGCGTGGTGGCGCGCCGGATCGCGTCCTGCCGGGCAGCCTCGGCCCGCCGCCGTGCCGAGGGATCACCGCCCGGGCCGCAGACGATCTGGGTGTGCTGGCTCGACCACGCGGTGCTGGAATCGGTGCCGAGGATGGCACCGGTCCACCGTGCGCTCGCCCGGCCCTCGCCCACGGCGTGCAGGCTCGCCATCGCGCCAGCCGTGGGGGCACCGCTGCTGCTCACGGTGGCGCTGACGGTGGCGCTGACGGGCTCCACGAACTCCCCGTACGACACGGTGATCGGCATCATCATGCCGCCTGGATAGTCGAGCATCGCCGCGTCGCGCCGCACCGCACGCTCAGCCGGCTCCCGAGACAGCCGAGCGTCGCCGATGCGCACCTCGATCCGGTACGGGCCGGCAGAGCGGCGGCCGTCCATCGACGGCAGGGTGCGGGGGGTGATGGCGTCCAGCGCGAGGTAGGGGCTGCCGTGGGCTTCGGTCCATCGGTTCATGGAGGCGAAGGCCTGGGCACGCGCCACCCGCTCGGCGATCAGCGCGGAGGTGACCTTGGCGAGCGCCCCTCGTGGCGGGCTGCGGCGTGCCGCCAGCTCCGTGAACTTGCGGTCGAGCTCGGGGGACGCCGGCGCAGGCTCCGCCAGGGCGCCGGTGCTGGCGAGCAGGGCAGCAGCACAGACCCATCCGCAGGCTCGGAGCATGGCTCGGTGGGCGCGGCTCATTGGGCACCGAGCCGGGCGCGGCTGTCCGCCAACACCAGGAGCAGAACGCCGGGACCGGCCTGGAACCGGGTGTCGGGCTCCGGGGCGAGGTCGAGGTCGGACCGCACATCCAGCGGGGCATGACTGGAGCGCACGCCGACGAGGATCTCGCCGTGCTCGGCCGCGGTGTGCTGCAGATCCGAGAACACCAGGGAGGCGGGGGTGTTCGGGTCGATCCCGTAGTCGCCCAGCGGTCGGAAGTGGAACTCGGCGCCGCGCTCTCCGAGCAGCTCGTCGGCCACCCCGTGGAGCTCGGTGCGGAGGGCCACATGGGCGAGCAGGTGCGCCATCACGGTGGGGCTCAGGAGCACCTCGCCCGGGCGCTCCTCGAACAGGCCGGCGTTGTCGGGATCCATGATCTCCACGAGGAGCGGGGGCCGGGACGGGGCGCCCCGGAGCTGTGCCTGCACGATGGTGTAGCAGAGGATTGTCTGCGCGTCGGAGGCGGAGCGGTCCTCCTCGCAGCCGCGCCCGACGATCACCACGTTGTCGAACGCGTGGTAGTTCAGCTCGGCCAGGTCGCGCACGTTCGTGTAGTCCCCCATCCGGTGCACGACCCGGAGAGACGACTGCGCGAGAGGCACGTGCGCGAGCTCGCTCTCGCGGTCGGCCACGGGCAGCACCGACAGCACCTCCACGTCGAACCGCTCGGCGGGGAACCGGGCGAGTTCGGCCAACAGGAGGGCGACCCGCCGGCCCCAGCCCAGCACCAGCACCTTGCGCGGCTGTGGCCAGTGTGCCCACGGCGCGGGCGCCGTGCGTGCCGTGTGCGGCTTCGGGTTGGGTGGGCCGAAGGTGATGTGTTCCAGCCCCGCCGCGATGACCACCCACCGGTCCTCGGGATCGAGCAGGAATTTCCGCGGGGGGTTGAGGTGCGGCCTCCAGCCGCCGTCGGTTCGGCGGACAACGCCGATCGCGACACCGCCGCCCATGCGCATCGCGGCCTCTCCGAAGCGGGTGCCCCCGAGGTCTCCCACCGGCACGTAGTACAGCTCCTTGCCCTGATGGAACGCGAGCAGCTCCCCCAGGATCCAGGACAGGCCCGGGTGCCGCAGGTTCTGGGCGATCCATCGCGCGATCAGGTCGTCGGTCGCGATGAGCTCGAGGGGGCCCGGGTAGGCGGCCCGCACCACATCGAGCAGACGCCCATCCGCGACCTCGGCCACGATCCGCGGGGGGTTGCTCGCGCCAGCGACGGCGGGGTGGTTGGCGATGGACAGCACCGTCTTCACGGTGACGGCGTCGGTCGTGCGGAGCGCTCCTTCATGCGTGCCGCGGCCGGGAACGAGGATCGCTGCGGCCTGGGTGAAGGCGACCCGGTCGAGGTGGTCGGCGATCAGCGGCGACCCGGTGCGCAGCACGATGGCGCTGTCTTCCCACAAGTCTCCGAGCCGCTCTGACAGGTCTGCGCTGATGGACTCATCGAGCTCCTCCACGAGCACCACCAGCACCAGGCGCCCGGCGCCCTGACGCTTGAGGAACCGCCGCACCCGGACCTCCGACCGCAGCAGCTCCTCGAGCAGGACCGGGGTCTGCTCGGACAGCCCGAGCACCAGGATGTGGCCGCGCAGGGCGATGGGCGTCTCGCCGCGCTGCAGTCGGGTGACGGTCTCGGCGAGGGCCTGGGCGAGGATCGCGATGAGCGCGCCCATGAACAGCACGTACCCGAGGACCGTGATCACGGTGGACACGACCCGGCGGCCGAGCCCCTCGTCGTCTCCCAGGTAGCCGGGATCGGTGAGGCGCAGGAACGCCCACCACACGGCCTCGCCGAGCGGCTCGGGCTCGCCGAGGAGCACTAGCGCCAGCCCGCCGAAGAACGAGACAGCGACGACGCTCAGGGCCATCACCAGCAGCCGGTAGCGCGCCCCACGGAGTAGCAGGCGTTCGAGGTGGAATGTCGCCATGTGGAGGAGTCGGTTCACGGGGGGCCTCCGTGGCGGTCTAGCGCATCACGGCTGGTCTGCCCCTTGGCCTCCCGGTCGGTGGGGCGAGGTCAGTGCGCCCGGCCCTCAGCCCCAGCGGCGGATCGCGGCGTCTGCGGTGGTGATCCACGCGGCGCTCAACAGGAGGGTGACCGCGATGACCGCCATCGCGAGTTGGTGACCGTAGACGCTGACCAGGCCGACCTCCGCCCCGATGGCGGCGAGCACGAAGCTGAACTCGCCGATCTGCGACAGGAGCGCGCCGCCGAGCACGGCGTCGCGGGTGCTTCGGCCGAGGGCCTTGAGGATGCCGGCATTGATCATCGTGTTCGTGGCCAGTGCGAGCCCGGCCAGACCGAGCACGAGCGCGAGGTTGTCGCGCATGAACCCGATGTCGAGGAGCATGCCCACCGCCATGAGGAACAAGGCGACGAGCAGGACCCGCAGCGGGTGCAGGCTGTGGTGGATCCACCGCTCCTCCTCCGTGGCGCCGATCACGATGCCGGCGACGAACGCGCCGAACGCGGCGGACAGGCCGACCAGGGCGGAGAACAGCGCGAGGGAGAGCGCCACCAGCAGGGCGCCGAAGACCTGCAGCTCGGGGTCGTCCCGCACGGCGGAGAATCCAGGTATGGACACCCTTTCTTGCCGGGCGGTCCAGCCGACGACGCCGATGAGGGCTGCCCCGCCGATTAGCTGCAGTGCCATCTCGCCGGCGCTCACGTGCACGCCGCCGAGCATGGCGATGGCGATGAGCATCGGCGCGAGGGCGAGGTCCTGGGCGAGCAGGATGGCGAGCACGTCGTTGCCGAGCGGCGTGCCGGACAGCTTGCGGTCTTCGAGGAGGCGGAGGACGACGGCGGTGCTCGACAGGCTGATCACGAAGCCCACCAGCACCACCCGCCCCATGGGCCAGTCCAGCGCCCATCCGACCGCCGCGACGGAGAGCAGGCTGCCCGCCACCTGAACGCCGAGTCCGAGCACCGGTACCCGCCACGAGGCGATCAGCTGGTCGAGCTTGATCTCGGTGCCGAGGAGGAACAGGAGCAGGATCACGCCCAGCTCGCCCAGGCGGGTCATCGTGTGCACGTCGCCGAGCAGGGCCAGCGCCTGTGGGCCCAGCACAACGCCAGCGAGCAGGTACACGACCGGCATTGGCTGGGAGAAGCGCCGGCCGATGGCGGCCAGGAACACGACGACGAACAACACCGCGACCAGGCGCGGGAGCATCGGGTCCATGTGCACGGGTGGCTCCGGGGTCGGTGGCCCCTACCACGGCCGCGCCCGGCGGTCGGTGGGAGCCAATCTCGGGTAAGGTCTGCAGGCCCGCCGACCGTCCGGGAGGACCGATTTGCCCGCTACCCTCGTGCACCAGCTCTCCGGCTGGGCCGCATCCCGGCCCGATCACCCGGCGCTCGTCGCGCTGAACGCCGACGGCGCTCCCGAGCGCACGTCGTGGTCGGCGTATTGGCAGGCGGTCCAGGAGGTGGGACGCGGGCTGCTCGCCCTCGGACACGAGCCGGGTGAGGCGGTAGCCATCGTGGGCTGTAACCGGAAGGAGTGGCTGTACTGCGAGCTGGCGATCATGGCCGTGGGTGGGGTGCCCGCACCGATCTACGTGACGAACACCCGGGAGCAGGTGGCGTATATCGTGCGTCATTCCAGGGCGCGCATCGTGATCTGCGACGACGCGACCCAGCTGGCCAAGCTGCAGTCAGCAAGGGAGCATGGCGAGCTCGAGGTGGCCCACCTGGTGACGATGGACGCCCTCACCGGGGACCGGGTGATGAGCCTCGACGACCTACGAGCGCTGGGCGATGCGGACCCGACCCTGTCCGATCGACTCGACGCGAGGGTCGACGCGCTGGACCCCCACGCGACAGCGCTGCTGATCTACACCTCGGGCACTACCGGGGTGCCCAAGGGGGCCCAGCTCACGCACGCGGGCATGGTGGCCCTCAGCCGCTCGCTGACCGCGCGGTACACCGGGCTCACCCCGCACCCGGAGACGCAGGAGGCGCGGTTCCGCGTGGTGTCCTACCTGCCGCTGTGCCACGTGGCCGAGCAAGCGATGACCAACTTCCTCTCGCTTGAGCTCGGCGGCGAGGTGTGGCTCTGTCCCGACCTCACCCGGCTCAAGGACCACCTGCTCGCAGCGCGCCCCACCGTGTTCATGGCGGTGCCGCGGGTGTGGGAGAAGTTCCAGGCCGCCCTGGAGGCGCGCTTCGCCGAGGCCACCGGGGTGAAGGCGTGGCTCGCTCGGTGGGCGCGCCGCACCGAGCTGGCCGGCTTTACGTCCTCGCTGCTCCCCGGTGCGGAGCCGCCGGGTCTGTCGCGGCGCCTGGCCCGTCGGCTGGTCATCTCCCGGGTCCGGGCGGCCCTGGGGCTGGACCAGCTGGTCGTCGCCGCTTCGGGGGCGGCTCCGATCTCCAGGTCCACACTGGACTTCTTCGCGTCGATCGGAATCGTCATCCACGAGGCCTACGGGATGACGGAGACCACCGGCATCGCCACTGTGCCCCCGCTCGGCCGGCCGCGGTTCGGCACGGTGGGTCAGGCGCTGGAGGGGGTGGAGCTTCGCATCGCGGACGACGGCGAGGTGCTCCTGCGCGGGCCCACGATGACCGCTGGCTACCAGTACATGGAGGAGCAGACGGCGGAGCTGCTCGGTGCCGACGGCTGGCTGCACACCGGCGACCTCGGGAGCCTGGATGCGGACGGGTTTCTGTCGATCACGGGCCGGAAGAAAGACATCCTGATCACAGCGGGCGGCAAGAACATCGCCCCGGTGGAGATCGAGGCACACCTGCAGGGCCTGCTCGGGGTGGGGCAGGCGGTGGTGGTGGGCGATCGGCAGCCCTACCTGTGTGCGCTGCTCGTGCTCGACCCCGAGGCCCTCGAGGCCCTCGCGTCAGCGGCGGGTGTGCCGGCGGGCACGCTGCCCGAGCTCGCAGTGCTGCCGGCGCTGCGCGCCCACCTCGAGGCCCAGGTGGAGGCGGTGGTGAACCCGCAGCTCGCCCGGTACCAGACGGTGAAGAAGATCCGGATCGTACCGGCCGAGTTCAGTGTCGAGACCGGTGAGCTCACGCCCACGATGAAGGTGAAGCGCGCCGTGGTGACGGAGAACTGGGCGGCGCTGATCGCGGAGATGTACGCCTGAACGGTGGTCGCGCGTGCCCGAGCGCAGCGCTCCGGGCGCCGCCAGTTCGGCCCGTGTCAGCAGCATCCGGTTCTGATCTCCGGTTGGCCAATCGGACCCGACCCTGTTTGAGCTTCTCGTAGATCATCGAGAAGCCACCAGGGGTGTAGATGAGCGCCTTGATTTGGCGTTCTGGTCAGCCGCGCTGGCACGATGCCCGTGGTGGATTGCGCCGTCGAGGACAGGCAAGATAGGGCCACTCGCCGGTGCATCCTGGACATCCACCCCTCTCGTCACGCCGTACTCCGCGATCGACCGCGGGCCCCGGCTGTGGACAGGGCGCGTAGAGCGCATCGCTGAGTC
>JBLFXJ010000025.1:0-40100 GCA_047609825.1 Myxococcota bacterium
AGCGATAGCGCCGGGCCCGGGTTTCGGGAAACTCCGTCCGCCCTGGCGACCAGTGGGTTTCATTCTCCTCACAATCAAGGAGAAAGGCATGAAACGCACTGTCATCACCCACCATGCGCACCGGCGCGCCGTCCAGCGGCTGGGCACCTGCCACACCCGCTTGACCCGCCTGCACAGCGCGAGCATCCGGCTCCCGGCGCGCTACGCCCGCACCTTTGGCATCCGCACACCCCGGTGCAAGTCAGGCGTGCGGTTCCGCGTCGCCGGCGAGGTGTTGTTCGTCTGCCGCCGCCGGGTGGTGCTCACCGTGTGGCGGCTGTCGACCGCCGAGCTGGCCACGGTGTTGCTCTGGGCCGCGAGCGTCGTGTGGCTTGGACGGTCGGCATGAGCCCGGTCGTGTTGGTGTCGCTGGACTGGATTCGCCCGGGTGACCCGCGCACGGGGCTGGGCACGGCGTCGATCGCGGCGAGCCTGCGCGCGGCGGGTGTGCCGGTGGAGGTGGTGGCGGACGCGGTGATGGCCTCCGGTGCCACGGCGGCCGTGCCCGAGGGCGGCGTAGTGGCGTTCGGCGGTGACCCATGGGTGCTCACCGAGCCGGGCCCACCGGTGGCGCTGGCCCGATGTGGCGACCGGGTGCGGGCTGCGGAGGGCGGCCTGCTGGGGCTGCCCAGCGACGCGCGCCCCGACGCGGTGGTGTTCCACGACGGCGAGGGGTGGGTGGTTGAGCGCGACGAGGCCACGGCTGCGGCGGGCGCGGGCCCGGTGGTGCTGGGCGACGATGCCTGGGTGCTGCACCTGCCGGTGGTGACCCCTGAGACGCTGGATGTGTCCGCTGCGCCGGAGCTGCCCGACCTCACGCTGGAGCTCGCTGTGAGCCGGGATGAGGAGTATGTCGAGCTCACCCTGCCCACGCCCGTGCGCGCGCTGCAGGTGCCCGCGCGGGCGCACCACTACGCGCTCCTGGTGCTCGCCCGGGCGCGCCTGGCCGATGCCGAGAGCGGCGATCTCGAGCCGTCGGCCCATGGCTGGCTCGACCGCTCCGCCCTGTGCCAGATGCTGGGTGTGGAGCCCGCGCGGCTGAAGGTGGACCTGTACCGCTGCCGCCGCGACCTGGCCGTGCGGCACGTGCGCGACGCCCCGGCGCTGGTGGAGTCGCGGCGGCTCACCCAGCAGGTGAGGCTCGGCACTGGCAAGGTGGCAGTGCGGGCGCTGTAGGCGCGTCGTCGGCCGTGCGGAGCACGACCGGGCCGTCCTGAGAGCGGTCGCTCAGATCCCGCACGCCCCGAACGCGTCGTCGCAGGCCTCACCGCCGCACGCCGCCAGCGCATCCCACGCCGTGGGGCACTCCTGCTGCAGGCAAGTCCCCAGGTGTGCGCCGAGCATCAGCGCTGAGAGGAAGCAGCTCTCGATGCAGTCCTCCTGCCCGAGCAGGCCGAACAAGCAGGTCGGCGCGCAGGTCGACGCCGCATCGAGCAGGCACAATCCACAGTCCGCCTCGGTCTCGGGGCAGCCCAGCGCACAGGTCACCGGGTCATCCGCACAGGTGTCCATGCACGCCGCCGCCTCCCCGCAGGCCAGCGCATCCGCGGCCGGCTCGGGCGTGTACGGCTCCACCCGACCGACGTAGAGCAGGCACATCTCGTCCCGCGTGCCGTCGCCCCAGGCCACGTCCACCGGCTCGGTCTGCACGCCGTCGATCACCGGCTGGTTGGCGGCGCTGTTGTCGTAGGTGCACGAGACCGTGATGCTCGAGCCGGGCACCACCTCCACCTCGTCCTCGACCAGATAGGCTTGCTGCCAGTCGAAGTCCCAGTCGGGGATGTCCAGCAGGCAGGTCTCCGCATCCGGGCTGCTGACCGTGGCGGTGACGCGGGTGCCCAGCAGGTGCATATGTCCGGCGAACTGGCGCAGGCGCAGCGTTCCCGGTCCATGCCAGGGCACGCTGTATGAGAAGGTGGCCTCCGGCTCACCGGCGGGGATGTCCAGCTCTTCCACGGGCAACGGGCCGGTGATGAACAGCTCCGCGGGCGGGGTGTCGCGCACGGTGGCCTGCCAGGTCGTGGTGTCGGGCACGCGCTCGCCGATCGCCGTGTTGTAGTGCACCTGCAGCACCACGAAGCTGCCGGCGCTGATCCGAACCGCCATGTCATCGGCCAGCAGGACCGGCCCCGCCCCCGGCACCCACGCGCCCACCTGGGTGGGGAAGCCCTCGTCCAGCCCGCCATCATCCAGGGGAATCGGCGCGCCGAAGCAGGTGTAGCCGACCTCCGGGTCTTCGGCTTCGAGGCCGGCGACCAGCTCGCGCTGGGACGGCCGGAGGGCGTACACCAGCGCGTGGTGCACCTGGGGCGTGCCCGGCAGCACCTGACTCGCGGTGAGCCAGGTCTCGCTGGAGAAGTCCACGCCGTCGAGCACGAAGCAGCGGTACTGGTCGGAGTCGCCCTCGAATGGCGTGTAGCCGGGCACCTGGCCCGACAGGTCCGCCCCGGCGAGGGCGTCGACCACCGGCGCGGCCACCGGCTCGGCGTCGGGCCCCTCCGGCGTGCCAGCGTCGTGCCACGCCCGGATCAGCTCGGCGTCGGCGGTGGTGAAGGTGGGGGCGCCGATGAACTCTCCGCAGCCGGGATCGGGGGACCATGGCGGCATGCGCCCGCCGTCGACCGCGGAGAGCATCGCGGCGGACAGATCCGCGGTCTCCTCGAACGTGGTGAAGGCGAACGGTGCCGAGCCCCCATCCACGTGGCAGCCACCGCAGTGCAGCGCCACCACCGGCTGCACGTCCTCAGTCCAGGTGGGCCCCTGTTCGCCCGCGGTGTCGTTCCCGACACAGGCCATGAGCGCTGCCAGCCAGATCTGTCGCATCGGACCTCCCGTGCCGCCACAGTCGCATGTGCTCACCGCGAGATCCATGTCCGTGCATGACAAGCGTAGGGTCCGACGGGGTCTGGACGCTAGGTGTTACATCAACTGTTTCGGTGGAACCAAGATGCTGGCCGCGCATGGCGGGGCCTCCACCGACCCAGGGTAGGGCGGTGGGGCGCGACACGTCGGAGCAGGATGTTCCGTTCGGTGTCGGCCGGGGAGTCGCCGACGAACCCCGCCCCCCCCCGTGGTCTGCTACCGTGCGGCCCGCGCCCCTCTCGCGCGGCCCTGCTCCGGTGTGTCGATGCTCGCCATTCCCCTGCTCCTCGCGTCGACCGCCAGCGCACAGGAGGGCCCAGAGCTCCACGGGCTGTGGATGCCCACGTCACAGGTGCGCCCCGTGGACGAGCCCGACGCTGCCCCCGCCGGCGCCGAGGCCGCCCTCACCAGCTGGGGCCTGTCCACGCCCACGCCGCCCATCCGGCTCATCGAGGACCGGTGGGTGCTCGCGAACATCCTCGCGTTCGAGCACACCCGCACCCGCATCGGCGGCGCCGGCTTCCTCGCGGGCGATGAGGCCACGCAGGACCTGTTCCGCATCCAGTGGGGCCTGGCCAGCGTGTGGACCCCGTCGGACCGCGCCACCGTCGCGGTGCTGGTCCAGCCGGGCATCTACTCCGACCTCGCGGGGCCGTTCGGGGTCGATGACATGGGGCTCGTGGCGCTGGCCCTCGGGGTGTGGAAGTTCAGCGACGGGTTTGCGCTGGGCCTCGGCGGCGGCAGCGTGCAGTTCTTCGGGCGCCCCACCCTCACCCCGCTGCTCTCACTCACCGCTGAGACGGGTCGGCTGTCGGTGTCGCTCCTCCTGCCCCAGGAGGGCGCGGTGTGGGTGCGGCTCGCAGATGCCGCCTCCATCGGGGTGCGAGGCAGCTTCGACGGGGGTTTCTATCATGTGCGCCCGGATGATTCCCGGCTGCCCGAGGCGTACCAGACCTACTCGGTGCTCACCGCCGGGCCGGTGCTCCAGCTCACGCTGCGCGACCGGCTGATCGTCGAGCTCGACGGCGGACTCGCGCCGCTTCGCACCCTGGATGTGTACGCCGACCGTGACACCCGGGTGCTCGCGATGTCTCTCGAGCCGGGCTGGAGCTTGGCCGCGACGCTCCGGGTCGCCATGGGTCAGCCCGCCGATGAGGAGGAGCCCGCCGAGGCCGCCGACGACTCCGCCGACGAGGATCAGTCGGACTGACCGGCCGGATCGGTGATCTCTGCCGCCGGCACCGTGTCGAAGGCGAGCTCGCGGACGAAGAAGCTGTGCACCGGGTCAGTGCCGTCGAAGGCGAGCAATGAGGTCTGGAAGAACGGCAGCACAACCCCGTCCACCGCCTGCAGCTCGCTCCAGAACCGGTGACCGAGGAGCCTGCGGCCGCTCTTCCGCACCGTGTACTGTATCGCGAGGATGTGGTCGGTCTCGGCGTCCACGTAGACCAGGAACTGGTCGTAGTGCGGGTCGGGGGCGACCGATCCCCACGATGCGAACACGGCTTCGGCGGTGCGACCCGAGACCTGCCGCTCGCCGACATGGGCGATGAATGGGGCCTCGGTGATGCGCTGCGGGAACTCGAACAGGAACTGCATGGTGGGCAGGCGACTGGCCATGGCGGACGCCTGGTCCCACACCGGCTCTGCACCGGGGGCGCGGGAGTAGGTGCGCCCCCCGGCAAGGCCCCAGGTGGTGCCCTGCTCGGGCCCGTCGAGGAACTCCACCCGGCCGTCGGTGGTGCCGGGCACGAACTGGAACCGCAGCCAGCGCGCTCCGGTGGGCCACGGCGAGCGGCGCTGGATCAGCCAATCGTCCGACCAGCGGTCCTCGAGCACCACCTCCCAGGTGCCGTGCTCACCCCACACTTCGCCGCCGTGGGCGACCGCCGCTCGGGCCAGCGTGGCGCGACCCCGGGCAACGTCCTCAGCGCGGATCGGCGCCTCCACCAGGGCCTCGGGCCGCAGGTCGGACAGCGGCACGATCCAGTCGCACCCGACGAGCATGAGGAGCGCGAGGGAGACTCCGGTCACTGACCGAGCAGGCCGTTCCGCACGTCCTTCACGGCGGCATCTCCCACATACATCGCCAGGATCGCCTTCATGTCGTCGGCGCCGGTGAGCGTGCCCTTGGGCTGGCCCGACACCGACAGCGCCACCCCCGCACCCGGCCGGAACTCGGCGACAAGCTCGGCATCCGCCGGGGACTCGCCGAGCAGTGTGGTCCACGCCACCACCGCCGCGTGCATGTGATCCGGCACGGTGGGGAGCTTGGCGGCCACGTCGGCCTGGATCTGCTCGGCGGGCAGATCGCGGCTCAGGTGGAGCACCAGGCGTCGGGGACCGTCGACCTCGAGCACCGCCGCCCGATCGGTGGTCTGCGCTGGCAGGTAGAGCCCAACCACGAACAGCTGAAACATCGCCTTCTTGCTGACTCCTATTCCGTTGAGGATGAGCTGCTGCCCGCCCACCTCCACAGTGTCGGGGAGCGTGACGCCGCCGCGGGATGCGGCGAGGGCGGAGGAGGTGCTCAGCACAGCGGCGAGCGCGAGGAGCCAGCGGGCCATTGTCGATTCTCCTGGGGGTCAGCGGAACCGATAGCCCACGTCGAGCGACAGCGTGGGGGAGTGGATCCAGCGCTGGATGGTCTCGTCGAGCAGGGCGCCGAGCACCTCGCCGGCCGCGCCGCCGAACCGGCCGTCCACCTCGACGGTGCTCGTCGACCCCACCGTGAACGCGCCGCCGAGGCGCATGCCCACGACGAGCTTCTCCCAGCCGATGACCTCCCACCCCACGTCGACCGTGAGCATGTGGATGCCCGCGCGGACCGGGAACGAGGCGTCGTCTTCGAACCCGAAGTTGTTCGACCCCTCGCGCTCGACCACCACCTCGGAGGCCTCGCTGCCGGAGAGGTTCCCGCCCCCCGCCGCGGCCAGGATGTAGCCCCCGTGGAACATGAACCCGTTCTTCTCGAACGGCCGCCAGCCGATGCGCGGGTGCAGCACAAACGCGCCGTCGATCGCCACATCGAGCAGCACCGCGGTGGGCTCGCCATACCAGCCCGACGACGTGGCCACGTCGTTCACGGCGCTCAAGTAGGCGCCTGGGAACATCCCCAGGTCGAGCTCCGCGCGGATTCGCTGCGGCGTCTCCACCCGCGCGCCGACGCCGATGAGCAGCGGCACTGTGGTGGTTGCGACGGCGTCTACGTGCACACCGTCGCCCGCGAGGGCTACACCTGCTGCCAACAGCCACATGCGGGTCTCCGCTCTCGGGGGCTCGGGTCAGCCCGGTTCATACCAAATCCACGACACTCATGCGCGGTGCGGGCGAATCTGCCGTTGCAGTCGACGCTCCGCCGGTCTCTCACTTCGCCGCCAAGCGCTTCATGATCTCCAGCAGGCGCCTCACCCGATACGGCTTCGGGAGCAGCTCCGCGACACCCAGGTCCAGCAGCTCTTGCGCCTGCTCATTCGCCGCGTATCCGGTGGTGAGCACCACCGGGATCTGGGGGTAGCGCACGCGGAGCACCCGGTAGGTCGCCGCACCATCCAGCACCGGCATCGTCAGGTCGAGCAGGATCGCGTCCACACTCGCGCCGTCGTCGAGCAGGTCCAGCGCCTGCTGGCCGTCGGCGGCCTCCAGCACGTCGTACTTGCCCAGGCGCAGCGCCGAGCGGGCTGCTTGCCGCACCAGGTCGTCGTCGTCGACCACCAACACCACGGGAGCGGCCAGGTCGGCGCCCTCACTCGCCGCCAGCGTCACCCGGACCCGCGCGCCTCCGTCGCCGGGGACCAACTCCACCGCGCCCTGGTGCAGCTCGACGATTCCCAGCACCATCGCCAAGCCGAGCCCCGTGCCCCGACGGCCGCCGGTCCCGCTCTTGGTCGTGAAGTAGGGCTCGAACACCTTGTCGCGGAGGTTGTCCGGGATGCCGGGCCCATCGTCGTGGACCTCGAGCACCACATCGGCGCCCAACCGACGGGTGGACACCCGCACCGCTCCGCCCTCGGGCTGGGCCTCGGCGCCGTTGAGGATGAGGTTCAGCACCACGTGCTCGAGCTGGGTCGGGTCGCCCTGGACGCAGCATCCCTCGGCCAGTGCGAGCTCGATGCGCACCCGGGCGTCGATCGTGCGGGACAGCAGCGCGTGCACACCCCGCACCACCGCGCTCAGGTCCACCCGCTCGGTGCGGTGCTTGCCCTTCCGGGCGAGGCCGAGCAGCGACTGGGTGAGGGATGCGGCGCGCTCGGTGGCTCGGACGATGGTGTCGAGGTCGCGCTTGCGGCTGGGGTCGGGTTCGGTGCTCGCGAGGGCGTCGGAGAGCACCTGGATGCTCGTGAGCAGGTTGTTGAAGTCGTGGGCGATGCCGCCGGCCAGGGTGCCCACGGCCTCCCGTCGCTGCGCCCGCTCGAGCTCGGCCTGGGCCAGCACCTCACGGGTGATGTCGAGGAACGCGATGGAGACCATCTCCAGGGTGCCGTCAGCGGCGAACAGGGGACGCGCCCGAGCGCGCACGTACACGCGCTCGCCATCCGACCGGTGGATCACGATGTCGTCGACGGTGATCTGCTCCCGATCCTGCACCGCGCGCACGAAGGGCATGCCCGACTCGGGGTAGGGCCGGCCTGTTCGGTCGCAGATTCCGTATGGAGCGGCATACTCGCCGACGGCCACGTCGTCGCGGGCCGCCACGCCCATGATCTCCTGGAAGGTCCGGTTCGCGTACACCAGCTCGCCGCCGGGCACGCGCGCGACCCACAGCCCGACCGGGAGCTCGTCGGTGATGTGGGTGAGGAGGTCGGGGGGGGTGTCCATCCGGAGACGCTAACACCCCGCGCTGTGTCGCGACCCGCAGGTCCGCGGGGGGCTTGGTCGCGGGCCGACGATGGCCGGGGTGGGTGGTGGCAGGGGACCTCTGTGTGCGGCGCGTCGTGGACTGCGCCGCGTTGTGATGTGACACGTGTCCAATCACTCGTCGTTTTTCGGCGAGTGCTCCGACGCTCAAGCCCAGACCGCCGCCGCCTCGATGCGCAGGGCGGTCAGCTCGGCCACCGCGGCCTGCATGGCGCGGCCGTCCCCCGTGCGGGTCGCGAGGCGCTTCGCCGTCGTCGCGAGCTTGCTGTTGCCCTGCACTGCAGCCAGTGCCGTGGCCAGGTCGTCCGTGACGGGCAGGTCGAGCTGAGCGCACAGCTGCTCATGCAGCGCGAGGAGCTTCACCAGGTCTCGTGGGCGGTCGGCGAGCAGGCCAGGCATGAGGGGAGCGAGTGCCGTGGCGACCACGGCGGCGTGCGCGGGCGACACGGCTGCCACCTGCGCGAGCGTCTTCGCTGGTCGGCCGAGCTTGGCGTTCGACCAAGCGAACAGGCCGGCGAGGGTGGCGCCGAGGTTGTCGCTGCCGAGGCGCCCATCCGCGATGGTGGTGATCGCCACGTCCACCGCGAGCAGGTGCTCGCCGGGCTCCTTCGCGCACAGCCCGAGCCCGATGAGCAGGGCGCCCATGGACCGCAGCGGGGTGTCCGGATCGAGGAGGGGCTCGAGCAGCGTCTTGTTCTGCCACGCCGCCTCCCACCAATCGGCGTTGCGGGCGAACTGGTCGCAGGCCGCGGCAAACAGCGCCTCCTGGCCGACTGGCCACAGCGTGCGGAGCCACCGGGTGCCGGGGAGGCCACCCGAGCTGGTGGTGCCGTGGCTCATCCGGTGGTGGTGCAGCACCTGGAGCACGCAGTGGGGGAGCGGGCGTTCGCGCGGGTGGTCCGGCAGCTGAACGTGCTGGGCAAACCAGCCGACCTCGCCGGTGGACAGCGCCCAGGTGTAGGACGCCGGTCGCGGGCAGTCCGGCCCGCCGGAGGGCAGGGTGTCGGTCGCCCATGGGTCGACGATCCACGGAGAGCGCGCTCGCGATGCGCAATACCACAGGCCCGGGTCTAGATCGGGGAGTTCGGGCGTGGGGCCCCCGAGGGCGTAGTGCACCGCCGCGCGCCACTCGCGGTCGGGAGGGGGCAGGAGGGCGCGTGCCGCATCGCGGCGTTCTGGGGCGCACCGGAGCAGGTCGAGGAGGTCGGGGTCGGGTCCGGTCCACGCCGCCACCCGCTCAGCCAGCACTACCGGGTCGAGCCAGCCGTCGGTGTGGCTGGGGGTGGCGAGGAGCGGAGTGGGCTCTCCTCGAGAGGCGCCGATGGCGACCTACAGCGCTCTTCGGGAGAGCAGTCCGAGGGCAGAGGGCGCTCCCAGGGGCTCGTAGCGGGCCACCTCGGGCCTGTGGTCGCGCCAGGCCACTACCACCCCTGCGAGGTCGGCTTCGGGGCCCTCGGCGGCGAATGCGTTCGTCCGATCCAGCAGCTGGATCGCCCGCTTTCTCAGCGGGGCAAACAGCGCCTCCCAACTTGGTTCTTCGCGTCCGCACATCGTGCCCACCGCAGCGAGACAGCGCTCCAGATCGCCGGGTGTTCCGGCACCTTCGATTACCTGTGCGGCGACCGACGCCAACGCCTCGGCGGTGATGATCGGCGGAAGCGCATCCCGGAGGCGCAAGCGAGGCAGCTCGGTGCCGTCGAACCGCGCCGCGGGCAGGGTCCACTGGCCGCCGACGGGTTGGGCCAGCAGGTCGTCCACCGCGAACAGGTGCCGCAGGGAGGGGGAGAGGCCGGAGGCGTCCAGGGTCGTGGTCGGCATTGCTGCGGGCGGATCGACGCGGAGCAGTGCCTCCACTCGGGGCAGGAGCGTGGGCGCGACCACCGAGGGGTGGTCTGCAAGCAATGCGACGAGATTCGGATTCTCTGCGTTGAATATGGCCTCCACCCGCTCCAGCGCTGCCTGCTGGATGTCCACCGACGGGTGGGCGAGTGCGGTGATGGCCAGACGGCACACCTCTGTCTCGATCACTGGGGCGTCGGTCACCAGGCGGTCCAGGAGGCGGAACACCTTGCGCACCAGCCCCTTGCGTCGGTCGGCCAGCACCGGCGCCAGCGCGTGCACCACGACCTCCGGTGGCCAACGTGCGGAGCGCGCCAGTGGCGTCACCCGGCCGAAGGCCCAGGCCACCACGTTGGGCGCGGACACCCCGAGGAGCGGCAGCAGCGCATCCGCTCGACCGTCCAGCTCGGCGGGGGTGGGCTCCAGGGCGTCGAACAGCTGGTAGAACCACCGTGCGGCGTAGTGATTCAGGTCTCGCCCGAGGGTCGCAAGGCAGCGGTCGAGCAGGCGCCCCCGGTCCAGCCTCCCCTCCGTGGCCAGCGTCAGCACGGCGGAGCTCCAGCCATCAGTTCCCCACCGGTCGGCGTTCGCGAGGCTCGTCTCCCCGCCGCCCACGTGCTCGAACAGCTGCCACAGCTCCTGGTCCAGGAGGTCGGGATCGGCGCGCAGATCAGCGAGCACCGTGCGGTCGCGCCCGCCGAGACCCCTGATCATTCCGAGCACATACGCGGGGTGGTCGGGCCGCGGCACGCCCTGCTCGCGCACCAGGCGACGCACCACCGACCAGCGCACGAATCGGTCGTCGAGCAGGGCCGTGGCGAGGGCCGTTGTCCACCGTGCGGGGCGCTCGATGAGCACGGCCCACGCCAGGTCGTCGATGACGATGGAGTGCAGCAGCGGGCGCAGCTCGGTGACGGTCGCGGTGGCGAGTGCTGCGAGGCCGAGGCAGCGGTCCCGCTCCCGGTGCGGGTAGTCGTTCAGCAGGTGGTCGGTCCCGCGCCGGGCCGCGCGCAGGCGGCGGAGGGGCTCGGGCGCGAGGGTTCGTCGGTCGAGCTCGAGCATGCCGGCGAGCAGCGCCACCACGCCGTGGGCAGCACCTCGGGTGAATCGATGCGTCCGACGATGAGCTCGTAGTCCACGTGCCAGACGCCTGCCGGGCCGTTCAACACGACGACGCCGTCCCCGTCGACCCACGGGTCGAGCTGGCCTTCGGGCGCGGCCGTGGCGGTTGAGCGGCTCCAGGACTGGGGCTGCGCTGTCGCCAGTCTCCGTGACCGTCATTGACTGGGTTGGAGGCTCGGTGACCTCGGGCCAGGCGGTGTCGGAGGGGGTGGCGGCGACGGGCGAAGTGGGGCCGCTGGGCGCAGGTTGCACCACTGGCGGGGGCGTGCAGGCCGAGATCGGGGCGATGAGGTGGAGGAGGGGTCGCATGGGGATTGTTCCTGGGGCGTGTCAGAACGCGCCGGCGGGGGGCGCACGCACTTGGCACCGCCCGGGAAGATCCGGTCTGGCCCTTCGGGACCGAGTTTCCCGTGCGCTGCTCTTCATTTTGCCGGTCGGTCCGTTCGGGCCTCCCTCAATCGCAGCCTTGCGACGGCGCCAGCTGCGCCCTGGTGCAGCATACAACCTGGTATTGGCCGGACGCTCCTCGCCGGGGCCCGCCGGCCCGCTACTCAGCGTCGCCTGATGATCGCGGCGGTGATGCCGACGAGGTCGATCGCGCACACGTCGACCACATGGCCGCCTGTGACGCCGGCGGTCGCCTGGGTCCGGCGCCCTGGGTACGACACGTCGCAGCCCCGTTCGACGCCGACCACCGCGTGCACGCTGGAGGGGGGCGGCCGCGGACACGGGCTCCTGTCACCCTGACCCACACCCGATGTGTCACCCATGTCCTGTCCGCACCCGCCGTCCACGCCGCAGCGCCCCGAAGTCCCGCCCCTCCACCGACACCGTCCCCCGGCCCCGAACCCGCACGCTGCCAGCGCCCCCGCGCTACACAGGCCGCCCCACCGCCCAGCCCCCGCTCGCGCGGTCCCGCCCCGAGGCGCTCGATGAGCCTGGTCCGACTGAACGACGTCTCTGTACAATTCGACAAGACCCCCGTGCTCCGCGAGGCCAGCTTCCGTCTCGAGCGCGGCGACCGCGTGGGCCTCATCGGCAAGAACGGGTCGGGCAAGTCCACGCTCCTCAAGCTCGTGCTCGACCAGCTGCCGCCGACCACCGGCACCGTCTCCGTCCAAGATGACCTGAAGATCGGCTACTTCTCCCAGTTCTCCGAGCTCGATGGGTCGCAGAGCGTGCTCGAGGTGCTGTCCGAGGTGTTCGCCGACGTGCGCGCTGTGGAGGCCGAGCTCGCGAGCATCGAGGCGGCGATGGGGGACGAGTCCACCGACGCCGACACCCTGGACCGGCTGGTCGAGCGGCAGGCCGAGCTGTTCGATGAGATGGAGCGGCTCGAGGGCTGGGATGTGGAGCGGCAGATCGACACCGCCCTCACCAAGCTGGGCTTCAACCAGGCGCACCGCACCTGCCCCATCGACTCGCTCTCCGGCGGCTGGCGAAACCGCGCCTCGCTGGCGAAGATCCTGCTCGAGAAGCCCGACGTGCTCCTGTTCGACGAGCCCACGAACTACCTCGACGTGGCCGGGGTGGAGTGGGTGGAGAGCTGGTTCGGCAGCTTCCGCGGTGCCGCCATCGTGGTCTCCCATGACCGGGCCTTCCTCGACGGCGTGGTCAACCGGATCGTGGAGGTCGATAACCACCATCTCCAGGAGTATTCCGGCAACTTCGCCACCTATGTCGTGGAGAAGCAGCTCCGGTTCAAGACCCTCGAGAAGCAGTTCGTGCACGAGGCCGAGCTGCTCGCATACGAGGCCGAGGGCATCGCCAGCCGGCGGGAGGCGGCCCGGAACAAGGGGAAGAACCTGGGCAAGCGGCTCGCCAAGATCCGGAAGAGCAAGGGCCCGCGTCCGGTGGACCAGATCCTCACCGAGATCTACCGGGACCTGCATACAAAGGACTGCCTGTGCGAGGTTCGCGGTCTCACCAAGGCCTACGGCGACAACCTGCTGTTCTCCGGCCTGAGCTTCGACATCCGGCGCCGCCAGCGGCTGGCCATCCTCGGCCCGAACGGCAGCGGCAAGTCCACCCTGCTCCGGGCGCTCACCGGGGCCGAGGAGGCGGATGAAGGGACCGTGGAGTGGACCCGCGGCCAGACCTTCGTGTCGTACAACCGGATGCTCGACGAGCTCGACCCGAAAGACACCGTGACCCACGCGGTCAATGGGCTGCCCGACAGCCTGGCGCTGTCGGCGACGAAGAAGGCCGTGGGCCGATTCCTGACGATGTTCCAGTTCTCCGAGGCCGACATGAAGGCCCGCATCGGCACCCTCTCCGGCGGGCAGAAGGCGCGGGTGGCGATGGCCCAGTGCCTGCTCTCGGGGGCGTCGGTGCTGGTGCTCGACGAGCCCACCAACCACCTCGACATGACCAGCGCGCAGGTCATGGAGCGCGCCCTGGCGCACTTCCCCGGGGCGGTGGTGGTGGTGAGCCACGACCGGTTCTTCATCGCGAAGGTCGCCACCCGGCTCATCGAGTTCGGTGCGGAGGGTGCGGCGCCTGGGGAGCTGCGGGTGCGGGCGGCGTGAAGCGCGGGGCTATGGCGTGGGGCTCGCGAGCCCGTCGAGCCGCCAGTTGTCCAGCACGATGCCCGTGTCTCGCACCTCGCCGGTCACGAGATCGATGGTGACCAGCATGCTCGACGAGTAGTAGTCGTCGAAGTTGCCCCAGATGGCGTACACGGTGCCCCGGTGAACGGTGGCGCCGCTGCCCCCGAACCCCATGGCGTAGCCATCGGGCCGGTCGACGAACACGTAGGGCACGCCGGGCAGCTCCTCGCCCGTGGCGGGATCCCACGTCGCGTTGCCGCCGTTGCCCACGAGGTGGATGCCGGTCTCCGTCTCGAGCGGCACCGGACCATGTGCGGCATGCCACGCCCCCTCGAGCGCCACGTCCAGCGTGACCATGCCCGTGTCGGGGTCGAACGAGCCGGCCTCGCCCGGGTAGCTGCCGACCAAGAGCTGGCCGCCCGCCCACCCGA
This sequence comes from Myxococcota bacterium, assembly GCA_047609825.1. Classification (GTDB taxonomy): domain Bacteria; phylum Myxococcota_A; class UBA796; order UBA796. Next base: position 13,700 of record JBLFXJ010000025.1, read on the forward strand.
GGAAGTTCTTGTACGGCAGGAAGGGGTGGGTGGTCACGTAGGTCGCGGCACCGGTCGCAGGATCCACCTCGACGATGTCGGACCCGACCGCGTCCTGGATGCCGAACAACCGCCCGTCAGTCGTGAACGAGAGCCCGGTGATGCCGATGCCGGTGGGACCCACGACCGTCACGGCACCGCTGTCGAGATCGATGGCGTACAGATTCGCGGCCTCCACCCCCCCGTAGTACGACGCGGTGGACGTGGAGGCGTACAGGATGTTGCCGCCGACTGCGGGCACGGTCGCCAGGGAGAACACGTCGCTGATGGAGCAGTCCGACAGGTCGACCGCCTGCAGGTACCGGTCGCACACGCCCCCGGGGAGGTCCGGCGTGAACACGATGGTGCCATCGCCATCGCTGTCGGCCATGGTGAGCGCCCAGCGGAGCGGCGACAGCCCCGAGACCACGCCGCGGCAGGCTCCCGCGGGCAAGGGATCCGAGCCCGTGCCGGGGCTGTACACGACCGCGGTGGACGCGCCGGGGGTGAGCCCTGACACGGAGATCGCGGCGTCGCCGGGGCAGGTGCCGGTGACCTCGATGGTGGGGGCGGCGAGCGCGGCGAGCGCTGAGAGGAACAGCATTGGGGGCTCCAGGTCGGTTGGGGAATGGGTCAGTCGTCGCAGGTCGTGCGCTCGGGGCCGAGGTCCCAGGTCTTCACGAGGGTGCTGAACCACGCCGGGCGTGCCGGGCAGATCTCGGCGGCCATGGCCTTCGCCTCACCCTGCGCGTCCACGTATTCGGTGTGGAACACGGCCTTGTCGGCGTCGCGGAAGCCACGGTAGCGGCCGCACTCGTCGTAGCTCACGCACTCTTCGTTCAGCGCCCAGTCGAACCATGGGAGCAGGTCGTCGAGCTGGTCCACGTCGTTCTTCAGGCCGACGGACAGCCCGCGGGAGTGGGCTTCGTCGGCGAGGAATCGGTTGAACTGGAGCTGCTCGGCGGCGGACAGGGGGAACCCGCTGCCGTTCACGTAGGCGTCCACATTGTCGGGCTCGACGCCGTCGCAGCCGCGCTCGACGGCGAGGTCGAGGCGCCGGCGGGCGAGTTCGAACGCGTCGGGGTGGGACACGTCGAGCCAGCGCTCGTCGGGCCAGCCATCCAGCTTGGCGCCGATGGCCACATCGTCGATGAAGCCGATGTCGTCGCGGAAGTCCTCCACCGAGCCGGCGCTGAAGTAGCAGATGACGGTCCGGTCGCCGAGGGCGGCCAGCGTGGCATCGGGGGTCTCGGACAGGTCGATGTCGTACATCGCCACGTCGTAGGAGGTGTCGATGCGGCCGCTGAGCTGCCACTGCCAGGTGGTGCCGACCGGGGGCACCCACACGTCGGCCGCGACCGGGTCACCGGGGGAATACGGCACGCACCGCTGGGCGTCGTGGTCGTACACCTCGCGGTCGTCGCAGCCCTCACGCCCAGCGCAGCCGAGGAGGAGCATCCACAGCACGGTCACCTCCTGGGGTGAGCGTAGCTGGACGGTGGGCGGTCAGCTGCCTCGGGTTGCGTGCCGGACTACCAGCCGAGCTGCTCGCCCAGCCAGGCGTCGAAGTCAGGGTGTGCGGCCGCTGCCGCCGTCATCCGGGCCGTGAAGTCGGCGTCCGGCTCGATGCCGCGCATCGTGAAGAAGGCCTCGGTCTCGTGCCCCTCTTCCTGGAGTTCTTCGAGATCCGGCTCACACCAGCCCGGCTTGATCCGGCTGAATCCGTTGGCGGCGATGGCGAGGAACTCGTCGAGGTTCGCCGCGACAACGCCGTTTCCGTCGCCCTCATCATCCAGGTAGATGATAGGCGACTCGAGCATCGGCCGGCCGTCGTGTGACCAGAAGCCGTAGGCGCAAGCGCTGCTCCCGTGGAGCCGGATGAACAGCTTCGCCCCTACCCTCACGGCCTTGTCGGCGTCCCCGCACCACGCCTCGAGCAGGCCGTCGCCGGGCTCGGGGAGGTTGCAGTCGTCGAACGGGTAGATCCGGTCGGACCGAACGAGGCCGAAGCCTTCGGTGTTCAGGACGGCGCTGGGACCGCGTGGGGGGCGAAGACGGTCTGGAGGTAGGCGGCGATGTCGGTCACGGGGGCTCCTGGGGTGGGATGCGCGAAGGTAGTTGCATCCGTCGCCCGCGGCGCATCCGGGTTGTGACAGGAAGTTTCGCTCACCCAGGCCCGGATGCCCGCTCGGCGCGAACCCTTCCGATCACCGGAGAAACGGGTTCCGTGGCTGGCCCCTTCTGACGGGGTCAGGACGCCAGGTGTTACATCAACCGTTGATCTAACACCTTGCACTCTGACCCCGGAAGCAGGGTGCGTCGCGCGCGCCGCCAACCCGTAGGCCTACTCGATGAACTCGAACGCCTCCTCATCGTCGATGGGCAGCCCGTACTCATCGACGGCGGGCTCGGGCTCCGCGTCATCCATGCCCGGCAGCGGCGGCGACACCACGGGCACCTCGACCCCGCTCCACGGCAGCCGGGCCGTCGCCGGGTACTCGGGCAGCTCGGCGGCGTCGTCATAGTGGCGGGTGATGTGGAACTCCACCCGACGGTTGCGGTCCAGGTCCGCCTCGCTCGTCCCTGAATGACCCTCCAACGGCCGCACCTCGCCGCTCGATCGGTACGACACCCGCGATGGCGCGACGCCGGCCTTGAGCAGCTCCTCCCAGATCCGGCGCGCGCGGCTCTCGGACAGCTCATAGTTGTACATGAAACCGCCTTCCTCCGACGCGTGCCCTTCGATGACGACGTGCCCGATGCTCGCCTGCGCATTGAGCAGCTCGGCGACCGCGGCGACCACGGGCCGGGAGGATTCCTTCAGGATGTTGGTGTCGACCATGAAGTCGATCCGGTCCTGGATGTGGATGCGGTCGACCGTGAAGGACACCGGCTCCGGGCCGATCTGGAGCGGTGCCGGCGGCAGCGGGACCGTCTCCGGCACGGGCGGCGGCGGCGGCGGCGCGATGGGCTCGACCTGCACAGCGCGAGCCTTGGGCACGGACTGGATGGTGACCTGGGACAGCAGCCGCAGGTCGGTGGTGCCATAGCCCTCGTTGAATCCGCGGCCGGCGCTCAGGTCCAGCGTGACCGCGCCCGTCGGGAGCACCTGCACCCCGCCCATCGCCTCGATCCCATTGGCCGCGCCGCCGTCGAAGAACTGGCCCAGCCCGTTTCGGGTGACCATCTGTGCGGTGAACGCGAGCCGCGCGGCGTCGGGCATCGACACCCGCAATCCATGCCCCCACTGCAGCTCCGCCCCGAGCCGCAGGTCCTCGTCCGTCGCGATCTCCTGCCGCGTCATCAGACCGGCGTCCGTGGCCAGACGGACCGGCCCCAGATCGAGGGAGGCGAGCAGTCCTCCGCGGGCGCGCACGCCCGCCTCGCCAATCCACGCCGACTGTCGACCGGTCGGCAGGATCAAGCCGCCTCGTACGCCGATGTTGAACCGATCGCGGGGGGTGCGGAGCACGATGACCTTCGCGCCGGCGCCCACGTCACCGAGGCCGGCCCCGTCCGTCGCGAACTCAGGAATCTCCGTCCCGAAGTTGTAGGCGATGGGCAGCAGCAGGCTCACCGCCGTGCGCTCCGAGAGGTCCATCGAGGCGCCGATGGACACATTCACCCGGTTGGTGACGACAGCGCCCAGCTCCTGCCCGCTGTCTGCATGGTATAGGGTGAGCGGATCGCGCTGGTATTGGGCCAGCGCGCCATAGCGAAACGCCAAGGGCGCCCGCACCATCGGCACGTCCACCGCATGGAACGAGCCGTGCCCAAACGATGGGCGCACGAACTCTACGTCGGCGGACTGCCCTTGTGCAGCAGCGCCGAAGGGAATGCCGAGGACACACGTCACCACACCAGCGCGCCATCGCGCGCCGTAGACCTTTCGCTTGTGCACGAACCCTCCACCGCGCGCCGCGACGGGCCGCCAGTGAATGGGCGGTAGCCTGGGCAGCGGTTCGATGTCTCACACACTCAATGCCCGGCAGACGCAGCCGGTGTCACACGTTCTTTCTGGACGGACCTGGGAGCTGCCGCCTCGGTCACGCGCGCGATGAACACTCACCGTGCTGCCCTGCCGCCTGCTGCGAGCGCCGAGCGAGGCGCGGTGCGCCACCGTCAGACCGGGGCGTCCACAGTGGTCAGGGTGCCTTCGGCCACGGCCTCGCCGGCGACCGACGCTTCAACCTCCGCTTTGTACCTTCCCTCTCCCTCGAACACGAGCGTGGCCAGGTAGTCCAGGCGAACCCCGGGTGACACGGGCCGGAGCAGCTTGGTGCGGACCGCCACCAACATGCCGATCCGGGGCACGGCGCCTTGGCCGATGCGGGCCTCCAGGGCCTCCAATGCCGAGGCCGTGACCACCCTCCGGAGGGAGGACCGGTCGTCCAGCGCCCGCAGGGCATCCGCGACCAGCGCCGCGTCACCGTCTACGGCGTTGACCAGCCCCCGCAGCGCCACGGCGATGCTCACGCTCTGGGCCATGCCCTCGATGGTGAACACGCCGGGCCACAAGGGCAGGTCGGCGAAGTGGGACGCGAACACGGGGTGGGTGCCGGAGATGTGGAGGAAGGTGCGCACCCGCACGGGGTCGAGCTGGAGGTCGGAGATGCCGTCCACCATGCGCATGGCGGGGCCGTGGGGCAGGAGGCGCCGCACCACCGCGGGACCGAGGGACCACGGCGACGGGCGCTTGAGTGTCTTCATCGGGGGATCCTCGGGAGCTGGCCGGCGGTGTCGGTGGCGTGCAGGGCGATGGCCGGGGCGATGGCGCGGACGTGGGCGCGGAGCACCCGACCCGGTCCGACAGTGACGATGTCGGTGATGCCGGCTCGGGCGAGAGCCTGGACCATGGCGTAGGCGTCGGCCGGGTGGGTGAGCTGACGGACGAGGTGGCGGTGCAGCGCAGAGGCGTCCGCTGTCAATCGGCCTCCCTCCTCCAGGATCATCGGGATCCCGACGGCATCAAGCGTCGGCAGCGCACCACGAAAGTCGGCCTCTGCGGCGCGCATCCCAGCGCTATGCCACGGCCCGGTGACGGGCACTGGACGGCCCAGCTCCCCCAGTGCGGCCCACGTGCCGGTGAGCACCCAGTCCTCGGCAGAGTTGCGTGCTCCCAGCTCCACCCCGGGTCGGGCCAGTAAGGTCGCGATCTCCGATTCGGTGCCGCGAACCGCGCGCATCCCGCCCGGCTGGGCCACCGCCGCCGCCTCCATGGCGACGCCTCGCGCATGAGCGACCTCGATGGCGACCGCCGGCTCGACCGCACAGGCCACGGCCCACGCCGACACCTCGCCCAGGGAGTGGCCCGCCACGAGATCCGGCGGGCCCGATACGTCTCGGAGTTCCTCGGCGATGCCCAGGCAGAGGGCGACGAGCAGCGGCTGGATCACGGCGGTGGTGAACCGGTCCAGCCGGCGGCGGGCGCGCCGGTCCAGCAGGGGTACGCCGCACAGGCGCTCGGCGAGGTCGAGGTTTCGTCGGACGGGCTCGGAGACCGCGGCCCAGGCGAGACCCGTGGTCGGACCGAAGGCATCCTGCCCCGGGAACAGCCAGGCGGTGCGCCTCTCACCCTCCGCGGGGCTCACGGGACCAGCCCACCGTCCACCACCAGCGCCTGGCCCACCACGTAGCTCGCGTCGTCGGATGCGAGGAAGGCCACGGCAGACGCCAGCTCTTCGGCCAGGCCCAGCCGCCCCAGCGGGATCTGACGCAGTCGCTCCCGCCGCACCCGCAGGTCGAGGCGCTTGCCCATGCCGCTGTCGAACAGGCCGGGCACCACGGCGTTCACCCGCACGCCGCGTGGGGCGAGCTCGGCGGCGATGGTGCGGGTCAGGGCCAGCAGGCCCCCCTTGCTCGCCGCGTAGGCCGACTGGCCGGGGCTGGCGGACAGTCCGGCGACGCTGGCGACGTTCACGATGGCGCCGGAGCGGCGGGTGGCCATGTGCATCGCCACGAGCCGTGTGAGGGCGAGGGTACCCATGAGGTTGGTCTGCAGCACCTCGTGGGTCGAGGCGTCATCGGACAGGAGGAACCAGCCATCCCGGGTGATGCCAGCGTTGTTCACCAGCACGTTCAGGTGGCCGATGCGGTCGAGCATGGCGGGGAGTGTCGAGCGGCTCGCGGCGTCCGCCACGTCGAGCTGCACAGCCTCGGCGCTGCCGCCCGCCTCGGTGATGCCCTGGACCGTGCCCGCTGCCCCGTCGGCGTCGGTCCGGTAGCCCACCAGCACATGGGCGCCCTCGGCGGCGAGCCGGTCGGCGATGGCCACACCGAGCCCCCGGCTGGCACCGGTGACCAGCGCGTTATGGGCGGAGAAGCGGCCCACTCAGGCCACGTCGGGGAAGGTGTCGGCGGCGCGGCCCGCGTAGGTGTGCTTCTGCGGGTCCACGTACAGGCTGCGGTTGTTCACCAACGGCAGGGTGACGGCCTGCAGCTCCATACCCGCGTCGAACCGCTGCCCGGGATGGGCGACCGCGCCGTCGACCAGGGCGAGCACCAGCGGTCGGTTTGCGGTGGGGGCGTGGACCGTGCTGAGCACCCGACCCACGGCCTGACCGTCGTGCAGCACGGCCGAGCCTTCCTCCGCTTCGCCGCCCACCAGCATGCACAGCCGCTGCGGCACCTCCGTGGCGAGCAGGGCGCGCACCACAGGCGCGCCGATGTAGCTCTCCTTGGCCGGCGAGACCCGCCACTGGAGCTGCAGTGCGGCCGGGTCCAGGTCGGCCAGACCCGGCGTTCGTGGAGTGAAGAAGCCGTTCTCCACCGCGCAGCCGTCCAGGTCCTCCACCGTGGCCCAGCCCAGGTCGAGGGCCGCCCCTGCGGCCTCGAGCTCCGCGACCCTCTCGGCGAGGACAGCGGGCTCGGCCAGCACGATGTACCCGAACTCTCCGGTCTTTCCGGCCCGAACGAGCACCTCGCCGCGGTCCAGCGCGACGGCGTGGAGGTAGGGCAGACCGACCACCTCGGCGCCCACCACGGTGGCGAGCAGCTCCCAGGCGTAGGGGCCGTCGATGCCGAGCAGGGAGGCCTCCGCCGAGAGGTCCGTGGCCGCCGCGTCCTCGTCCGGCCCGCGCAGGCCCTCCAGGTGCGCCACCGCCTCGGCAGCGCCCAGCCCCTCGATCAGCAGCAGGAAGTCTTGCTCATCGGCCACCGCGAGCACATCGGCGAGCACGGTGCCGTCGTCCCGGAGGAACAGGGTCTGGAGCACATCCCCATCCCGCAGGAACAGCTCCTTCGGCACGGCCCGGTCGAGAACCTCGATGGCGTCGGGACCGCGGAGCGCGACCACGGCCACGTGAGACAGGGCGGTGAGGGCCACGGACTGGCGGACGGCCCGCACTCCCGGCGTCACGAGGGCTGCTCGGCGCGGAGCTCGAGCACGAGGTCGACCAGGCTGTTCGGGGTGCGCAGGGCCCGGTGCATCCGGTCGCCGCGGGGGACCTCGACGCCGGTGGCCTGTTGCAGGGCGATGGCCAGCTCCACAGCGTCGATGCTGTCCAGCCCGAGGCCGCTGCCGAACAGCGGCGCGTCGGGGTCGATCTGGTGCGGCTCGCGTGGCTCGCGCACGAGCTCGGTGAGCAAGCCACGGACCTGCTCGAGCAGCTCCCGGCGCTGGGCGAGGTCAGTCAAGGGGGGCCTCCCGGACGAGTACAGCCGCGCAGGGCATCGTGCCGTCCCCGGTAATGAGCACCGACCCTGCGCGCCCGCTGCGCAGCGCGGCCACGCCGAGCGCCAGGTAGTGCAGATCCTCCAACCCCGGCGCCCGCCCGAGTCGACCGGCCTGCTCTGGCCCGAACCGCAGGTCGGTGGAGCGCAGGCCCGCCTCGGCGAGGGCGGCGGCGGCGGCCTGCTCCACCGTGGACCCGAGGCCGATGCCCGCCAACCGCACGGGGCTGGGCTGCGCCTGGACCACCGCACCCGCCGCGCCGAAGCCTTGATCATCGCCCGGGGTCGGGGGCTCGAACACGCCGAGGGCGACCACGGCGTCCACGGTCGGGTCCCGGGCGACCAGCGTGGCGCTGACGACGAGGGCGGCCAGTCCGGAGCCTGCACCTGTGCTCACGGCGGTGTGGGGTCCCCGGAGTCCGAGTGCACGGGCGGCGGCCGCCGGGGCGGCGTTGAGCACGAGGCGGGCGAAGGCGGTGACCGGCAGGCCCATCAGCCCGCGCTCGGCGATGCCGTCGTCCAGCTTCGCCTTCTCGCTCGGCGAGGCACAGACCAGCCCGCCGATGACCCCGATGCGGTCCGTCGCGCCGCGGCCCACGCGGACTCCAGCGTCCTGCAGGGCGGCGGCGGTCGCGACGGTGGCGAAGGCGCTCGCCGGGTCCAGGCCGATGGTGTCCACCCGTCGGACCCGCGGCACGGCCGGGACGATGGGGAGTCCTGCGGGTCCGTGTTCCCAGGCCGCGGCGAGGGCGTCCACGGTGGCGCCATGGCGGCCCACAGCGCTCACGCCGCCGATCCATACCGGGCGGGTGCGCGCTGCCGGGCCGGGCGATGTTCCGAGCACGAGGGTGGTGTTCGCTCCGCCGAAGGCCGAGCTGTTCTTCGCGAACCGGGTCCACGCCAGCGGTCGAGGGGTGTCGGAGACCACGCAGTCCACCGGCATGCGCGCCCGCGGAGGGTGGGCGCGCAGTGTGGGCGGCACCGTGCCGGATTCGGCGCACAGGAGGGCGGCGACCAGCTCGAGGGCGCCGGCGGCGGCCTGGGCATGCCCGAGGTGGCCCTTGGTGGAGCTCACCGGCGGCAGCGGCTCCCCGAGCACGGACCGCAGCGCGAGGGTCTCGGCGATGTCATTGGCCGCGGTGCCCGTGCCGTGCGCGTTCACGTAGTCCACCGAATCTGCGTTCGCGTCGTGCAGTGCCCCCCGCAGCGCGGCCGCGAGTCCCAGGCCGGCGGGGTGTGGACCGGTCTCGTGCCAGGCGCCATTGGATAGCCCGAAGCCTTGGAGCCAGGCGATGGGTCGGACGGCCTCCCGCTGCAGCACCACCATGCCCGCCCCTTCCGCCAGGGTGGTGCCGGTGGACGTGGAGAACGGCGCGCACGGGCCGTCCGACAGCGCTCCGAGGGCGTGGAACCCGGCGTATAAGCCAGCGACCAGGGCCTCTGAACCGCCCGCCACCGCCACGTCGAACGCTCCGTGCTCGAGCCAGGCCCCGGCGAGGCCGATGGCGGTGGTGGAGCTGGAGCACGCGGTGGACACGGCGAGCACCGCGCAGCCCCAGCCCAGCTCCTGTCGGACGGCCTCGGCGAGGTGGTGCACCAGCGTGCCTCCCTCGATGGGGCTGAGGCCGAGGATCACCGCGGCACGGGGCGAATCCATGGCGGCGGTGTCGAGACCCGCCATGGCCACGGCCTCCTGTATGGCGGCGACCGCCCACGCTACGCACAGCGCCTGGCCGGATGGGCCAGGGGCGTTCGCGTCGGGCACCACACCGGCGAGCTGGGTGCGGTAGCCCGCGAGATCGAACCGCCGCATGGGCTGCAGGCCGTCTCGCCCTTCGAGCAGTCCCCGGCGGAGCGCTTCGCGGCCCCGGCCGAAGCACGACACCGCCCCGAGGCCGGTGATGGCCACCCGATGCATTCGCTACAGGCCGCTCTCGGCGTCGGGCGCGACCGGCTCGGCAGGCGTTGCAAGCTCGGGCGCGGCTCTGTCCGGTTCAGACTCCGCCTCCGCCACCGCCCGTTCCCCTCTGGGCCGCTTGTTCTTGTTCAGCACCACCGCGCCCACGATGATCAGCGCCACACCGATGAGGATGATCGGGATGCCGATGCATGGGCAGACCAACGCGAGCAGGCCGATCACCGTGATGATCGAGCCGACGACGATCAGCGTGATCCCGAGGGCGCGCATGGCGTCGGAGTTGCCGCGGTCGGCCGTGAATCGGGACTTCGGCACGCCCTGCTTCATCCACATCGCCTGGGCCGCCGCGACCCGTCGGCGGGCCTTCTCCGTGGCCACGCGGCGCTTCGGCGGGCGCTGCTGGATGTCGTCGACCTCGTCGAAGTAGCCCTGGAGAGCGTTCTTGAGGCCCTTCTCGGACACGTCCCGCCGGGCCATGTCGGCGAGGCGGTTGAACCGGCGCCGGCCGTTCACCGAGCCGCCTCGGCGGCCATACCCGCGGTCCACCCGGGCCACCACCGAGTCGAAGTCGCGCCCGCCACGGGCGAACAGCCCATCGAGCGCCTCCACCTCCGCATCGGAGGCCTGGCGCAGCTCCACCCGGAGCGCGGCGATCCCGGCGTCGATGTCGTGCCCGGCCTTGAACACGCGGTCCTGGACGTCGGGATGGACCTGCATCTCCAGCGGCAGCTCGCAGAACGCCTGGTAGGCGAAGAACCCGCTCAGGGTGAGCCGCATCGCCTGCTTGAGCTCGATGTTGGCGGACAGCGCGGCCACGGTGTCGATGCGCTGTGCGACGCCGGCGCGCATGGCGGCGACGCCGGCGTCCATGTTGAGCACGGTGGTCGCCAGGGAGGCGGCATCGAACTGTGGGCCCTGGGCCGCTGCGGCTGCGGGCATCGCCGCCCCGAGGGACGACAGGCCGCCCAGCCTGAGAAACTCGCGCCTGCGCACTGTCGCCTCCGCTCCGTGGTCAGGCGAACCTAGCACGCGCCAACACCGAGAACGCGCGCGGGTGGACGGTGATGGCGGCGTGAACGCCCGACATCAGCCCGCCCACGACCCCGGACATGCCCACGTCCACGCCGGCGAGCACGAGGCCCGGCACGGGTGTGTGGGCGCGCAGGGCATCGCAGGCGAACCGGGGCACGGTGGCCGCCAGTCCATACATCGCATGGGACCGGGTGAAGTGGTGTGTGGTCTGCGGCGTGGACAGCTCGGCGTGCACGACGAGCCCCCGCAAGCCTGGGAAGACGGCCTCGGCCGCAGCGAGCAGCGACTCCTGCAGGTCGGCCTTGCGCGCTGAATAGTCGGCCGCGCGCGCGCCGTGCTCGCCCGCGTGCTCGAAGGTGCCCTCGGGGACGGCCGCGGTGAGGGTGGCGCGGTGGGGCCCTGGCCGGCCCACCGTGGGGAATCGGAGGTAGATCCCTGGAATTCCGGGGGTCGGGGACAGGGCCCAGTGGCTGGCGGCGGTGGCGCCGAGCGGGCCCGGGTCCGTGCTGAGTCCCAGGTACAGGCCCACGTGGGGTGGCGAGGGGTGCAGGGCTCGGAGGGCTGCGGCCCAGGGTTCGGGGGGCGCGTCGAGCAGGGCGAGGGTGTTGTGCACGCCCACCGCACTCACCACGCAGGGCGCGCGGACGGTCTGGCCATCCCGGAGCACGACGCCGACCGCCGCTCCCGCCTCCTGGTCGATCCGCACCACGTCGGCCCCGACCACGGTCCAGCCCCCCGCGCGGGCGACGGTGGCGGCGAGGCCATGGGTGATGTCCCGCGCGTCACCCGCGGGCGCCCAGGCGCCGTCCACATAGTGGTGGCATACGGTGGCGTGGGCGCCGGCGGAGGCCTCGTGCAGGGGGGTGCCGTGGTAGCCGGCGCGGATGGCGAGGGCGTCGGCGTGCAGCCCATCGCCGAGGGTCTCCCCGAGCCATGGGGCAGCGGGGGTGCGCAGCAGTCGCTCGCCGTCGGCCAGGGCGTGGCGGTCCATCAGGTCCCGGAGCTGCGGCGGGAGGTTGCGGGCGAGCAGGGCGGTGCCGACGTGGGCCGAGGCCCGCGCCATCCGGTCGAGGGTCGCCCGGACCGACTCCTCGCAGCCGGGGAACCGCTCCTCCAGGCCGGCCACCAGGGCGTCGCGTCCCGCCCGCAGGTCGACCACGCCGTCGGGGTGGTGGATGCGGTCCACCACGGGGCCCAGGCGCCTGAACCGGGCGCCCCCGGTGAGCGGCACGAGCAGCCGCGCGGGCAGCCCGTCGGGGTGGAGCTCGCCGAGCACGTGCAGGCCGGTGTCGAACCGGAATCGTCCTCGTACGAAGGTCTGGATCAGGCCGCCCGGGGTGTGGTGCTGCTCGAGCACCAACACGCGCAGCCCCTTCAGGGCGAGCAAGGCCGCGCAGGCCAGCCCGCCGATGCCCGACCCCACCACGACCGCATCCCAGCGGCCCGGCGGGAGGGTGCGGCTGTACGGGCGCCTCACAGCCGCCGCTCGCGGTAGGCGCGCAGCCCGGCTTGCGCCTCCGGCCCGAAGACTGTCTGGGCACGGGGCTCCGGCGCGCGCAGCGGGAACGGCGGACCGAGGGGGACGGGCTCCAGGCCAACCGCGCGCTGCACCCGGAGCCCCACCGCGACGGGGTCGGCGATCAGGTCCACGAACCGCACATGCTGTGCGCCCACCTCCCGATCGCTGTCGAGGTGTCTGAGCAGGATGCGACGGTTGAAGGCGTCGGTCCGGTCGGTGTCGACCGCGGGCGCCACCGCCCCGTGGGCCCGCGCGAACAGGGCGCTCAGGCTCGGCAGCACGTCTGCCGGCTCGCGGTGCATCCACACGAGGACTACCCCGGGGAGCGCGCGCCGAACGTGTGGAATCCACCGGGCATGACCGGGGCCCTTGAGCACCAGCCGCCGCTCCGGTGCCGCCGCGGCCAGGTGCCGGATCAGTTGGCCGTACACGTCGTAGGTCGCTTCCAAGTCAGCGTCAGCGTCAGCCAGCCACCGCGCGTAGTCGGGCACCGGAAAGGTGGGCCAGAAGCTGGCGCTTCGGAGGCTCGGCTCCATCAGCCACAGGCACTCCTCCGGCGCGTCCACGTCCAGCGGGTGGAGGTGGTGGAGGCCCGGGGCGTGCCGTCGCAGCCGGCGCACGCGGTCGGTGGCCTCGCGCCGGCGGTCGTGCCACCGGCCCAGCGTGAGCGGGTACATCAGCTCCCACAGCGCCAGCGCGCGCAGGTCGGGGTGCTGAGCCAGCGTGCGGTGGAGCAGCGTGGTGCCCGACCGGGGTGCGCCGACGATGAGGATCGGCGGCTGCCGCAGCGGCGGGGCATCCGGCAGGGCGTCGAGGGCGGCTCGGGTGCGGAGCGCGACCACGATGCGGTCGAGCAGGGCGAGGCGCCCGAGCAGCGTGAGACCGGCGCCGGCCTCCGCGCTCGCGCACAGCCGGCGCAGGCCATCGGCGGTCGCGGGATCCGGGTCCAGAGCGAAGCCCGCCACGATGCGGTCGGGATCGAGCGGGCGCTGCGCGAGCTCGAGGAGCATGGTCCGTCCTGGCCGGGGCAGACCATAGCGCGGTGGTGGTGGTGTCATCGGTAGACCGAAGCGTGCCCGGCGCTCAGGCGCTACGATGGAGGTGGGAGGAGACATGCACGCGCGACGCCGACTCACGCGCGAAGACTACCTCGCGCTCTCGGAGACCTGGGACGTGCGCCACGAGTGGGTCAACGGCGAGGTCTACGCGATCTCAGGGGGCACCAGCCGGCACGCGGCGGTGGCGGTCAACATTGTCCTGGCCCTTGGCGCGGCCCTCCGCGATCGTCCCTGCCGCCCGATCAACGGCGATCAGCGCATCCACGTCGAGGCGACCGACGCGTTGCTCTACGCGGATGTCGGCGTGGTCTGTGGCGCCTTCCAGCACGCCGACGCCGATCCCCACGCGATCACAAACCCGACCGTGCTGATCGAGGTGCTCTCGCCCTCCACGCGGGACTACGACCAAGGCGCCAAGTTCGACCACTACCGCCGCCTGCCCAGCCTGCAGCACTACCTCCTGGTGGACCCCGACGAGGTGCACGTCATCCACCACCGACGGCTCGGCGAGGGCTGGCTGCGCCACGACCACACGCAAGGTGGGGTGGCGCTCGATGCGGTGGAGCTGGAGCTGCGCCTCGACGCGGTGTACGCGAAGCTCGACGGGGTGTAGGCGCGTGCGTGCCGCCCGGGGCGGTCTCGTGGCCTGTCCACTGCACGGCCCCACGCCGAGGTCGACCCCTACTCGAACACGACCACGCCGAGGTCGATGGCGCCGGAGCGGTCGGGCTCGGTGCCGAACAGGTGCACCCCAGCCATCCCGCCGTAGCCCGGGGGCGGCGTGAACCGGACCGAGGCCGTGCCCGCGTCGTCGGCCACGCGCGAGAACGCCATGAAGGTGCGCCCGGTGACGCCGAAGCAGGCGCCGTCGAGGAACGGCCTCCAACGCCGGAATGTCGATTTCGACGTACTCTTGCGGGCCCAGATCGTAGCGGGTGCGACCGGGCGGCACCCAGGTCGGTGGGGTGACCGCATGATGTGGGTCGTGGCCACACCGGGGGTGCAGTCGAGTTGCGCCGGCCCGCGGCCGCCCCGCCTGCCGGACGGGTGAGGACACGGGGCGGTCCCCGTGTGACGCAACACGTAAAGCGCAGCGAGGTACAGTCCCCGCATGCCCACCCGACGCGAGCTACTGTGGGGCGCCGCTGCTGCGGGTATCATCGCTCCGTTCGGGAGCGCTCGAGCGGGCGGGGCGTCCGCGAAACGCCTGCTCCTCTGGTACACACCGAACGGTACGGTGCCCCATCGCCTCTGGCCGGAGGGCGGCGAACGCGACTTCCGGTTCGCGCCAGGGTCGATCCTCGAGCCCCTGCAGCCGGTGCGCGACCGCCTCGTGCTCCTCAAGGGGCTCCAGTTCCCGGGCGCGACCAACCACGGCCCCGGCCTCGCCGCGATGCTCACCAACGGAGATGGGCCCGAGACCGGAGGGCGTTCCGTCGATCAGGTCGTGGGCGACCACATCGGCGGCACCTCCCGGCTTCGCACGCTCGAGCTCGGGGTCCAGACCAGCCTGGTCGAGGCCGCGATCATCAACCGGATGTGCTACGCCGGCCCCGGCGCGATGCTGGCTCCCGACGACGACCCGGTGAGCGTCTACCGGCGATGTTTCGGTGATGTCGCCCTCGAGGTCGACGAGGCCGCGCGGCTCCGGGCGCGACGACTCGGGGTGGTCGCCGCCACGCGCGCCGAGGTCGAGGGGATGCAGGCCGGGCTCGGCATGGGTGCCGAGAAGCTGGCGGCGCACCTCGACGCCCTCGCCGACCTCGAGCACAAGCTGTCGGTGCCGCCCACGTGCGCGCCCGGAGACGAACCCCTCGGCGGTGCGCCCCTCGACAATGACCGCTTCCCCGACATCCTCGCGCTGCAACAACAGCTCGCGATCCAGGCGCTCGCCTGCGGCGTGACCCACGTGGCGTCGATCCAGGTCGGCTACACCTTGTCGGATGTGGTGTTCACCTGGATCGGGCAGTCCGAGGGGCACCACACCCTGTCCCACATGGAGGACCACGATGAGGCCGGGGTGCAGCGCTACGTCGACGCGGAGCGCTGGCTGACCGAGCGCTTCGCGGCGCTGATCTCGGGCCTGGCCGACACACCCGACCCCGCATTCGGCGGCAGCCTGCTCGACCATACGCTCGTCATGTGGCCCCAGGACCTCGGCGACGGTCGGCTGCACACCTGCGAGGATGTTCCGTTCGTGCTCGCCGGCGTGCCGCACCTCCTCGAGCCGGGCCGGTTCCTCGATCTGGGTCCCACCAACCACGCCCACCTGCTCGTCTCGGTGGCGCAGGCGTTCGGCGTGCCGCTCGACACATTCGGAGACCCCACCGCGGGCACGGGCCCGCTGCCGGGGCTGTTCGCATGATCGTCCTGGCCGTGCTGCTCGCCTGCGCGGAGCCCACGACGGCGCGCTCCGACCGCCCCGAGGTCGCCGTGCCGGCGTCCACCGATCCGACCACGACCCTCCCGTCGGACTCCACGGCGTCGGCCCCCCCCTGCATCCCAGTGCCCGGGGAGCGCCGCCTCAGACGTCTGACCCATGCCGAGTACGGGGCGACCGTGCGCGACCTGCTCGACACCGACCTCGCGCCCGAGGCGGGCCTGGTAGACGACGACGCTGGCGATGACCCGCTCGGTGATGTGCACCTCGAGGTCGGTGCCCTCCTCGCCGACCAATACCTGCACGCCGCCGAGCTGCTCGCCGCCGACGCGCTGCCGCGCCTGGACGCGCTGTTGCCGCCTTGCGCGGCGCGGGACGAGGCCTGCGTGGAGCGGTTCGTCGACGCGTTCGGCCGCCGGGCCTGGCGGCGTCCGCTCACCGGCCCCGAGCGCGCGCGCCAGGTGGCAGTGTGGGCGGCTGTCGCCGATGAGGAGGGCTTCGACGAGGGCATGCGCTGGCTGCTGGTGTCGCTGCTCACCGCCCCCCAGTTCCTGTACCGGGTGGAGGGCAGCCTCGAAGACGCGGCGGGCGGCTACTCGCTGACCGATCACGAGGTCGCGACCGCCCTGTCCTACGGCATCCTCGGAACCACGCCCGACGACGCGCTGCTCGACGCGGCGGCGGACGGCACGCTGGCCACTGACGGGGGCGTGGCAGCGACCGTCGATGCGCTCGTCGCGGACCCGCGGGCGGCCGAGCGGTTGTTCGCGGTCGTCTCACGGCTGCTCGAGCTCGACACGTTGTCGGTGGTGGTGCGCGGCGATGCCCTCACCGCTGACGTCCGCGTCTCGCTCGAGGAGGAGGCACGGCGCCTGGTCGTGGCGCAGGTCCGTGCCGGAGGGTCTCTCGAGGACCTCCTCATGGCGCGGGAGAGCGAGATCGACGCCCTGCTCGCGGGGTTCTACGGGGTCGCCCCCCCGGCTACGACCGACGCGGACGGCTTCGGGGCCGTCATCTGGTCACGGCGTGCGGGCCTGCTCGACCGCGGCGCGTTCCTCGCCGTGCACGCCGTGCCCGACGGCTCGTCCCCCGTCCGGCGAGGCGTGGCGGTGCGAGAGTTCCTCCTCTGCCAGCCGCTGCCGATCCCGCCTGCTGAGCTCCAGGTCGCCCTGGGCCCGGTCGACCCGACGCTCACCACGCGCCAGCGGTTCGAGGCCCACACCACCGACCCGGCCTGCGCAGGGTGCCACACGCTGATCGACCCCATCGGCTTCGCGTTCGAACACTTCGACGGCGTAGGACGCTGGCGGGACACCGAGCGCGGCCTGCCCGTCGACACGTCCACCGAGCTCGACGGCGTCCCGGTGGGTGGCTCCATCGACCTCGCAGACGCGCTCGCGGCCTCACCTGTGCTCCAGCCCTGCTGGGTGGAGCACGCGCTGACCGCTTTTGGGGGCGCAGCGCCGACGGCGTGCGAGCTGGAGGCGGCCCTCTCGGCGGGCGGCGCCGACCAATTGACCGAGGTCTGGCGGACCTGGGCCACATCGCCGGCGTTTCGTCACCGGCGATGAGCACCCGGGTCGAGTCAGGGGATGGTGACGCCGCACTCTTGCCAGGACGGCGTCCAGTGCGCGCCACCCAACACGCCGAACACCGGCGCCTCGAACTCGGTGCACCGCGTGAACCCGGGCTGGCCATCGTTGCTGGAGTAGTCGACGGAGTACGAGCTGTGGACGCCGCCCACGAACTCGCACTGGTCCTCGCCGCTGCCGCAGCCATCCCCGACCGGGTAGAACACGCCGTCGAGCGTCTCGCCGAGCCAGATGCTGTAGCGGTCGGCGCTGCACAGGGTCACGCCCACGTACGGCGCGCTGACGTAGCCCGTGCTCATCACGTACTTCTCGCCGCCCGCGCAGCCGTCCTTCCAGGCGCTGTCTGCGAAGACGAAGGGCGTCCAGGTGTCGATGACGTCGCCGTCGATCGGGCCACCGCCCCCGGCGCACGAGGCCTCGAGCCCCGGATCGACGGGGATGCACATGTGCCCGCCAGAGAGGAACGGACCGTCGCCGCACCAGCCCCAGGCCCCGACGTTGCCGATGTCGAAGTAGCCACCCGGGCTGGAGACGCACGCGCCTGAGGCGCACGGGTCGGTGTCGAACGCATAGCACCACTGCGACCCGCCGATGCCCGGCGTGAGGTCGAAGTTGACGGCGACCTGGTAGAAGTTGGTGTCAGGCGTGTCGTTCCACGCCTGGTTCTTGGTGTGCCACCAGCAGGCGTAGTCCTGGCCGTCCTGCGCGTAGTAGCCCTTCCAGTGGTAGCCGGTCTCTTCGGGGGTGCAGCCGCCGCCGTAGTCGGCGCCGTTGCACTCGGTGCCGACCAGCCAGTCCTGCGGACAGCCCTCGGGCACGCCGCCGCCGCCGACGCTCATGTCGCTGAGGTCGCCCACCGGGGTGAGCTCGCAGGTGGCGAGGTCGAGAAACTGGATGGAGCTGCTGCACGCGCCGTCGGGGAGCGTCGGGTACATGCTCATGGCGCCGGCATCGTCGGCCGGGGCCTTGAACCCCTTCCGGATGCCGGCCAGACCGGTCACCGTGCCGGCACACGCGCCGCTGGGGATCGCGTCAGTGCCCGCGCCGAGCCGTGAGAACAGCATCACCACGTCGCCGGATGGCGTCATCCCGCTCACGTCGATCGTGATGGGGCCTGGGCACGCTCCATCGAGCGCCAGGCTGGGAGCGGCGAGGACAGTGGCGGGGAGCGCCGCGGCGAGGAGGACTGCAAAGATGCGCATGTGTGTCTCCGAGTAGGCCGGGAGGGTACCAGAATTGCCTGCGAAGACGGCGTCACGTGTGGAGCACCTGGCGCGCGGGGGCGCCACGACACACCGGACCTGCGGAATCGGGGCTGTTGGCTTCAAGTCCACGCCCTCCGCAAAGCCCAGGTCGGCCCGGCATCACGATCTCTCAGTCGGCGCTCCGACTCGTGGCACTCGACCGGGGCCACCTGGGTGCACAGGGATGGGATAATGAGCAGGCGCATGGGGGGTCTCCGGGGCCGATTGTTCTGTTAAAACCATCTATCCGGGGACGCCCCACGTTCCGCACTCTGCGGCCGAGAATCGACCACCCCCTCTGGTTGTTGTCGAACAACCGTTGTTTTTCACAATGCAAGGGGAACTGCACCCTGCGTGGTCGTACCGGTCATGGCGCAGCGCGAGCCACGAGCCGCGCCACCACACATAGGCGTCGCCCGGCGCCAGCGCAGTCGCACGTTCCGCGGCCTCCTGGGCGGCGTGGCGATGACCGAGCTCGTGGAGCGCGACCGAGTGGTTGGCGTGCACGCGGGCGCCCCCGGGTTGCGCTCGTGCCGCGGCTCGGTACGCGAGGTTGGCGGCGTCGTAGTCGTCTTCCGCCTGGGTGAGCTCCACGGCACGTTCGTAGTCGGGGTTGGGGTCCCGTGCGCTCATCGAGGCTCCCGCTGTGGCCCGGTGGGCGCCGGAGCGGCCCTGGCATCGGCGCACTGTGTGCTCTCGTGCCCCGATGCCCACTGCGCGCTCGTGCAGCGCGTGGGCACGCGGATCTCTGCTCCGCCTACGCGAACACGCCGTACAGCACCCGCACGCCCATCGCGCACATGCACAACCACGCCGCCGCGAACGACAGGGTGCGGAAGGGCTGCTTGGCGTTGACGTAGGCGACGAAGTGCGTGAACCGGAAGAAGGTGTAGGCGATGATCACGCCGCCCCACACGGCAGACTGCGGCACGTCGCTGGCGAGCAGGAACCCCAACGGAATGAACGGCAGGAAGTTCTCCATCGCGTTCCGGTGGGCGGCGATCCACCGCAGCGTCTTGGGGCCGTCGATCCCCTCCTCGCTCCCGCTACCCATGATCACGTCTTCGGTGTTGTGGTAGCGCTTCTCGATGAAGCCCCGGATGGTCCCTGTGTGGAACGCCATCCCGAGAATCAGCAGCGAGAGGAAGGTGGCACACACTGTGTAGATCTGCATGACGTCGGCCGGCATTGAGCCCCCTGTTTGTGCGGCGAGGGTACACGATCTCGGACGCGGAGGACCAATGAATTGAGCCCCTGGGTGAGGCTCGGCCTCCGCACCCCGCGGCGCTCGTTGTCGGTCGGCTCACCTGTGCCGTACCGCACACATCGCTGGACCTCGCACCCGCAGCATGCGCTCGGGTGCCACGAGCCCCCGCTCCGCCGCCTCCGCCGCAAGGGTGTGCGCCTCGGGCTCTCCCCGGAGCAGGGCGACGGACCACTTCGCGAACAGCGCCACCTGCGGCGCGCGGGTGGCCGCCGCGGGCTCGAGGGCCGTCGCAGCCCCCTCCGGATCGTGGGGGAGCCGCTCGATGGCGTCGAGGTGCGCCCGGAGGCCGACCTGGAGGCGGGTGCCGCCGCCCAGCATCCAGGTGTGCGCCGAGATGACCGCTCGCTCCCGTGACCAGTACTCGCATGTCCGCCTCCGGTGTTGCCCAGGACAGGTGCAGGACCTGGGTCAGCCTTCGGTGACAGTGGAAACACAGCCATTGGTCGCTCCGTCGGGATCTGAATGGTTCGGTGAACGGTTCGGCTCGCGACTCGGAACCGTCGAGGGCCCACGGCTGTCCCACCGTGCATGCTCCTCTTGCTGGCAGCGACCGCCCTCGCCACTCCCCACGACGACGCGTTCGCCCGCTATGGCGCCCCCGAGGCCCGGATCGCGGAGCGGTCCGCCGAGGTCGCGGCGGTGATCGGTCAGCCGGTGGAGGCGGTGCACGACCGGCTGCGGCGCACGGTGCGCGATTCGCTGCTCCACAAGCACGCCGCCGACCTGGAGCTGCCCGCGGATGCGGTGGACCGCACCGTGGTGGACTTCGAGGCGTTCCGGCTCCAGCGCTACGTGACCTCGGGCGTGTTCCCCAAGCGGTACTTCGGCTACCTCGACCTGAAGCACGACACGGCCGACCTGGAGTGGCGCCTGCGCACGGCGGTCAGCTGCACCCGGGCGACCCTGGACGACCACCTGGCGGCCGAGGGCGTGGCCTGGGGTGTGGACGACGCCGAGCTCGCCATCACGTTCATCGCCGAGGGGGGTGCGCTCCTCATGGACGCGCCAGGGCAGGCGGAGGGGCGCCGCTTCGACCCGGTATTCGACTTTGGCCTTGACGACATCGCCAAGGGGGTGGCGGACGAGCCGGAGCTGATCGCGGCTCTGGACGCCCGATGCGGCACGGGCCTGGGCGACGCCATCCGACACCTGCCGGCGGGCAGCGACGTGCCGCGGGGGGCAGACGCGAGGTTGCCGGCGCACGACGGGCACGAGGCCTACCTGTTGCGGCGGGTCACCTTCGAGGAGGGCGTGGTGGGCACGGCGCTGATGTGGCTCTGGGAGAAGCGGCTTACAGCCGATCGTCTCGCGGCGCGGGGCAGCCAACCCCTGGAGGACCGGTCCCGGGCCGCCCAGTTCGTCGCCAGCTCTCTGATGTACAACTCGGGCATCCCGCACGCGGAGAGCACCCATCGCGCGATCCTGGACTTCTCCCTCGGCCCGGCCCTGCACGAGACCTCGCAGCGCAACGCCCGCCGCCGCTGGGAGCTGCCGCTGCTCGGGCCGGCGGCCCTCGCCCTGGAGGTGCTGTCGGAGGGCTACCGGGACCAGCCCACGAGCTGGAACGCCGCCTACCATGTGCTCCAGCGGTATGGCGCCTGGGAGGCCGTGCGTCGGTTCACGGACGTGTTCGACGACGATGGCCGGTTCCGGCCGGTGGAGCGTCCTGCGACGGTGCCGGCAGCCGATGCGGTGGGGCCGGCGGAGGTTGTGCCGGAGGTCGACGGGGCAGCGCCAGCGGGTGTGGGGTGGCTGCCGTTCGGGCTGGGGGGCGTGTTGGTGTTGCTGGGGGCGTGGCGGGTGACCGCGGGTTGAGACGCCGACACCCGCGCGGCCCTCGGTCGCCTGGTGGGCGCAAGCAACCGGCGAGGACTGTTCGCCGCCAGTGACTTCCTGTGGAGCGGGGCGTGGATGGCGTTTCTGGCCCACGAGCATCCGCGCTCCGACCAGCACTATGGTCGATTGTTCGACGCATTCGAGAACCTGTTTCGCGCGATTCACGGGCTGTGCCCTCTGGCGGAGGTCGTGCACTGCAGCTCGGTGAGCCGCGGCGTGGGCGCGTGGGATGCGTGGTCCCATGCGAGGCAGGCGTGGCCGTCGCCCACCCGCGCTGGCTGCTGAACGGGATGGAGCAGGTGTGCAACTACGGCCTCGCAGACGGCCACACCGATCCGCGCACGCCCGATGGGCTGCCCGATGGTGCGCCGGATCCGCGCTTCGATGCGGTGCTGTCCGCCATCGCCGCGCGGCAGCAGGCCTCCCCTGCGGCGCAGGAGGCCCGACGGCTCGCGGCGGATGTCCAGGCCGGCAAGGTGGCCCTGGTGCCCGCCGAGTCCAGGCCAGCACGGCGCCCGAGAGTCGGCTCGGTCGGCTGGTGTTGGCGATGGGCGGGGCACGTGGAGCCGGGTGGATCCTGCCGAAGGAGGTGCGGCGCTACCTGCCCGGCTGGGGTCCACCGCAGCTGCCGGACGACCGATGCCCCGGTTAGGCGTCGATCTGGCATCGTGGCAACGTGGAAGCGGCCTCAGCGCGCGACGATGGCCAGCCCGGCGTCGGTCTCTTCCAACACACCGGGCACGAAGCGTGCCGCGTCGAAGGTCGGCTCGGGGAGACCGATCAGCACCGGCCTGAACGGCTCGTGGCCCTCCAGGGCGTCCGGAGCACCCAGGAAGTCGGTGCCACCGACGCCGAAGATCCCGAGGCGCACGTCGACCACGTCCTCGTCGGGGAGCTCGAGGGTGCCGTCTTGCCAGTCACTGGTCGGAAACCAATCGCTGGTCGGAAACCAGTCGGCGCCCGGCCACCAGTCGCTCGAAAAAAAATCGGGGTGCGGCTCGGCGGGCGGGCTGGGCACGTGCAGCGTGGCGATGGTGTTGCCGTCGAGGTCTTCGATCACCCCGAGGGTGGGGCCTGGCAGGTGGTTGGGGTCGTCGATGGGGACTCCGCGGTCGGCCGGCGGGCCCCCGGGCTCGACGAAGTCTGGGCGACCATGGCTCCCGTCTTCCAGGACCTGCGCTTGGGCTGACAGTACGACCGCGAGCATCATTGTCATTGATAACCTCCTTCACCCGGAGATTAACGCCCGACACGGCTGTGTTGGCCTTAGCGTTTCTTAAGGTTTGGGACCTCGGCCCCGACCCGCACGAAGGTGGCCGCCGGATCGAGGCGATCGCTGCCGAGGTGGGGTCTGGAGCACCGGCTCGAGGCCGAGGGAGCGCCTTGCCGGTCGCCCGCGGTCAGCGCGTGAAGCAGTGGTTCACGCTCTCCTCGCCGCAGTGACCGTCGTTGTTGTACGCCGAGAAACAGCCGTCGACGTAGTCGGGGTAGGCCGGGCAGTGCACGATCACCTCCGGCAGGGGGGCACCGGAGCTGGCGCAGTGCTCGCTGGTGCCCCATCCTTGGTACCAGCCGGTGTTGGTGACCACGTCGGGCTCGGTGGAGCACTGGTAGTCGTCGGCGTCGCCGCCGAACACCACAGCGCAGGCCTCGAGGCAGGTGTAGGGCGGGGTGACGCCCCACACGGGGCCGTCATTCACACCGTAGGAGCCCACATAGTCCACGGGGCCGGGTCCGAAGGAGGCCACCTCAGACACTGCGCAGGTGGACAGGTCGAGGAGCACGAACTGCTTTGCACAGGCCA
The DNA here is from genome assembly GCA_047609825.1 of Myxococcota bacterium. Classification (GTDB taxonomy): domain Bacteria; phylum Myxococcota_A; class UBA796; order UBA796. The sequence goes on from JBLFXJ010000025.1 coordinate 37,039, forward strand.
CGTCCGGGATCACCGGGCGGATCGTGCGCACGCTGTCGACGTCGAGGTCCGGGAACGGGCCGTACCCCGACAGTGGGGGTAGCAAACCGATGTCCGCGCCCTCGCACCGCCCGCTCGCGAGCCGGTAGGAGCCCGCCTCGTCCGCCGCGACGAGCAGGTAGCGGCCGCCCTCCGAGCCCCGCATCTCGAAGTCCACCGGGCCCGGACACTCCCCCGTGATCGTGAGGACGGCGTCGGCGCCGGCGAGGGCGGGCGTGAGCAGGAGCAGGAGCGCGAGCATGGGACCTCCGGCGCCGAGGATAGCGCACTACCGCTGAACGTGGACCCGGGTGCGGTTCGTCCACAGCATGGGCAGGACGGCCCGCATGCCGGCACGCGCGCATGGAGCGTCCGGTTGCCCGATCCCGGTTAGCGGCCTGGTCATGCTCGAACTCATCGCTGTCGCCGGGCTGTTCCTGGCCTGCAGCTCCGAGGTCGCCCCGGCCTCTCCCCCGCCCCCGCCCCCGCCGCCCCTACCGCAGATCCACGTCCAGATGGTCCCGCCGCCCCTGGTCCGGCTCGCGCCTGAGGCCGATCCGATCGTGCTCCTCGACACGCCCGACGAGGAGCTCGCGCCGATCGCGCCACTCGGAGCCGCCGAGATCCCGGACAGCACCCGCGAGGCCTACGAGGCACGCCGCCCGAAGACCGTGGTGGAGCTGCAGCCCTGGCGGGTGACCAAGGAGCTGGGCCCGAACCTGACCGTGGTGGATCTGCACCCGCGGTTCCATCGCGCGATCCTCCTCACGGTCGGGAAAGAGACCTGGCACCTCGAGAACCGTGCTCCGGGCTCCGTGTTGATCGACATTGACAAGAGCGACGCGACGGGCCTGGCGATCGTGCACCTCGGTGACGACACCGCGCACCGGTGCGCGCCGTGGGAGGGGTCCCCCTCGCAGCTGCAGCTCGCCCGCAAGTCCGGGCGCCCGTACGTGCCCATCTGCGACGACCACGTGCTCGTCCGCAACACCACGGTGGGCCGCCGGTCCACGCTGGAGTGGGCCACCGACTTCGTGCGCTCGAATGTCGCGGGCGGCGAGCACCTCACCACGCTGGTGAAGCAGGCCACTCAAGACCGGTTCCGCCGCGTCGCGTCCATCGACGAGGGGGCCGAGGCCGCGAGGGGCGCCCTTGGACCCGCGCCGATCCGCCTGGCGCCCGAGAGCGCCCGAGCGACCCTCGCCCGCAACGCCCTCGGGCTCCCCATCGAGGCGCCAGCCTCGGTGCCCGCGGGCGCCTGGCTGCCGGTCACCGACCACCCCGGCGTGTTCGCAGCACTCATTGCGCCCAAGCTGGTGGAGCCGCCCTCCGACGAGAAGAATCGGGCGCTGGTCGCCTCTACCGATGCCGCGGAGGCTGGGGCACTGGCGATGTTCCTCGCGTTCGACCTGTCACAGTTCGATCTGGAGTTCGAGGTGGGCACGGAGCACCCCGCGGTGGGGTGGTCCGCTCGAGCCGCGCCAGCCCAGGTCGACCGCGCGCTGCCTGGCCCGGACGGCATCGGAACGCTGGCGCCGCTGGAGCAGTCCGCCCAGGTGGCGCCCCTGGAGGCCACCCGCCTGGCGGCCTCGTTCACCGGCGGGTTCAAGCGAGAGCACGGGGCGTTCAAGGAAGGGGTGCTGTCGGAGCGGCCCGGCGCCTCCCACTACGGGGTGATCCAGGACGGCATCATCCACAGCAAGCTCCAGCCCGGCCTCGCCACCCTGGTCGTGTTCGAGCCGTTCCAGGTCGAGGTGGTCACCTGGACCGAGGCCCACGACGCCGAGCTCGACCGGGTGCTCCACGCTCGGCAGAACGGCATCCCCCTGGTGGACACAGTCGATGGCGAGGCGCGGGTGAGCCCGCTCATCGCCAACTGGCGGCAGGGCAACTGGTCGGGATCCGCGACGGGCGAATCCCGCACGATTCGGGCCGGGCTGTGCATCCAGGAGAGCGAGCGCGGCCGGTTCCTGATGTATGGCTACTTCACCGCGGCGACCCCGAAGTCGATGGCGAAGGTGTTCCTGGGCGCGGGCTGTACGGTCGCGATGCATATGGACATGAATGCGCTGGAACACACCTACGCGGCGGTGTACGACCAGGACGACAAGGGAGCCTGGAAGGTCGCGCACCTCGACGTTGGCATGGCGGTGCTCGACAAGGAGAAGAAGGGGGTGCGCTTGCCCCGCTTCGTCGCGTTCCCCGACAACCGGGACTTCTTCACGGTCCTACGGAAGTGAGCATGATCCTGCTTCTTACCGCCACGATGGCGAGCGCACAGGCGCCGGACCGGCTCGGGTGGATCGAGGCGGCCGTCACCGCGCATGGGCTGACCGAGGCCCAGTCCACAGCCCTCACCGCGATCGCGACGGCGAGCGATCGGCTCGGCCAGGGCCTGCCTGGGCCGACGACGCACCCGATGACGCCCGAGGCCTGCGCTCAGCACCGGACCGAGGCCGGGACCACCGGGCCGAGCGCGGCGCACCAGGCTGTGTGTGGTCGACCGTGGATGGCGCCGCTGTACGACCCCGCCAGCCAGACGCCCGAGCAGGCCGCGGTGTGCATCGATCAGTACGAGTTTCCTGGCGTTCCCTGCGCGTATCCCGTGGTGTGGGTGCGGGCGTCGGAGGCGGCCTCCCTGTGCGAGGCGGTGGGCAAGCGCCTGTGCGATGCCCACGAGTGGGAGGGGGCCTGCGCGGGTGCGTTGCGCCCCCCGGACTACCGGTACGATCTCGCCGCGGGCAAGTCTGCGGCGTCGGCCCAGGCCGCCATGCGGGGCGCGCACAACCAGGCGGAAGACCCCACCAAGGCGTGGTCGACCGGACCGGAGCGGCCTGCAGCCGGGGTGTGCGGGCAGGGCAGCACGAAGTCGGCTGGCTGCGACGGGAGCGACCCCAAGGTGTGCGGCAGCAACACTTATCCGGCCGGTGCATTTCCCCATTGCTCCAGCCCGCTGGACGTGTACGATCTGCACGGCAACGCAGCGGAGCACATGAACCTGCCCCTCACCCCAGACCAGCTCGCGAACGGCGGTCGCCCACTGG
>JBLFXJ010000026.1:0-39260 GCA_047609825.1 Myxococcota bacterium
ACCGCCGCAGATCTCACCGGCGCGAACCTGACCGGTGCGGTGCTCGCCGGGGCCAAGCTCACCGGGGCCTGCCTCGCGGGCGCCTGCTTGGACGACGTGGACCTCACCGGCCTCGATCTCGCCGATGTGGACATGTCTGGGCTGGACCCCACCAGCCTCGGCTTGACCGAGGAACAAACGCAGCAGCTGAGCCGGTACGGGGTGCTCTGGGATCCGGATGCCGCACTCCGATTCGTCGGCATCTCGGCCGCACGCCATGGCGACCAGGTCGGGGTGATCTGGGAGAACGCCGACCAGGACGACGTGTCGAGCTTGCGATGGGCCATGCTCGGAGCTGAGGGCGTCGGCGTACACGGCGTCGTCCAGGTGCCGACCGATGTGGTCCTCGCCACCACGGTCGTCGGCTCCCCTGACGGCGTGGACGCGCTCGTGCTGCGCGAGCGGGCCGGCAGCGTTGCCGTCGTGCGGATTCGCATGGGCGAAGAAGCGACCTCGACCACGCGGGTGCTCGGCTACCCGCCGGCGGTGCGACCCGTGGCGTCGTCCATCGACGGCGTGCTCCACATGTGGGGCCTGGGCAAGCGCGGTCCATTGCTGGTCGTCCAGAAGTGGGGCGATGAAGCACTCGAGCCGCTGGTATCGAAGGAACTTACGACGGCGCGCGGGTTTCTCGGCCGCCACCACCCTGTGCTCTCTTGCAAGGGAGATGTGCTCCTCGCTGTGGGCATCGGCGGGCCGGGACGGCCTCTCCGCAGCCCACCAGGGTTCCCCGGTAAGATGGCCACCGCAGCCCCCCAGGACGACTACGTCTGGTGCGCTTGGGTGGAGCGGAAGGTGGGGGACACCCCCGGCGGGCTGCGTGCCGCGCGGGTCGGTGGCCGTGGGCAGGTCGTGGTGGAGTCTCTCACCCAACACGACATCGTGCGCTCACTGGATGCCATCGCCTGGAACGATGGCGTCGAGCTGGCATGGATCGAGCGGCGGGTGGAGGGATGTTGGTTGCTCCGCGCGCGTCTCGGCGAGGACGCCCGGCCAGCGCTGGTCGTCCAGGTCGAGATCGCCGATGCCGCCGAAGTGTGCTTCGCACCGGGCGCCGACGTAGCGCCGTGGCTGGTGATCACGACAGATGACGACGAACTGGTGGTGCTCGACGAGCACGACTCCGTCCGCTCTGACACCCGGTAAACACCCAGAGTCGGCGGGGATCCTCCGGATGCGAACTTCGGCGCGCGAGGTCTGCTCGCCCGGGGTTCATGCCGGGATCGGGGATCGTACGCTGGGACGTAGTGCTCACGTGGTAGTCCTTGGGAGCGGAGGCGGTAATGCACCACGATCCGGAACAACGCACCCGCGGCACGAGCGCGGTGTCACGCGCAGCATCCCTCGGTGTGGCCGCGCTGACCGGACGGCCGGAGACTGGCGGCATCCTCGCTCCGCGCATCCCGCGGGTTCGCCCTGAGCCGATGGCTCGCCGGTGGTCTACCGAAGATATGTTCTCGGTCGCCCTCCTGGGTTGCGCCGTGGTCTGCACGATCGGCTGGCTGGCCTTCGCGTGATGGGCTGCTGGGCGGGCTTGGCGCTCGTCGCGGCAAGTCTCGCCGGTGAGCAGCTGGCGCCCGAGGTGTCGCACGACCCGGGCGTGGCGGGCGGGGTGGTGTTGCTCTGGCCCCGCGTGGTTCCTGCAGGCCGACCCGCAATCGCCAGCGCTGCCGGGTGGCAGGTGCAGCGAGCGCTGGCGAGCCTGGTTCGTGAGGTGGCGCCCGATCGCCCCACATCCGTCAGGCCGGAGCCAGAGCGCGTGTGCCCACGAGCGGGCTGTGTCGCCATGCGGGTCGGCGCCCTGATCGTTCGCGAGCGCAGTGCGTGCGCCGTGGTCGCTACAGTGGGGCCCCCTGGGGTGACACCTCTGCGGCTGATCCCGTGGGTCGGAGCGGTGCGGATCGACACCCCCGAGGTGCCGTTCCGCGACCCCCCCGAGAATTCGGTCGCTGTAGGCGACTTCGTGCCCTGCGATCGCCTCTCCGGGCCGCTCACCGCGGGGGTAGATGACGTGCGGGCCGCGGTGGTCGCTGCGCTGGCCGACTGACGCCCGCTACTCCTCGCGCACGTCCATCTTGCCGTCGCCGTCGGTGTCGCGCCCGGTCCGGATCACTTGCCCGTCGGCGCCAAAGCGCTCCCACAGGTCGATGCGTCCGTCGCCGTCTGTGTCGCGCTCCTTGCGGTCGAGCACGAGCTTGCCATCCACCCGGGTGTAGTACTTGTACACATTGGGGACGCCATCGAAGTCCGAGTCCCACTCGGACATGACGCGTACGCCATCCTTGTAGTGGTCGGTCCAGTCGAACTTGCCGTCGTAGTCGCTGTCCATCTCCTCTTTCTCGAGGACGCCCACGTCGCTGAAGAACGACACCACGTCGATGCGACCATCGCGGTTGAGGTCCATCTCCTTGCGGATCAACAACCGCGGCGCGTCGGAGCGGGGACGTAGGTAGTTCACCACGTCGGCCGCGCCGTCGCCGTCCAGGTCGACCTCCTGGAGGATGAGGCCCTCGTCGGCCAACTCACGCTCCGTGACTCGACGCTCGTAGTCTGCCTGAGAGTTGCTGGTCTGCTTGGCGCAGCCAGCCACGACGAGGGTGGCCAGTGCGACCAATCGAACGTTGGACATCGATGCTTCGAGCCTCCGGACACATCGGAACCTACCGGTCCACGGGACCGTGAGCAACACCTGCAGCGCGCCCAGTGCGGCGCAGGCGGCGCCCGTGCTACGCTTCGCCACCGTCAGGGGTACCGTTCGTGTCGACCCACGAGCCTGCGCGCGGGCGTCTCATCATCGTCGACGACGAACCCGTCATCCTCAACCTGCTTCGATCCGTGTTCGAGGGAGAGGCTTACGAGGTTCTGGCCTTCCCCGACGGGAGGTCCGGGCTGGCTGCCATGGAGGCGGGCGGGGTGGACGTCTTGTTGACCGACAAGAACCTCCCCGACATCGGAGGCCTGGAGCTGCTGCGCCACGCCAAGCGCATCCAAGCGGACGCCGAGGGCATCATCATCACGGGCTACGCCTCCCTCGACACCGTCCTCGCGGCGATGCAGCTCGACGCGTTCGACTACATTGTCAAGCCCCCCAAGGACATCTTCGACGTGCGCCGAAAGGTGCGGCAGGCGTTCGAAAAGGTTCGGATGGGCCGGGAGAATCGGCGGCTCGTCGAAGCACTGAAGGACCGGAACGTGGCTCTCGAGCATGCGCTAGAGGAACTCCGCGAGGTCCAGTCGGAGCTGATCCAGAGCGAGAAGCTGGCGGGCATCGGCGTGCTCGCTGCTGGCATCGCGCACGAGATCAGCTCACCGCTGTTCGGGGTCCTTGGGCTCGCGGAGGCGATCGTCGAGGAGCAGGATCTGGGCCTGATTCGCGGCTACGCGAACGAGGTGATCGAGTACGCGACGAACATCAAGGAGATCGTGGTCCAGCTCTCTGGCTACTCGCGCGACGCGGAGCGGGAGTACCGGGGTGAGGTCGAGCTGTCCCGCGTCGTAGAAGACGCCGTGCGGCTGGTGTCCCTGTCGCTGGCGCTCCCACTCGACATGGTCGACCTCCGATGTGACGAGCGCCCCGTGGTGCGCGCCCGGGGCAGCGAGCTGCAACAGGTGTTCGTGAACCTGGTGAAGAACGCGGTCGAGGCCGTGGTAGAGCGCCACGGCGAGCCTGCGGGCGACGGTTGGCCGGGGCGGGTCTCGGTGTGCATCGACGCGAGTGGGCGGCACGCCAGCGCGCGCGTGATCGACAACGGCGATGGCATCGCAGGGGAGCGGCTCGGCACCATCTTCGACCCGTTCTACACGACAAAGCCACCGGGACGAGGCACCGGCCTCGGGTTGAATATCGTGTACCGAATACTGACCAAGTACCGGGGCAGCATCGCCGTGGAGAGCCGTCGCGGCGAGGGCACCACCTTCGAGGTTCGCTTGCCTCGATCCGAGGCCGAAGAGCACTGACCGGAGGACGACTTGCGGTTGTGGCTCCGCCTGACCCTCGCGATGGCCGTCGTCGCGCTCCTGCCGCTCGTCGTGACCGGCGCGCTCGCACTCCGCACGGCGACGGCGGACGCAGAATCCACGAGCCAGACCTACCAACGGCGGTCCGCGGCGCTGCGCGCGGACTTCGTCGGCGTGTGGGTGCAAGGACAACTCGGGTTCCTGGCCGGCTGGCGGGACGTGTATGCCGGCAGGCTCGCGGGCCTGGCCCCGCGGCTTCAGCGCGGGTTCCTGGAGTCGGTCTACCGGTCGAACCGCACGGTGGTGGCGGTCGCCTTGGTCGGGCTGGACGGCGAGCCCGTCGTGGAGCCGGTGTGGCTCGATGATCCTCCTGACGGATGGACGGCGTCGAGCTCGGAGCGGGTCGCGCAGATGCTCGCGCTCGCCCCCATGGAGGCAGTCGCCAACGGTGCGCCCGCAGCGTTCGGTCCGTTGTACGTGCCCGCGGCTGACGGACCCGCATCGGTCACCGTCGCCGTCTTGGCGGCGGATGGGCCACCTCGTGACGATGGGCGGCCCGCATGGCTGGTGTTGGTCGCCGAGATCACACTCGACCAGGTCGTCGGAGCCCTCGAGGCGAACAGCAGTCCCACAGCTGGCATGGCGCTCCTCGACGGCAGCGGTGTGCCCAGGTTCGGCGGGGATCATCCGCTGGTGCAGCCGGAGCTGATCCGCGCATTGGCTGGAACCACGAGCATGTTCAGCTACGACCTGGAAGACGGGCAGGCGGTGTACGGCGAGACCGCGCCTGTACCCCAGACCGATTGGACCGTCGTAGTGGCCCAGCCCGAGTCCGTCGTGTTCGCGGCGGTCGACTCGATCCGCGACACCCTCCAGGCGATGGTGGCGGCGAGCATGCTCCTCGCCTTGGCGCTGGGCCTGGGGCTGGCCCAGACGATGGCCGCACCGCTCGGTCGGCTGCGGGACTCTGTGCTCGAGGTGGCCGGAGGCCGGTTCGGCCAGCAGGTCCCCACAACCGGGGGCGGCGAGCTGACCGAGCTGGCGGTCGCGTTCAACGAGATGAGCACGGCCCTGCACACCGCTCAGGGTGAGGTCGAGCAGAAGCAGGCGAGGATCGAGGCGTTCAACGTCGAGCTGCAGGATCGCGTGGATGAGCGGACTGCCGAGCTACGCCGGGCGCAGGGTGAGCTCGTGCGATCGGGGCAGCTTGCGGCGGTGGCCGAGGTCGGCGCGGGACTTGCTCACGAGCTGAACAACCCGCTCGCGGGTATCCTTGGATTGACGCAGGTTCTCCGCACCCGGCACGCGGAGGGACTCGATGCCGCGTTGCTTTCCGACATCGAGGGCCAGGCTCAGCGCTGCCGAGATGTCGTCGAGGCGATGCAGCGGTTCGCGGATGCCGACGTGGATCCTGCCTCTGACGGCGTGGTAGATCTCCGAGCCGTCCTCACGGAAGTGGAGGCGCTGGTGAGCGGCCCGTTCCGGCAACGTGGGGTGATCCTGCAGGTGATCCAGGCCGAAGAGCCACTGCCAATCCGAGTCGAGCTGGTTCATGGCGCCCGGCTGTTCGCGCAGGTCCTGCAGACACTGCGTGCTGGGCTGTCGGACGGCACCACGCTCACGGTCCGCCCGCACAGGGTCGATGCGCGCGCGGTGGTGGATCTCGAGACCGATCGGGAGCCTGGGGAGTCGCTGTCGCGGGTCGATGACCAGCGCGCGGCTGGGCTCGGGCTGTGGGTCGCTCGCCAGCTGGTGGCGCGTCAGGGGGGCAGCCTCGACCAGCGCGATGGACAGCAGGGCTGGCGCCTGGCGCTTCCGCTCGCGCTCGAAGCGGAGGCCTGAGTGCGCAGGTTCGCGGGCGTGCTCGTGGCCCTGGTGGTCCTCGTCGCTGCGGCGATCGCGATCGGGAACTACCTGGCGTCCGGCGAGTCCGCTCTCGAGCTGGTGCTGGAGCGAGCCGATGGTGCCGTGACCGTCCAGCGCCACGGTGAGCAGGTCCAGGCCGCCGTCGGACTCCGGCTGGATGCGAACGATCGACTGTCGACGGCTGCGGGCGGCGGCGCGGTGCTCGCCCTCGGCAGTGAGACCAAGATCCGGGTCGGGCCCACGTCGAGCATGCAGATCACGTCGGTGGACGAAGACGGCGTACGGGTCGAGCTGGAAGGCGGCCGGATCGAGGCGACCGTGCGCCCGGAGTCCGGCAGCGTGCGCGTGGGCAATCGCGATCGCGAGGTGGTCGCGACCAACGCGGACTTCCGGATGGCCGTCGACGGCGGGATCGTCCAGGTCGAGACCACCCGGGGGGAGGTGCTCCTGTCGGGCACTGACGAGACGGTGGTGGCGGCGGGCGAGCAGGCCACGATCGTGGACCGCCACGCGGCCCTCGGGCCGGTGCCAGAAGATCTGCTCCTCGAGGTGGCATGGCCCGAGGCGGAGCGGACGCGGGCGTCAGTGTCAGTGGTCGAGGGCACTACCGCGCCAGGTGCGGAGGTCACCATCCGCGGTGCGTTCGACCCCGTCGTGGTCCGAGCGGACGGAGACGGTCGGTTCCAGGCGGAGGTCCGACTCGGCGAGGGGGACAACCGCGTAGATGTGGTCGCAGTGGATCCGCTCGGCCGCGAGAGCGAGGTGATGGCAGGGTCGCTCCAGGTGAGGGACACGCGAGGGCCTCGGTGGAAGGGCGGCGTCAGCTATGAGGACTGACGGCCTGGCGTGGGTCGTCGCACTCATTTCGGCCTGCTTGACCGGGCCGGCGTCGGCGCAGACCCTCGCGGCAGCGTCGATACACGGCGACCTGATCGCGGGTGCACCCGCCGAGGTCCATGTGGCCTACGCCGACGCGGCAGGGCAGCCGGGGCGGTGCGATGAGCTCACGGTGATCGGAGGGGCGGCGGGACCGTCGACGCCCGTGGCGCCGGGGGTCGAGTCCATCCTGCTCGTGCCCGAGCCGACGGCGGACACCGTCATCGTCAGCTGCGGCGGCAGCCAGGCCATGCTGCCGTTGGCTCAGCGGGCCCGAGGCCCCCTTCGGCCACCCGAGCGCATCGACGGCCTGGCGGGCGAGACCATCGACGTGCTGTTGACCGGTCCGGATCTGCCGCCTGCCGAGGCGATCGAGGTCGTGACGAGCGAGGGCCGGGTCGAAGGCGTCGTGGCCGACGGCGAGATGCGGGTGATCACGATTGTGCCGGACGACAGCCCTTATCCTCGGGTGGTTCAGATCGGCCTGCGCGATGGGCGGGGCACGGCGGAGCCGGTTTGGTCGGCGATCCGGCTGCGGGCGCGCCCCTGGCTGCCCCTCCAGGCAGAGCCCGGCGCGATGCTGAGCCTGGAGATCGGCGATCGCAAATATGGGCCGTTTACCGCGGATGCTTCGGGCCAGTTCGACGTGCGGGTAGACCAGTTCCCCGGCGAGACGGCCGTGCTCGCGCACTTCGTGGATGACCTCGGCAACGAGCTCGACACCGCAATCCCGCTCCCGACCTGGACCACGCCAGCGATGGTCGGGCTGGTCGTCGGTGAGCGAGGGCGTGTCGGGCCGCCTCCTCGCCTGGTCCTGCGGGTTGCGAACGCCGATGGACGGCTGATCGACGAGCCCCCGGTGTGTCGCTCTGGCGGCGAGATGCTCGACCTCACCCCGTTCGGTGCGGGCACCTGGGGCGCCTCACTCTCGGCGAATCCTGAGGCAGATCCCCGAGTGACCTGCGCTCTGGGTAGCCGAGCTGCCACATCGGTCCGGATCCCGTTGCTGGACTCGGTCCCCGCGCGAGTGCGGGTGCGATTGTGGCCCGATGTGGTGCGGACCGATGCACCGGCCACCGACGTGTTCGTGACCGTCGAGGATGCTCTGGGGCGGCTGCTGCCACCGGACGGTCTCCAGGTCGCTGCCCGCACCGGCACCGTCACGGCAGCAGGGATCGAGCAGCTCGTGTGGCGTGGTGAGTGGAGCGGCCTGGCGGTGGAGGGCCAAGACGTGGTCGACGCGGCGTGGTCGCCGGTTGGTCGAGGCGCCGTCCCTGCGGCCCTCCTGCTCGACTGGGGGCTCGAAGCAGACGGGGCGGTCAGGGCTCGCGCTCGCGCCGTCGATCGTGACGGACGGCCCGTCCCTGATGTCGAGCTGGTCCTCGACAGCGGCGCCGCTGCTGCGGTCGTCTCCTCGGACGGGGACGGCTGGGCGCGGGCGGACCTTCAGCTCCCTGCCGCTGGCCCGTTCGTGTTGACGGCGCGCACCCGGTTCTTGGTGGCGCGACGGGTCGTGCAGCGGGGTCAGCAGGCGAGCCCCCTCCCAGGGGTGCTGACCGGGAAGGCGGAGGTCCGGGTGGAGCCTGGACGGGTCGACGCGATCATGCTCCGGGTCGAGCCTGCCATCCTGCGAGCGGGTCCGGCAGCGAGCGCGGAGGTGACGGCCTGGGTCGAGGATCCATCGGGCACCGTAGTGCGGGATCTTCCGCTGGAGGTCACCAGCGGTGAGGGGACCTTCGGGCTCACGCGCCAGACACCGCAGGGCCACTGGGTGACCCGGTGGACGCCCGCCGAGAGCGAAGGGGAGCGGCCCGTCGAGATCGTCGCCCGCGCAGGAGGGCTTCGCACGAGCTCTGTCGTCACGGTGCAGCCGCGCGCAATCCGGCTGTCGTTCGGGCCCTGGGTCGGTGCTCAGAGCAACTTCGGCGGCCTCACGCGACCGGTGGTCGGAGCGGACGTCGATGTGCGCACGAAGGCCATCGGCGAGTCAGTCATGTTTCGGGTCGGCGTGCATGGCTGGAGCTGGTCTGTGGCCGGGGGCGGGACTCCCGCCACCCGGGTGAACGGCCTGGTCATCCCGGCGACCGTCGCGGCGTTGCTCCGTCGTGATCGAGGTCGGTTTGGCATTTGGGCCGGTGGTGGCGCCGCAGCGGGCATGGAGCAGCTGCGGGTCACGCTCGGGGAGAGCCCGATCGCTTCGGGCTACAACTTCGTGGCCGGGCCGGTCATCCTCGGTGGAGGCGGGTACCGACTCAGTCGCTCCGGCGAGCTGGTGCTCAGCCTGAGGATGACCTGGCTCACGAGCGGATCGGGGGACGTGGGCACCACGGGTAATGTCGCGGGAGTCGCGATGGGCCTCGGATATCGGCTAGTCTATTGAGGACTATGTCACCCTCGCCGATCAACGATCACCCTGTCGCGCGGTTCCGCCGGTGCGGGTCGCTCGGCTCGGGCTTGGCCGGGCGGCTGGCCGCGTGCACGGCGCTGCTGGTCGGGTGCGGGGTCGAGCTGCCAGCTCCCAGCGTGACCGGTGTGGAGCCGACCTTCGGCTGGAATCAGGAGCTGACGGACATCCAGATCGAGGGCAGGAACTTCCACCGCCGGGTGACCGCGGACGCCGCCGAGGGTGATGTACGCCTGGATGGAACGTTCGAGGCCGCGATGTTCTCCCAGGATGGAGCGCGGTACGATCTCGCGTTGGTGTCGCCGGTCGATGACCGCAACCTGAGTGCGGTGGTGGGCCGGGGCTTGCCTGCCGGCCTGTACGATCTGGAGGTGGTCGCGCCGTCTGGGGAGACCGCGGTGCTCCAGGATGCGTTCACCGTGACCGACATCCAGGCAGCCCGCCTGGATCTGTCCACGACGAAGCCCGTCAACGCGGTGGGTGAGGCTGGTTCGTTCGAAGTCGTGCTCCTCGACCCGAACGGGCAACCTGTGCTCCAGAGCTTCCCGGTGGTGATCACCGCCACAGACGCGGCCGACCTGCCGGTGGGCGATTTTCAGCCATCGGCGACGTTCGACGCCACGAGCGAGACAGTCGGCGAGCTCGTCGGGTCCATCGGATCGGAGGGCTACGCGTTCCTCGCCCTCACCGTGGAGCGGCCGACCACGGTCACACTGCGGGTTCAGCCGGAGGATCCGTTCTCCCCTGTGCTCGGTGGCGCGATCAGCATGGCGTGGCAGCCGGGCTCGAACCAGGCGCTTCGGATCGCGCTGCCGTCGGATGGTGGCACATTCCGCGCGGTCGCCGGCGAGCCCTTCTCGGTCGACCTGCAGGTCGAGGACCAGTTCGAGAACCCGCTGGCGGGCCAGTTCACCGTCACGATCAAGAACGCCTGTCGGGGGTTCGCCCAGACCCTGGACGTGAGCGGGCGCACGCCGCTCGTGGTGACGCTGTCCACCGCCACCGAGAACGGGTGCGCCAGCGGAGAGGACTACTTGTTCTCCGACTTCGGTCCGTACGGCGAGAGTGGGCGCTTCGTCGTCGATCCCGGCCCGCTCAGCGGATTCGAGGTGTCTGCGGGGCCGAGCGTGCTGCGCGCCGGCGAGCTGCTCGGCATGAATGTCCTCGCCGCCGACATCGCGCGGAACCCTGTGGAGTGGCCCGGCGATGCAGTGGTGGTGTCGGACACAGCGGAGGGCCTCGTCGAAGTGGAGTGTCAGGAGCCGATCGACGGCCGCGTGTTCTGCACCGGCACGCCCACGCGCGCGGGCGAGGGCATCCGGGTCGTCGTGTCGCACGCCGATGGTACGGGCGCGATCGAGGGCCGCTCCGACCCGATCACGGTGCTGTCGAGCCTGGACGTCGGCGAGCTGTCCTTCAACATCTCAGGCCCCATCATCGCGGGCGTGCCGCACGACTTCATCGTCGCAGCGGCAGATCCCTACGGCAATCCCATCGACCCGGACGACGCCTCGCTCACCGGAGACAGGTACTCGTTCTCGGGTGACGAGGGCGAGCTGGCCTGTGCGTTCGCGCGCAACGATGGCGCGGGAAACCTTCTCTTCCGGTGTTCGGTGTACGAGGCGAGGGGAGGCACCCAGTTCACCGTCTCCGCGGGTGATGTGGCGGCAGACAGCGCGCAGGTCGATGTGAACAATGGTCCTCTGGCTGTGATCGACGCTGTGATCTCCAACCCGACCCCGGTGGCGGGGGAGCCCGTCGCTGTGAACCTCGTCGCGCAGGATGCATGGGGAAACCCCTACCTCGTGCAGGAGAATCCCTCGGTCCGGCTACGGGATGGCGCCGGCACCTTCGACCTGGTGCTAGGTCTGGATCCTGACGGCGAGGCCACGACCGACGTGGTGTTCACCCGTGCTGGCCCTGCGTTCGTGGAGGCGCTGCAGAGCTCGATCTTGCTGGGTGTGTCGCCGGTCGTGGAGGTGTCCGCGGGCCCCACAGCGGCCTTGGATGTGACCGTCCTCGCGCCGTGGGCGTGGGTGGATGACTCGGTCGATGTCCGGATCGAGTCGGTGGACGCCTGGGGAAATCGCACCGACTACGACGGCGTCGATGATGGCACGCTCTCCACCCCGTCCGGATTCGCCGCGGATGTGCCGTTCACCATGGTCAACGGCGTCGGCACCTCCGACATGGTGTGGAGCAGCGCGGCGATCGACGAGACCGTCTTGGCGTCGCTGGATGGACTCGAGGGAGCGAGCGACCTGTTCCAGGTGGTTCAAGAGTGCGATGGCGTCGGGCTGGTGCTGGAGGCCTCGTTCTCGGGCTTCGACGACGCCATCACCTGCACGAGGGGCGACGGTACGGCCAGGATCGCGGTGTCGTACGTGGGCTCTTCCCCCGGATTGGTGCTGTATGGGGCCGCCTCGGCAGGGGATGTCGCCACATCCGAGATCGCCGAGGTTGAGCTCGAGCTGCCGGGGCCGGGGATCTACCCAATCGATCTCGTGGCCGCCGATCGGCGCGGGTGCGGAGTCGCCTCCACGGCGACGGCGTGGGTGGGAGACCCGACCGGTGAGCCCGTAGGGCCGGTGCGGTTGGTGCCCGAGGCCGCATCGATGCCAGTGCTGAGTGAGCCCGCCGAGCTGGTCGACGTGCAGGTGGGACCGGTCGTGGACTGTTCGCGGGATGCTGCCTCGGGACGCACGGTGTTCGTGCGCACGAGTCGCGGTGAGCTGGCCGGAGTCGCCGAATCGGGCGCTGGGCTCGCGCTCACGCTGGACGCACGGGGCGAGGGCGCGTTTACGCTGTCCACCGCCAACGCCGACTCCGGGGGCGAGGCAGCGCTGGTGGTCTGGGCGTCTACCGGCACCGTGTCTGGCTCGTCGTCCGTGGCGGTGCTGGGCGATGAGCGCCCTCCGATCGTGTGGGAGCAGTCACCGCGCGGCGACACGGTGGGGCCAGTCTCCGAGATCGAGGTCGAGTTCAGCGAACCCATGCTCGTTCCGTCCCTCGAGCCGGCGAACTTCTTCCTCGACGGTCCGCTTCCAGCTGCACCGATCGCGATCCTTCCGTCCGACTCGGATCGGGTGGTGACGGTGGTGCTCCCCACTCCGGTGGAGGCGGGCGACGGCCTGTGGAGCCTGGAGATCTCGGAGCGGGTGCGGGATGCCTTCGGCAACTTGCTGGATGGGGGCTGGGTCGGCGGGGACGCTGCACCCTACGTCGGTAGCTTCGGTGATGTTGGCGGCGCGCTCGACGATGTGAGCTGCGTGGTGGTCGCTCCACTCAGCAGCACCTTTCGCCCGGATGGTGATGATGGCCCCGGTGACGAGGCGGACGGCGTCACGATCACGCTGGACAGCGCCTCCACCCCAGCATGGTGGATCGCCTCCGTCCAGCGCACGGACGGCGAGCTCGTGGAGCGACGCTGGCTGCCGCCGACGGGGCCGGAGGACACGTGGACGTGGGACGGTCGGGACAGCACCGGCGGAGTGGTGCCGAATGGTGTGTACGAAGTCGTGGTGCAAGCCGGGGATGGCGCGGGCAACCGCTCCGATGGGTGTGTCGTGTCGCCGATCGTGGTCGACAACGACGTTGAACCGTGAGGACTGGGGGGGTGGATGAGCGATCCTCACGATGACCTGCCGGCGCTGGACCCACAGGGCTGGCTGCGTGTGGCGCAGCTGGCCGAGCTCGGCGTGTTGGCCTCATCGCTGTTGCATGAGCTGAGGCAGCCGTTGTTCGCGATCCAGGCGGCAGCCCAGCTGCGCCGGGCCCAGGGACGAGGCCTGGATGCAGACGATCTCACGACACTCTTGGCCAACCTGCGCCACGTCGACGAGCTGCTCGACCACTACTCCGGGTTCTCGCGGATGGGCGGAGAATCCGAGTGTTTCGACCTACGAATCCCGCTCCGGCATGCGTCGGCCATGCTCGCACTACGTTGTCGGCAGGAGGGGGTTCAGATCGACCTGGCCATCGACGAGGCGCCGCTCCTGGTGCACGGTCGTCCCACAGCTGTCCGCCAGGTGCTGGTGAACCTGATTCAGAACGCGATCGATGCTGTCTCCGAGAAGCCAGAGCGCACAATCCGGATCGCGGCGCGCCAGGAGGGCGAGCGATGCCAGGTGGACGTGTGGGACAGTGGCCCCGGTGTCGCGCCAGAGCTGCGCGAGCGGTTGTTTCAGCCGTTCTTCACCACGAAGCCCGAGGGGCGAGGCACCGGGCTCGGGCTGTACATCGCCCGTCGGCTCGTCGAGGAGATGGGCGGCACCGTGCAGCTCGACAGCACCGCCGGCATGTGTGTGGTGGTCGACCTGCCGCTGGCGAAGTGATTCGGGCGTTTGTTACGACAGTTCGAACAGGTTGATGAACCGATCACCCAAGATGGAGATGCGGCCGAGCAGCTCGGTGGGGTGCCGGCCCTCGATGTTCTTCGCACCCACCTCGGTGAGCAGGAGCCGTCCTCGGTGGGCCGACAGGTTCATCATCCACCGGGCCAGGTAGAATGGGCCAGCAAGCTCCCATCCCTCTGCTGGGCGGCTGGATCCCCGGTGCAGTCGGGCCACCCCGGGTGCGAGGCCTGCGGCGAGCCGGTAGCCGGCCTTGCGCGTGCCGTGCTTCATGGCGACGGCCAGGTCGGTCGCGGCCACCAGGCGTTCCTTGATGTCACCGCCGACCCAGACGACGAGCGCGCCACCTTCGTCCTGCTCCCAGACCTCGCCCCCCGCATCGCCGATCAGCGCGGACCACTCTTGGCTGAGCCGAGCGAGCGTGGTGGAGGGGGTGGACAACGAACGCGGTGGAGCGAACGCCTCTACCGCCAACGCCACGATGGCGGAAGACGCGACCTCGGGGACCGCCGGCCGGTCGTCGGGGGCGTCGGTCATCGCTCGGACGAACGCCGACAGGTCGTTGTTGGTCGCGCGGTGACCTTCGCGCACCATGAGCTGCCCTACCGCCTCGAGCATCTCTCCCGCGGTGCGGAACCGGTCTCCGGCGCGACGCGCGAGTGCGCGGAGCAGCAGCGCCTCGAGGTCTTCGCTCATCTCGGGCCGGTAGGTGCGGGGGGACGGGACCTCGGCGTGACGCACCCGCCGGATCGTCTCTTCCCGGGTTTCGCGCTTGAACAGTCGGCGGCCCGTGAGCAGCTCGTAGAGCACGACGCCGAGCGAGAACAGATCGCTTCGACCATCGAGGGCCTTGCCCTCCACCTGCTCGGGACTCATGTAGGCGTACTTGCCACGGATCACGTCGTGCGCGCTGCTGGCCTGGAACGCTGCCCTGCTGATCCCGAAGTCGGTGATCTTCACCTCACCGGCGAACGAGATGAGCATGTTCTGCGGGCTGATGTCGCAGTGCACGATGTGCAGGGGCTGGCCCTCCTCGTCGCACCGGGAGTGCGCGAAGTCCAAGGCCTTGAGAACCTCGCGCGTGATGAACAGCGCGATCGCGAGGGGAAATGGCCCCCGGGGGTGGCTTCGGGTGACGAGGCGGGCCACGTCGAGCCCAGCGACGAACTCCAGCGCCATGTAGTGATTGTCGTGGACCTTGCCGAGTTCGAACACCTGCACGATGTTCACGTGCAGAAGCCGGACGGCAATCTTGGCTTCATCGACGAACAAGTTGATGAACTCAGGATCGCGGGCGAGCGCATCGAGCACACGCTTGATGACGACGATCTTCTCGAAGCCCGCGAGGCCTTCGGCGCGGGCTCTGAACACCTCGGCCATGCCGCCGGTCGCGATCTTCTCGAGAAGCGTATAGTCGCCAAACTGCTGGGGAAACTCCACAGACGCTCCGAGCCGTCGCATCCTAACCTGAGGCTGAGGTCATGAGACGCGTGCCGTCGCCCTCGCAGCCCGTGGTCGAGGCCCAACCCACGTTGCGCGGCGCGCTCGCACACGCTCAGTCCGTCAGCGCTGAGGCTGCTGCCGTCGGGTTCGACTGGGACAACGCCACTCAGGTTCGACTGAAGGTAGACGAGGAGCTGGCCGAGCTGGATGAGGCCATGTTGGGCGGTGACGTTGCCCGGGTGCTCGATGAACTCGGCGATGTGCTGTTCACGCTGGTGAACCTCGCGCGTCATCTCGGGGTGCCGGCGGAGAGTGCGCTCTCGGGCGCCACCGCGAAGTTCGAGCGCCGGTTCCGCAGCGTCGAGGCGCAGCTCAGCGCCGCAGGCCGCACCGTACAAACCACCGGGACGGAGGAGCTGGAGGAGTGCTGGCAGCGGGCGAAACTTGTGGAGGAAGGTGGATGATTCTCTGGCTGCTCGTCGCATTCACCGTCATTCCGGCGGTAGAGCTGCTCATCCTGCTCTACCTGGGCTCGTGGCTCGGGCCGCTGCAGACGTTCCTGCTGATCCTGCTTACGGGGCTCGTCGGCGCCACCCTCGCGAAGCGCGAAGGAATCGGCGTGCTTCGCGCCCTGCAAGAGGAGCTGGCGAGCGGCATTCCTCCTGCCTCCCGCTTGGCTGAGGGTGCGCTTGTGTTCGCGGGAGGTCTGCTCCTGATTACGCCAGGTGTGTTCACGGACCTGGCCGGGTTCCTGTTCATCCTGCCGTGGTCGCGGAGATGGATCGCCCCGCGGTTGATCCGCGCGGTGGCTAGCCGCGTGAACTTCCAGTCGGTGGATCTGGGGAGCGGGGGCGCGCAGGCTGGCAATGAGCCCCCGCCCACACCGTTCGCCAATCCATTCGACGACCTTCCCTGAGAGAGGCACATGGAACCCAACGAAGACGATCAGGCTCGGCTCGAAGCCTTGAGCGCGCGCTTCATTCAGGCGCTGCGCTCGAAGGCTGACGGCGACTTGGACACGGCGGAGGACGAACTGCGTGCGGTGCTTCGCGCCGAGCCTCGCCTGCCCGAGCCGCACATGGAGCTGGCCCGCGTGTTGCTCGATACCGGACGCCTCGAAGAGGCCGAGGTGCACGGGCGAGAGGCCCTCGGGTATCTCGAGGCAGGAGGCCAGTGGACCGACGAGATTCCCGAGCCGGTGGTGCTCGCGTTGTGCAACGCGCTGCTCGCCGAGATCCTGCGGCAGCGCGCCGATCAGGACGACGTGATCTTTGGAGATCCCGTCGCCTTCCGCGCCATGCTGGACGAGGCGCGTGAGCGGTTCGAGACGGCCGCCCGGCTGGATCCCAGAGACGAGTACAGTAGCTTTCACGCATTCTTCCTCGGGCCGGTCGGCGGGACTCCCGAGGCCTGATGCTGCGGTGTGGGGAGGTGTCTGTGTCGTCGCTGCGGGACCAGCTCCTGGCCAAGGGCCTCGTGTCGAAGAAGAAGGCGCGTCAGGTCGCGCGCGACCTGAAGTCACAGCGGAAGCAGGACCAAGGCGCACGGCAGAAGAAGCGGGAGGCGAAGGCCAGGGCGCAGGCCGAGGCCGAGGCCGAGGCGGCCGCGAAGAATGCCGAACGGGCGGCAGAGGCGACTCGACGTCGGAGCGAGCGGGAGCGCACAGAGCGGGCCCTTCAGATCAGGCAGATCCTGCTCGGAAACCGCCTCAAGGTCAGTGGGATTCTCCGATTCCACCACCGCTCTGCGGACGGACGCTTCCTGCCGTGCGTGAAGGTGTCCGAGCGCGCGGCGTTCCAGCTGCGGAATGGCGAGCTCGGAATCGCGGCGCTGCCGAGAGGTGGGGGATTCGACTACGTCGTGGTCCCACGGCGCGCGGTGGAGCGCCTCACGGCGTTGGCTCCGCAGGTAGTGGTGTTCCACGTGACGGACGCGACAGGGCTGGGCGCTCCCGAGCTGGCGCTGGCGCCTTCCACGGCCGACGGAGACCTCCGGGCGCATCGGCTGACGAGGCCGGTCACTGGGCTGGGGGACTGACCGGAAGGGTGGTCATGTACAGGCGCTTGAACGCGCGCACGGCGTCATCGACGCGGCCCTGAGCGATGAAGGCCAGGCGAAGTGCACCACCGCTTGCAACTACGGACACATCACCGTGGTTGACGGTGCCGAGGTCGATGTCGATGGTCTCGCCGCCGGGGGTGGCGGGCACCCAAGCGACGGGGTCGAGGGCGTCAGGGTCGTTGCGCACGGCGATGAGGTGGTCTCCGCTGGGAGTCCATGCCGGACCCGAGAGGTCGGGCTTCACATCCTCGGCGAGCACGACGGGGACGGCATCCGCTCCGAGCTCCCGAACAACCAGGGCCCACTGGTCCAGAGCGTCGGGGGATCCTGGCGGGGCCATCGAGTAGTAGGCGACGCGCTTTCCATCTGGAGAGAAGGTCGGACGAACCTGGCTCCCAGGCTCTGTTGTGAGCTGGCGTGGCTCGCCATCGAGCGTCGGCAGCAGCCACACATGGTCGCCGGTGTCGCCGTGGGCCACGTACACGAGGCTGCGGCTGTCGGGCGACCAATCCGCGAACAGCTCCGAGCTGCCGGCGGCTGACGTCACGCGCTTGGGCGCGGCCTCCATCGTGTCGGCCGACAGCACGTAGAGATCGCCATCCCCGGTCCGCGCGGAGGTGAACACCAGGCGCGCTCCGTCGGGCGACCACTTCGGGCCTCCGTCGGCTCCTGGGGCAATGGCGATGGCGCCGCCGCCATCCATGTACAGGTCGAAGTCCTGGGTCTCGGCCGCTGCCGAGAACACGTAGCCGGAACCGTTGCCTCGGCCCCAGGCGAGCTCGTTGACCACCTGCGTTGCCGGAGTCGCAGTGACGAAGCCGGCCGTGATCGGGGTGGTCGAGCGCCGGGCGCCCTTCAATCGGCGGAAGGTGCGGTTCTCGGGGTCCCCGACATACAGCTCGATGGTCTTGACCTGGTGGTAGTTGGCCTCGTAGGACAGGCGGGTGGCATCTGGCGACCAGCTGGGCCGCTGGAGGTTGGCACCATCCACCGCGGCGACCTCCAGTACGGTGGCGCCGAGGGCGGTGGCGGGCGCACAGAGCAGCAGCGCGATGGCCGAGGCGATGCCGGGTCCGACTCGCATGGGCATGCAGAGAACTCCGTTAGAACGCGTAGGTCATGTCGAGCAGCGCGCGCACACCGATGGCGGTCCAGCTGCGATCGTGCACAGAGTACGGGATGCGGGCCTTCGACGACAGATCCCGTGCCTCGGCTTGTTCAGGAAGGGTGCCGAGAGCTACCTCGCCGAGCAGCCGGATTCCGCCTCCGAGGCCGCTCTTCCTGTCTCGTGGCAGCCATGTCGCGGCCAGCTCGACGCCCACCCGATGCACCCGGCTTCGGGGCACGACGAAGAGCTGCGGCCGCGTTGTCGGGCCGCGGCAGGTCCACCCTTCCGAGTCATCTTGGCCACACGGGATCTGAACACCGGGGATCTGTCCGTAGCGCCAGCTCAGCGCTGGCCGAATCCGCAGCGCCTCATCCCCTCTGAACTCAGTGCCGAGACGCACGCCGGCGGCGACCCCCACCGGGTCGACCGCCACCGACCCATCGGCCAGCGCGATGCCGCGGGGGGTCCAGTCTCCGACAACGGCGACCTCGAGCGGACCGACAGGGACGCCCAAGGCGAGACCGGATGTCACAGCAGGAAGCATCGACTCTGCTGCTCGGCCGAACCACGCGCTCACGCCCAGTGACATCTCGATCCGCAGGGTCTGCCATGCCAGCGGGCGCCCTGCGATGGCGGGCACGACCTCGGTCCGCTCCCCGCCGCCGACCTCCACCAGCGCGCCGTTGACGGCGTAGGTGCCTGCGGGCAAGCCGACCTCGATGGGCAGGGCTGTGGTCTGACTCAACTGCTCCGCTACCCGCTGCACCCATCGCTTGAGCTCGGGGTCGAGCACACGAGAGCGCAGCTCGAGGGAGATGGTGGTGGTCACGCTCTCCCGTGGCGGAATCAGCGCCAGGATTCCGAACGCCTGCGCGAGGTATTCCGTGAGGTCGCGGCTCTGCTCTTCCTGGTTGGGGTCGCTGCTGTGCACGAACGCACGATCCGCCGCGAATCGTGCCCCCGGCAGGTCGCCGAGGGCGTACCGGGTCTGGGCGAGCAGGAACCACGCCTCGGCATCCAAGCGACCATCCTCGAGCGCCACGGCCCGCTCGAGCTCGCCGAGGGCGTCCGCATGCCAGCCCTTCTTCAAGTAGAACTTCGCCTGATCGACGTGGTCGCGGAAGTCCGCAGTGTCCTGGGCGACGGCCACCATGGCGAACAACGGGATCATGCCGGCTCACCGAACCAGCCGGAGGCGCGAAGCAGCGCCCGTGAGGTGGCATGGGTCGGATCAGGCGCCCCCGCGTCGAGGTCGTCGAGCAGCCGGCCACCGTCCACGACCACGAGCCGGTCGCAGGAGCCGCGGATCTGGCGGGGCGTGTGCGACACGTGGATCTGCGCGCAAGCGTCTCCCAGGTGTGTGTCGAGCAGTGTGAGGAGCCTCCGGGCAAGTGGAAGATCGAGCCCAGCCGTCGGCTCGTCGGCGATCAGCAGCGCGGGCCGCGCGAGCAGAACGCGGCCCATTCCGATGCGTCGAAGCTCCCCTCCCGACAGCTCCTCGGGCGGGGCGTCGACACGAGCGGTCAGCTCGAGCGCGTGCACCAACCCTGCGATCTCGGCCTGTGGGATGCCGTGCAGGGCGGCGGTCTCCTCCAGGGCAAGGCGGACGGGGATCCCAGGTGGAAGCAAGGCCATGGCAGCCTGTGGTAGCAGCTGGAGCCGTTGACGGGTGGTCCGCCACTGTCGAGCTGTCCAGCCGTGAGTGTCCTCGCCGAATAGCCGCAGTGTGCCCGCTGAGGGGCGGAGCAGGCCGACGGCGATGCGGGCGATCGTGGACTTGCCGCCGCCGCTGGGCCCGATGAGAGCCACCCGCTCGCCGGCGTCGACCCGGAGGGTGATGTCGTGCAGCACCTGGGGACCCCGACGAAGCCACGGCGCGGGATAACGAGCGCAGATGCCGATCATCTCGAGTGCGACGGTCACCATGGCCCACTCGTTGCGTCGAGGAGTGCCCGCCCGACCGGAGAGGATGGGGACCGGGTGCGCAGGGCTGTCGTGTCCATCACCTCTTCCAGCTTGCCGTCAGCGAGCACGATTGCCCGGTCGGCGAGCACACACAGTCGGTGGAGGTCGTGGGTGATCCACAACACGCCGATCCCGTCGTCTGCCAAGGCCCGGAGAGTGCGGGCGATGTGATCGGCCGTGAGCGGGTCCAGGCCCGTGGTGGGCTCGTCCGCCAGCAGGAAGGCGCTGCCCCGGGCGATGGCCATGGCGATGGCCACGCGGCGGGCCATGCCCCCGGACAGCTCGTGTGGGTGGGACCCGAGCACGGCCTCCGGTTCGGCGAACCCTGCACGTCGGAGCCATGGCTCGGGTTCACCCCCACGGGCGGCCGAGCGGACCTGGGCGCCCACAGTGCGTAGGGGATCGAGGCATCGGTCTGCGTCCTGGGGCAGGTAGACCGCTGCGACCCCACGAAGAGGCGCGAGTCGGGCGTCGACCTCGTGCGGGGTGCCGTGCAGCGCGAGCCGTTTGACCGCGCGCCCGTCGTGCAGCTCCAGTGTTCCGCCGGTCACCCCCGGGTCGAGATCCGTGAGGCCGAGGGTGGCGCTGGCCGTGAGGGTCTTCCCACCGCCGCTGGGACCGGTCAGACCCAGGATCTCTCCAGCGGAGAGCATCCAGTGCAGGCTGTTCACCAGTGTGCGTTGGCCTGACGAGATGGTGAGATCGCGCACGGCGATGGCCTTCATCCGTCACCCTCCGCGAAGGTCGCAGCGAGCCGCGTGGTGGCCCACAGCGTCCACCAAATCGCTGCCGCGGGTGCGAGGGCTGGCACGGGATGGACCGCATGACCCCAGTCGAACGCCAGCATGTTGCCCCATGATGGCGACGGCTCCTGCACGCCGAACCCGCCGATGTACGACAGCGTCGTCTCCAGTACGAGCACGAACGCGAACAACTCCAGGGACCGGCGCGCGATCAGCCGACCGCAGCCGAGCGCGACGAGGTGCAGCCACAGGATCCGAGTGTCGGACAGTCCATGGGCGCGCCATGCATCGACCCGCCCCTCCACCCGCAGGGTCTCGACACGATCGCGGATGGTCTCGGAGAGGGCAGGGGTGTAGGCGAGACCAGCACCGATGGCGAGGGGCACGACGCCCGTGCCGAGCACGCCGCACACGAGCAGGACGAGCACCAGACGTGGAACGGCGGCGATCACGTCGGTGAGGAACCGCAGCGCGGAGGCCACGATGCCCGGTCGCCAGCCGGCGGCGGCACCGGCCGGAAGCCCGATGCACGTCGCGGTGGCCGCGGCCAACACCCCGGGAATGGTGAACGCGCGGCAGGCGTGCACGAGTCGCCAGAACACGTCCCTGCCCAGATGATCGGTGCCCAGCCAGGCCTCGAGCCCCGGGCCGGAGCCTGCGCGCGCCGGAACCACATCGTAGCCGGGAACGTAGCCAGAGAGGGGGGCGAGCATGCCGGCGAGGACCACGAGGCACACCGTCAGCAGTGCCACCGACGCCGCGGGTGCCTGCAGCCGCCGCACCGCCGGTGACCAGGCCGCTCCGATCATCCGAAGCGCGATCACGGATCAGCTCCGATCGCCGTAAGTCGGGGGTCTACCCATGCGCGCACCAGGTCTGATACGAGCCGACCGGTGGCGACCAGGATGCCGGCGCCGAGGCCGATGGAGAGCACCAGCTCCACGTCGCGTTCCAGCGACGCCCGCCACAGGAGCGCTCCGGCGCCGCCGAGGAGCAGCACCTTCTCGAGGATGACCAGCCCGCCGATGAAGAACGCGATCCGGTCGGACACGAGGGCGGCCAATGTCGGGATGAGGTGCCGGGACAGCATCCGTCCAGTGGGCTCGCCGCGGGCCCGCGCCGCGCGCACGAACGGAGCCTGATGCAGTCGCGCCAGGGCATCGTCGATGTCGGCGACGAGGCCGCTGAGGGCACCTGAGCCCACCGCGAGCACCGTGACCGCGAGCGCACCGCGGAGCCAAGAGGGCTCGGTCGGGAGGGCGAACCAATCGGGTCGGGGGATCCAGCCCGCCTCCATCGCATACCAGGCGGCGGCGTTGAGGCCGGCGACGGCCAGATGGGCGAGGAGGAACACCGGCGCGAGGCTGACGATGGACAGCGGTGCTCGGGCCCAGGTTCGACCTTCAGGGCGTCCCCACGCCAGCACGACGCCGGCGGTCATGGACAGTGCGATCGCAGCGGCCAGCCGGACCATGGATTGTGTCGCTGGGCCGGCGAGCACCTCCTGCACAGTGGCGCCAGGGCGCACGACCCACGAGGTGCCCAGGTCCCCGGTCGCAACCCCGGACAGCCAGCGGAACAAGCGCTCCGGAAGCGAGCGATCGAGGTGCCACCGTCGCTCCAGCTCCGGGCGCAGCGACTCTCCATCCGGGAGCAGGTCGATGGCATCACCCGGCGCCGCGTCGACGAGGAGCAACAGCAACGCTGCGACGCCAATGACCGTCGCGCTCCATCGCCCCCAGACCCGCAGCATGACCCACGCCGTGCGCGCCGCTGGGCGCGAGCTCGCCGGACGGGGCCCCGGCGCGGCGGGCACCGTCAGCGGAGGGTCCAGTCGGTTGCCCAGGTGAAGAAGTAGAAGGGATGAATCTCCACCTTCTCGACCTTGGTCGACACCGCGGCGTAGTTGTCCAGCGTCCATAGGAAGACCATCGGTGCATCCGCGGCCGTGAGCGCGTGCACCTTGCGCAGCTGCTGCTTCTTCACCTGCGGGTCGACGCTGTCGCGGGCGCTCTCGAGCAACGCATCGACCTGCGCGCTGGAGTAGCCGACGAAGTTGCGCCCGCCCTCTGAGTGCAGCTGCTCGTACACATCCTCGTTGCGGTCGAATGACCACTGCGAGAGGATGAGGTCGAAGTCGCGGTCCCGCCACACACGCTGCTTCCACTCTGCCCGGCGGAGGAACTTCGGCTCGACGACGATGCCTTGGTTTTGGAGCTGCGACTGCAGGTTGATCACGACGTCCTGGCTGGTCTCCAGGTCGGCCTGGCTGGCGATGCGGAGCTTGAGGGGAGCCCCTGCGGAGTCGACCCAGTGCCGGCCATCGAAGTTGTACCCGGCCTCTCGCAGCAGAGCGCCCGCTCGGTCGGGGTCGTTGGCACGCGCTGGCACATCATGGTCGTAGTACGGCGACGAGACCACGAACGGCCCCGTCACGAGCTGGCCCGTGCCGATGGGGCGCAACAGCTCCGGAACATCCACGAGCAGCGACAATGCCTCGCGCAGGCGCTTGTCGCTCAGCCGCGAATCCTTGTGGTTGAACCCGACATACCACCAGGAATTGGTCTGGTACGGGTACAGCCGCACCTCACGGTCGTTCTGGAGCGGCGCGAGGTCGCGCGGCAGCACGCGCACAAGCAGGTCGAGCGACTTGTAGATCAGCAGCTTGGACTGGTAGTTCTTGTCCGACACCTCCCGCATCGACAGCCCCGGGAGGCTGGCTTCACGCCAGTGATCGGCGTTGCGGGCGAGGCTGATCGAGCTGTCTTCGTTGAACGCCTGCACTGTCCACGGCCCCGTGCCCATCGGTCGGTTGCGGAACGGGTCGGTGCGCTTGATCGGCAGGCCCTCGAACCGGTGCTCAGGCAGGATCTTGAAGTGCAGCTTGTCCTGCGGGGCATGCTCAGGCGCGGCGAAGGACAGCTGTAGGGTGTGGGCATCCGTGGCAGTGGCGCTGGCGATCCACGCTGCACGCCCCGCCTCCGTGGACGCTGTGCCGGCATCCTGCATCGCGTTGATCGTGAACACCACGTCGTCAGCGTCGAAGGGCTTTCCGTCGTGCCATCGGACGCCATGCCGGAGGTGGAGGGTCATCGAGGTCTTGTCGTCGGAGAGTTCGAACCGCTCCGCCAGCTGGGGGGCCGAGCGCAGGTCATGATCGTCGGAGAACAGGCTCTCGAACACCAGCTCGTTCAGGCGTGCCTCGGCCATCGACGTGGCGAACAACGGGTTGACGATCGCCGGCGCGCGATCCTCGGCGTACCGCAGCGTGGGCTCAGCCGCGCTCGCGGAGACGGCCGCCAGGAGGGCGAAGAGGTACATGCTCACTCCTCCTTCGAGTCGCCGGTGCGATCCAGGCCTCGCAGCACAGCGAGACTGCCGACGACCTCCCGCAGGCCAAGCACCTCGGGGTGCTCGCCGGAGAGCACGTGCAGCGCGTCGAGGGCCTCGCGTGCGCGGCCGTTGCGCAGCTGGGCTTCGGCCAGCAATGCCCACAGGATCGGTGAGTTCGCCGGTCCCACCGTGAGGTCGCCGTTGTCGCGTGCGGCGTTGAGGTAGGCGAGGGCCTGTCGCGGGCGGTCCTCGAGCAAGGCATACCGCGCTCGCGTGGTGAGCCACTCCTGCCGGAAGCGCTCGACCAGCCGAAGGTCGGTCAGGATCGCCAGCCCTTCCGGCGTAGCATTCGCTTCGAGGTCGGCGCGCCAGTCTGCGAGGCCGCTGTCCAGCGAGGCGACCTCCTGCCGCGCGCTCACCGGGTCGTCACCGGCGTGTGGGTTCGTGCCCACGCCGAGGCGCCTGAGCGATGGAGCCCGGGCGCCGACCACACCCGCCGATGTGGCCACCCTCATCTCCGCGCGGAAGTCTTCCGGCAGCAGCCAAGGGGAGAAGATGTTGCCCGCCAGCCCGAGGTCGGCGAACGAGCTCATCGAGCCCCAGCCGTCGCCGTCGAGGCTCTGCGTGTACCGATTCTGCCAGTAGTCGGCGAGGGTGCGGTGCAGGCATGGATCGTAGAACAGCCGCTCGAAGTCACCGACGGGCTCTCGCACCAACGGCACCACACTCGAGGCCACCAGCGGCTCCACGTTGCCGGCGGTGCGTGCCTTGCGGTGCAGCGCCATGCGCTTGCCGTACACGTCCATGCTCTCGTGGTCCCACGGTGCGCGACCCCGCGCGATCTCCTGGGCCATGTCGAAGCCCGGAGAGTCGGACTTGCACCGACTTGCCCAGCCGGACAGAGCCCCGCTCTCGGCGCAGAACGAGCCCAGCGTAGCGATCATCGTGGCCGCGCTGTCCTCCGGGAGGCCCGTGCGCGCGTCCCACTCGGCGAAGAAGGTCTCCACGGCGAAGCCGGTGAGCCGTGTCAGGTCGCGGTGCAGCGTGGCGAGCATCCACTCGGCCCGGGCCCTGGATGTCGGGGTCTCGAGTCTCTTGGCGGCCGTCTCGTAGTCGTTGGCATGCAGCGCGATCCATCCCTCGCGGTCAGCATCCACCAGCGCCTGAAACTCGGCGGGTGCCCACACGGCATGAGACAACCAGCCATGGCTCGACAAGTCGAGCACCGGAGCCGGAGCCGGGGCGTCGACCGGCGTAGCTGAGGCGGCCGCGGGGGGAGGTGTGTCGCCGCCGCAGCCAAGGAGGAGGCAGGCACACAGCAGTGTTCGCATTCTCATTGGCCTTCGTAGGTGGCGCCGGTGCTCTGGCTGGGAGTGGCGTAAAGCTCGGGGTCGAGGGTCTCACCGTGGTCCTGCACCTCGATGGTCTCCTCCACCAGGGCGATCGGATCCACGGCCACCGGGCCTCCTTTGTAGTACAGCTCGAGCGAGCGAGCGTGGAAGCCCGGCCGAAACACCTCGAGCGTGTAGTTGGTGCGCTTGCGGAGCCGGGCTCGCTCGCCGTCATCGTCGCGCACGTAGTCGATGTTGAACCGGCCGTCGCGGTCGGTAACGAGCTGGACGTTCCCAGGGACCAAGCCGACGATGGCCTGTTGGACGGGGTCGCCATTGCGGTCGGTGACCACACCGGAGATCTGATTCCTGGCCGCGAGCGTGGACGCTGGCAGAGCGAGGAGCACGAATAGGAGGAGTCGCATCATCGCTACTGCATCCGTTCCTGCATGTCGCGCAGTCGCGCGAGTTGCCTGTCTGCCCGCGCGAGGAGGTCTGCCCGCGCACGTCGGTCGACGTGGTCACGGTAGTCCTGCCACCCACGGATCGCGTCGTCGAGAGCGTCGAGATCCTCACCGCCAGACGAGTAGAACTTGCCGAGTGAGGCCTGTGCCCGTACCTCGTGGATCATCGCCCGGCGCGTGAACACCAGATCGCCGGGGATCCGTGCCCAGTGCTGGTCCGCCAGGCTCGCCTGCGACAGGGCGTGGTCCCAGTCCTGTTGCCGAACCGCGAGCTCGGCATCTTCGACCAAGAGCTCCGGCCGGTACCGGTTCGGGGCCAGGCTGAACAGCGTGTCGAGATACGTCGCGCGGTCCTCGAGCGAGCCTCGGGCCTTGGCGTCCTGGTACAGGAACGTGTTCGCTCGGTCGAACGCCGCCTCGTCGCTCCGGGGGACGGCCTCGAGGGCGTCGCGATCACTGGCCGACAGTCGGCCTGAATATGCCGCATCGGCGAACACACCCAGAGCGCCGAAGTCCTCCGGCGGTGGCGGCTGGACGTCCATGGCATCCGCGACTGCGTCGTCTTCCGCGGGGGGAGGGGGGGGCAGCACGGGGGGAGGCGCCGGTGCGGGCCGGGGGTTCGACACGACGGCGGGTCGCGGCGCGGGCGGGGGGCTGGGGACGGATGCCACAGCGGGTCGCGGCGCGGGCGCAGGCCGAGGAGCGACAGGTGGCGGGGCCGGAGCGGGGGCTGGGCGTGCGGCCACCGCTGGTGCCGGCCTCGGGGCGACCGGAGCTACCCTGGGCCGCGGCGGCGGCTGAGGCGCTGGAGCTGGCTGGACGGCGACCGCAGGGGCGGGCCGGGGAGCGGCGGGGCGCTCGGGCTCAGGCTCGGGCTCGGGCCGCTCCGCAATTGTGGGCTCCGACAGACCAGGATCCTCCGGAGCCTCGGCGGGCTTCGGGGCCGGCGGGAGGCGGCCTGGCGGCTCAGGGTCTGGCGTAGCGAGGGCGGTAGAAGCGTTGTCGACGGAGGAGGCCCCCAGGAGGGCACCGGTACCCCCCAGTCCGATGCACAGGACCACGGACAAGGCCAGCACTCCGACGACGGCGCCGATGCCGAGCATCCACCCGCCGCCGCCACGATCCTGGCGCCAGTCGAGGTCGTCGTCCGCGGCAGCTGGACGGGGGACAGGAGTGTCGGTCTTGGCGGCGACGGGCGCAGGCGCTGGCCTGGGAGGGGGCTTGGCGGCGGGAGGCGAGTTCGCCTCGGCGGACTGCGAGCTGGCCGCCCCGGCGGCTCGACGCCCCCGACGCTTCTTCTTTCGCCGACGCTTCCTCGAACCCGACTTCCCAGCCTCACCTTTCTGCCCGGCCGCTGGAGCGGGCTTGGCGTCGGGTGACGCCAACGGCGCGGGAGTCGCCTTGACCTCGGTGTTGACCTCGTCCTCGAACGCGACCGTGTCGAAGTCCTCTCGGAGCGTCGTGGCTTCTGTGTCCGCCGCCAGTGCGTCGGGGTCGATGGGGTTCGCCATCAAGGAGACAGGTGCGTGCTCGGTCACGCCCTCGCTCGGGTCGCTGGAGCCTGCGGGCACCCTGGGGAACCACGATGTGCCGTCCTCTGGGGGCGAGGGTTCGGCGCCGCCGTCCTCCTCATCGGCATCGTCCACGGATCCTGGCTCCTCCGTCGCGTCCAGATCTTCGACCTCGAGAGGCATCGTGGGCTGGCGGTTCGGAAGGTCGGCCGGGTCGCGGATGTCGGTGGACTCTTCAGACTCGAAGGCGCCTTCCTCAGGACGGTCCAGCATCTCGCTGTCATCGGTCGGGATGAGCGTGCGCGGCGTGGGCGCTGCCACACCGAGAGGCGGGGCCATGCGGTCGAGAGTGGGGACGGCGACAGGCGCCGAGAGCGGCGCCGCAATGAGGGATGCTGTGGTCTCACCCACATCGGGCGGCCGATCGAGGAGCACATCTTCCATCGATTCGGCGCCCCGCGTCATGAACAGGGGCGCGAGGACCGCCTGCGTCTCCTCCTCGATCCGCGCGAAGGAGAAGCCGGCCATGAGACCGCGCAGGTCCTCTCGCAGCACGAAGGCGCGCTGGTAGCGGTGGCGCGGGTTGAGGGACAGGGCGCGGTACAGCACCCGGTCGACTCCTGGAAGGATCTCCTTCACTTCGAGGAGGTGGGATGTGACCTCGGCGCGGCGCACCCGGTGGATGGTCTGGAGGTTGCTCTTCGACCGGAACATCGGCTTGAGCGTGAGCATCTCGTACAGCACTGTGCCCAGGCTGAAGATGTCCGACGCTGGCGACAAGCGCTGCTCGGGATGGGTCTGTTCCGGCGACAGGTACTCGAGCCGGCTCGTGACCGCTTCACCGCCACCACGACCCGGCGACGCGGTGGGCGAGCGCACCAGCCCGAAGTCGCCGATGATCACCTTGCCCGTGCGCTGCAGAAGCACGCTGCTCGGGCAGAGTCCGGTGTGGAGGACAGGATCCGACTCCCCTCCGGTGCGCGCGTGGAGCGCCTCCAGACCGTTGCAGATCTGGGTGGAGAGGTTCAGGAACACGTTGTGCGGCAGCGTAGAGCCGGACTCGCGCAAGTGGTCGAGCAGGGTGGTCAGCGGGACGGCGTCGACCCACTGCTCGAGCAGGTATCGATCCTCGGCCACCTCGACATAGTCGAGCACAGGGACCACGACGGGGTGCCTCACTTCGACGAGCTGCCTGGCCCGCCCCTCGATCTCGCGGAGCTGGGCGCGATCGCGGAGCACGTGCGGCAAAAGTCGACGCGCGGTGACCTGGCGGCCAGCGGGGTCGTCGAGGATGGCTGCGAACGACTCGGTGATCCCGTCGGATCGGAGCCGTCGCATCAAGGTGAAATTGCCTACTTTCTTTGGAAGAAGCATGCGTACCGCTGGTGGGCGCACCCGGTCGGAGAGATCCGGATCGTCGGTAGAGTATTCGGTGTCGATCGCCGAGTCAACGGGCGCGCCGAGTGCCTTTCCGGGCTTTCACCCGTGCTCTCGGATATCCACGCGCCGTGGGAGGTCCCGGTTGGTCCGTTCATCCTGGGGAGCACTGCTCGCAGCGGTGGTCCTCGCACTTCAGTCGGGATGCGCATTCCATGCGACCGGCCTGCTCGAGCCTGCACCGCGGTCGATGAAGCTGCTAGAGGTGACGGGGGAGCGCTGGCAGCTCGTGCTGCTCGGGCCCGCGGAGCCATTGACCGCATTGGCTGGGCATGTTGTCGAGGTTACCGGTCAGCGGGTCTTTCGGACCGTGCGGGTCGGTGGTTGGCGCGTCCGCGAAGGGCAGCACGGCATGCCGGCGTGGGTCGGCCCCGTGCAACGGATGGGCGCACAGGTCGGAATCGACGACCGGAACACCGGGCAGTTCTTCTGGCTCGATGCGGCTGCGGCAGCGGAGTTGGGGGCGCACATCGGAGAGATGGTGCTCGTGGAGGGCTACGTCGACGGGCCACACCGGGTTCGGATGACGAACTACCTGTTGCTCAGTGACGGAAGTGCCGCGCGCCCGTGAACACCATGGCGATGTTGGCGGCGTCGGCGGCGGCGATCACTATCTCGTCGCGGATGCTGCCTCCCGGCTGAACCACCGCGGTGACACCGGCTTCGGCCGCTGCGACAAGGCCGTCGGGGAAAGGAAAGAACGCGTCGGACGCCAACACACAGCCCTGCACCGCGCTGGTCGCCTTGCGCACCGCGAGGTGCACGGCGTCCACCCGGCTCATCTGGCCCGCGCCGACACCGTTGAGCTGGGCGCCGTCATCGTTGGCACGCGCGAGCACGATGGCGTTGGACTTCACGTTCCGGCAGGCACTCCACGCAAACCGAAGCGCGCGCTCCTCGGCGTCGGTCGGTGCACGGGCTGTCGCCACCGTCCACTCGGTGTCCAGCCCAAGATCCCAGTCCTGCAGCAGCCAGCCGCCCTGCACGCGGCGGGCGTCGGTGCCGGGCGGACGCACACCGGCCCAGTCCGCGGGGAGTTCGATGACCCGGAGCTTCTTCCGGGGCTCGAGGAGGGTGCGGGCTTCATCGGTGAATCCGGGCGCAGAGACCACCTCGAAGAACGTGCGGGACTGCTTGATGGCGCGGACGGTGTCGCCGTCGACCACACGGTTGAATGCCAGGATGCCGCCGTAGGCACTGACCGGATCGCCCGCAAGCGCGTTGGCGAAGGCGAGGGGCAGGGAGGCGGCGGTGGCCAGGCCACAAGGATTCATGTGCTTGATCACAGCGGCCGCCGGCGTGGCGTACTCGAACACCGCGCGCAGCGCACCGTCGAGGTCTGCCACGTTGTTGAACGACAGCGGCTTGCCCTGATGCTGCACCGCCCGCGCGAGGCTCCGCCCCGATGCATCGCCGTCGGCGTAGAACGCCGCGGTCTGATGCGGGTTCTCGCCGTATCGGAGTGACTGCAGGCGACGGAGCGGAAGGGCGGTCTCTGCCGGCAGCGGCTCGGCGCCGGTCGTGCGCGCTAGCCAGTCGGCGATCACGGCGTCGTAGCGCGCAGTATGGCGGAACGCCTTCACGGCCAGCTCGGTGCGGAGGGCGGCGTCTGCCGTGCCGGCGACGAGTGCCTCACTGACCCTCGAGTAGTCGCTGGGGTCGACCACGACGAGCACGTGCGCGAAGTTCTTCGCGGCCGCGCGAACCATGGTCGGGCCGCCGATGTCGATGGTCTCGACGGCGGTAACGAGGTCCGCGCCGCCGGTGGTGACCTTCTCGAACGGGTACAGGTTGCACACGACGGCGTCGACCCACGGGATGTCGTGCGCAGCCGCTTCCTCGGCGTGTCGGCCGCGGTCACCGAGGATCCCGCCGTGCACGCGCGGGTGCAGCGTCTTGACCCGACCGTTCATGATCTCCGGGGCGCCGGTGTGCGCGGCCACGTCCACGACCTCCAGTCCAGCGGCGCGCAGAGTGTGCGCCGTCCCACCCGTGCTGAGCAGCGTGTGTCCGGAGGCGACCAGGGCTCGGCCGATCTGGGCCACGTCGGTCTTGTCGGACACCGAGATCAGGGCGTATCGGGGAGTACTCACGAGGACCTCGCAGGTGTGTCCGCTCGATGTCGGCGACGCTGCCGAGCGTTGCGGGGAGCGGACGAAGGCGGCCGCTGGGGGCCGCGCGTAACAGGTTTCGACGGGCCGGCGTGGCGCTCGACAGCGCGGTCGGGGCCCGACGGATAGGAGGGCTCGCCTCGAACCCCGGCGTCGTCGACTGGAGGGTGAATGAAGGTCGTGATCGTCGGACATGGTGGACGGGAGGCCGCGATCGCGTGGCGCCTGTCCCAGTCACCGGGCCTCGAGGCGCTCGTCGTGACGGGGCACAATCCAGGGTGGCCCGAGGGCGTCGAGGTGCGGGCCGAGTCGAAGGTGCAGGACCAGGTCGCCGTCGCACGGTCGGTGGGAGCCGATCTCGTTATCGTGGGCCCAGAAGGGCCGTTGGCGTCGGGCCTGGCCGACGGACTGCAGGATGTTGGCATTCCATGCTTCGGACCGCGCCGTGCCGCGGCGCGACTGGAATCGTCGAAGGCGTTCGCCAAGGACGTGATGGCGGCGGTCGGAGTGCCCACGGCCGCAGCCGTCGTCTTGGACCGCAACGACCCGGCGAGCGTTGCTGCGGGCCGGGCGCGCCTCGCCAAAGGCGATGTGGTGGTGAAGGTGGACGGCCTCGCCGCCGGCAAGGGCGTGTTCGTGTGCCGCACCGGGGCGGAGGCCCTCGCTGCGATGGATGGCGTGTGGAGCGGGCGGTTCGGCGCGGCCGCCAACCGCGTGGTGCTCGAGGACCGGCTCGAGGGGCCAGAGGTGAGCCTGTTCGGCCTCACCGACGGTGACCGGGTTGTGGCGCTGCCGTCCGCACAGGACCACAAGCGCCTGGGCGACGGCGATTCCGGTCCGAACACGGGGGGAATGGGCGCCTATTCGCCCTGTCCTTTGGTGCCCCGCGAGCAGGCACAAGAGCTCGTGGAGCGGTTCCATCAGCCTGTGATCCGAGAGCTCGATCGGCGCGGCGTGCCCTTCCGTGGGGTGCTGTTCGCTGGCCTGATGCTCACGCCGGATGGGCCCCGTGTGCTCGAGTACAACGTGCGGTTCGGCGATCCGGAGTGCCAGGTGCTGATGGCGCTCTGGCAGGACGACCCGCTGCCGTGGCTGCTCGGCGCCGCGACAGGCCGGCTCCCACCCGGTCGGCCCGAGTTCGCCGATGCCGCCGCGTGTTGCGTGGTTCTCGCGTCGCGCGGCTACCCTCTGTCGTCGGAGAAGGGTGTGCCGATCCCCGAACCCTCCGCATCGCCGGGGGTGGTCACGTTCCAGGCGGGCACCCATCGCGGCGAAGACGGTGTGCTGCGTACCCACGGTGGGCGGGTGCTCGGGATCACGGGCGTCGGTCCGGACCTGCAGGCCGCGCGGGACCGAGCCTATGCCGCGCTCCCGGGGTGGGAGTTCCCGGGCTCCCAGCACCGGCAGGACATCGGCGCGTCGGCGGTGTGAGCCAGCCCCGCAGGCTTGCCCCCGGTGCTGACGTGCGTAGCTTCGACCTGCGACGCAGGATGTGGCGACGATGAGATTCCAGGTGCACTCGCTGGAGCGGACGGACGCTCTGCGCGCCGACACACAGACCGCTGAGCGGCTCGTGGAGTTGGTGCGGCGCGCGGTCGGAGCGCGCCGCGCGCCAACGGTGGCAGTGGTCGTGCGCGAGTCTCGCATCCACCTGATCGAGCTGCGCCCGCTGGTCGAGGCACGAGCATCGCTCGCGCGGTTCCTTGCCGCGCTCACACGGTCGGAGGCTCCGGGCGGTCCACCCGAGGCCGTGGGGCTGGTGGGGACGGTGCGCATGCGGCGGGGGCGGGGCGCGGTCGCGGTTCCGGCGGCGCTCGTGTTCCTCGAGTGGGCGGACTGCCGCTGGTGGCACTGGCAAGCGCTGCTCGATGGCGACAATCGCCAGATCCTGGACAGCACCGAGACGGTGCGCTCAGCGTTGGACGGCGATCCGTTGCCAACCGGGCTCGGGCGCTGGTGGAGCGTGGGGCGCCGAACCGGGGTGTCGGTTCGGTTCGGCGAGGCTCCGGTAGTGGAGAGCGCCGTCGTGCACTGAGCGGCTTTGGGCCTACTCGCCCTTGTACCGCCCGCGCCCGGCCTTCACCTGGCCGCGCTGCTTCTTGCTCTCGAGGCGCCGCTCCTTGCTCCTTCGCGAAGGGCGGGTGGCCCGGCGGCGCTTGGGTGGGGTCAGCGCTTCGCGGATCGCCACCTTGAGGCGGCGCCGCACCTCCTCGATGTTGCGCAGGCGGCTGCGCTCCCCGCCCGACGCGATCACCATGTCGCCATCGTCGGTGCACCACTGCGGGTTTGCCTGCCGCAGGCGCGCCTTCACGGGCGCCGACAACACCTGGCACTCCTCCAGCGCGAAGCGCAGCTGGGCCCTGCTCTCGGTCGTGTTCACGTGCTGACCGCCAGGCCCACCCGCGCGGGAGAACTGCCATGCGAGGTCGGCGCTGGGCACGATGAGCCGGTCGGTGATCGGAAGGTCCGTAGACATGAACGCCGAGTATCGGGGCGGTCGCTGCACCGCTGGGCCGAATTGGTGAGATTGCTCACGTTTCGGACCCGCGCAGCCCGGTGGGGTTGGCCCGTTGGCGGGGGGCGGCGCTACGCACGTTGAATGGACGCACCCGTGTGGATCGGCGCAGGTGGGATACTCGGAGCCCTCGCCGCGTGCTGGGCCCTGTTGTGGATCGTGCTGAACCGTCGGCACGGAATCCGGTCGTGGGCCCCGGGCGTCGCCATGTTGGCCAGCGCGACCGTGTGCTTGCCGTTGGTGTCGTCGTCGGCGTGGTTGCTTCAGGCGGCCTCACTGGTGTCGCGGGCCGAGGCCGGCACGAAGCTGGCTACGGTCGCTGAGCTCCAGCGCGCCGCCTATGAGCCGCTAGTCGCCATGGGCCTCGGTCTCCTGTTCGTGGGAATCGGGGCTGTGTTGGCCCACAACCGTTGGGTCTCCAGCGAGCGCGACGCTCGGTGGTCGATGCCCATCGTCGCCGTCGTCATCGCCGCCCTCGCGCTCGGCGGCTGGCTCCTCGCGGCGTTGGCAGTGTCCGCAGGTGCGAAGAGCCTCGGCACAGGCTTGTTGCTGGCGGTGGTGATGAGCGGGTGGGTGGACCTGTTGCTCGTCCTCGCCTACTGCGGAACGGTGGCTGTCCGGAGCTGGCGGGCGGCGTAGGCCATAGCTTCGGCATCCCGCGCCCCGATGCTCCGCTCTCGCACGTCGAGCGTGACCACCTGACCGTCGATGGTCAGGTCGAGCTGGTCGCCGCTGTACGGATCGGGCAGTGCCGAGCCGTCCTCGACGCGCAGTACGCGGGTGCCCGACCAGGCGAGCCAGGTGGTGCCGTCGATCGACCTGACCGGGGGGAGGTCGACCGGCAGGGCCAGCGCCCCCTGTCCTCGCGAGGCGAGCAGCGAGATGTCGGCGCCCGGCTCATCGATGCCACGAGATGCCTCGAGGGTGGCACCCACCCCTCCAACCAGCGCGGCCAACGCGGCCTCCCGCTCCGCTGGCGCGAGCTGGGCATGCCACCGCCGCAGCTCGAGCGCCGCCGGGCCTGACAGCTGCCATGCGACCCGATGCGGCTGAAGCACCACGGTCCACTGCCCCGGACTCGGCGCAGGGCCAGTCACGCCGGGCAGGGCGATGATGCTGCCGCCCTCGAGCTCCGGCCGCACTTCCCACGGCGCGCAGAGGGTGCATCCCGGATCCAGCCAGCGCGCTGAGTCACCGTCACCGATTCGGACCAGCATCGAGTCGTAGCCCGACAGGCTCAGCCGCCCGCCGGGCCCACGATCGGCTGGGCGCACCAGCACCCAGTGCGCTTCGAGTCGGGCCTGACGTGCATAGAGCCAGGTGATGAGGCCAGCCTCGACCTCGGTGAGCACGCCTGAGCGGCGCGCGCGATTGAGGGGCCGGGGGAGGGCAGGGTCGAGCGCCAGCTGGGCTGGGCGCGCGCGGGCTTGGAGGGCTGGCACGAGCCGTTCCGCGAGATCCCAGCTCGGCCCCAGGCCCCGCAGACTGTTCGGCAGACCGGGCTCGGGGATGGACCGCGAGCGGAACCGCCGATCCAGCGCCGTCACTAGCGCCTCTCGGGCGGGGAGGATCGGGCGTTGGTGGATGTCGGCGAGGGACCAGAACCGATCGCCTTCCCAGGCGATCCGACCGCCAGGCGCGCGTACCTCCAGCTCCTGCTGGTCGCGCCGCTCCCCATAGGTGGGCGCGTCGTCGAGGGTGTACGCCACGAGGACGTCGGCCGGACCCTCGCTCGCCGCGACCCGGATGAGCAGGTCATCGCCTCGCTGGGTGACTGTGGCCGCCTCTGCGCTCGGCGTCACCCTGACGTCGATCCCCCGGGCACCCGGCGCCTCCAAATGCCACGCTCGATCGCGGTCTTCGGGCTGGAATGACAACCGCTCCTCGACCCGCACCGTCGACCCCCCGCCCGGGTAGAGTGCGCGTTGCGGGTCACGCTTCGGAACGACCAGGGTGAGGTGGCGGGCCCAGTGCGGTCGAACGGACGGGGGCTCCAGCCTCGGCGTGTCGTCAGGGTTCGGCGCTGCTGAGGCGCCTTCAGCCGTGAGCAGGACGTGGGCATCGGGCCCGGGGTCTGCCACCCATGCCCGCCCGCGCTGGGGCTCGGGGACGCCGCCGGCAGTCTCCCAGGACAGGTCGGTCGCCCGGAGCTCGGCCCACCGCGCCGTGCCTGGCTGCCAGCGGAACGGCGTGTCCGTGCGCCACTCCCGGTCGATCTCTACGATGGCGCGATCGCCGCCACGGAGGTCAACCAGGTGCACCCGCAGCAGGCCATCGCCGTTCAGTGAGCGGGGGAGGGCTTGGAAGCGTGCGTCCGCGAGCCGGGTCCGGCCGCCGTCGCCGAGCCGGATCGTGCCGCCGCGGCCCACCACGGCGGAGTCCGGGTGTAGTGGTATGTCCACCCAAGCGCAGCCGGGGTCCGCGCCGATCTCGAGGCGCACCGACTCGTGCCACAGGCCATCACGCCGCTCCACCTCACTCACGGCGATCTGCAGTACGCACCCGAGCACAGGAGCGATCAACGGGGTCACTCTTGGCCCCTGTCGGCCCGCCTCCGGGCGCGGTTCACCTCGTCGCGGAGCAAGCGTGGCAGTCCCCCGCGAACCGAGTCGCCCCACGCGACCACGGCGGCTGCATCCGTCCGGGTCCAGCTCCGGAGCAGGCGCCGCAGGCCCTTGCGCACAGCGGGCGATTCATCGCGAAGCCAGGTGTTCACGTGAGCCGTGAGGGCATTTGACAACGGTTCCTCGACGAACTGCACCCGCTTCTCGGACAGGCGCGCGCGCAGAGGGGCGGCCGATGGGCCCTCGATGGGCTCGGGAAGCGCCGCCATGCCGGCCATCACGATGGCCCGGCGGGCCGCGATGTGGTCTGGTCGGCCAAGGCTCGCCAGACCCCGGCCGCTCGCGAGAGAGCCGCCGCCGAGCACCAACCAGCCGAGCGCGTCTCCCGTCGCAACGTCGTCCAGCCGGGTGAGCCATGACAGGCCCAACTCGAGTGCTTCTTCGGGATAATCCGGGATGCATGCGGCGAGGAGTCCGATCGCGACCAGACCATCCTCCCAGGCCGAGGCGAACAGGTTGTTCAGCTCGCCTTCGTCGTCGGGCAGCACTGGCCGCGACTCGGTCCAGCTGGCGGCTGCGATTCGCGCGACCTCGCTGAGCGGCGTTCCGCGTAGGCCGCGCAGGGGTTGCTGCTGTTTGCGCTGGCGCCTCGCCGTGT
Organism: Myxococcota bacterium; assembly: GCA_047609825.1. Lineage (GTDB taxonomy): Bacteria > Myxococcota_A > UBA796 > UBA796. The sequence goes on from JBLFXJ010000026.1 coordinate 36,739, forward strand.
CAGTGTTCGACAGGGCTTCGAGGGCGTCGGAGATGGCCTGGGCGTCCATCAGGAGGCTCCAAGGTGGGCAGAGATGGCGCCGGCCAAGGCTGCGGGTTGGTCGTGATGGATCAAGTGGCCAGCCTCGGGAATCGTGAGGGTGCGCACATCGCGCAGGCGCGCCACGCGCGCCGCGAGGTCCGCAGGTCGAAATCGTGAGTCGCCGCCATCGACGGCTAGCGTCGGGGCCTCGATGGCGTCGAGGAATACGCCGAAGGCTTCAGCCTCGAACGCTCGCGGCGCGCGCGCGCGGTGGAGGGGGTCCCAGGTCCAGACCCAGGGGCCGGGATGAGCGGGGTCCACATCCGGATCGTCCAGACCTGCAGGCCGCGTGGTGCGGGTGGCGAGCTCGAGTGCGGTGGTCTCGTCGAGCGAAGGATTGAACGTGCGCATGCGCAAGGCGCCTTCCGCGACGCTCGCCAGGCCCCGGTGCAGCGGAGGCGAGCGTCGATGCTCCAGCGAGCGGCGTGCCTGGGCGACCCGGGCGTGGCTCATGTCGGGCGGACCGAGCCCCTCCACTAGCACGAGGCGACGCACGCGCCCGGGCCGGCTGGCAGCGAACAGACTGGCGATTGTCCCGCCCATGGAGTGGCCGACCAAATCCACCGGGCGGTCGCCGACCATGGCGTCCAGCAGTCCGTCGAGGTCGGCGACGTAGTCCCAGAAGTGGTAGAAGCCGCCCCGCCCGACGTGCTCGGACAGGCCGTGACCACGGTGGTCGGGGGCGAGCACCCGGCCCTGCAGGCGCGTGGCCACGGCATGCCAGGCAGCACCCTGCTCCAGGAACCCGTGGAGCAGCACGGTGACCCGATCCGATGGCTCGCCCCACGTGCTGACCCGCAGGCGGAGACCGGTCGGTCCTGCCTGAACGTCGATCTCGCGCCGGCTGCGCCGGGGCGAGCGTCTGGCTTCGCTCACGCGACTACGGCTCGAAGCGGTAGCCGGTGCCGTGCACCGTCAGGATATGCCGCGGTTGGCTAGGCACATCCTCAATCTTCTTGCGGAGCTTGAGGATCTGGTTGTCGACCGTTCGGGTGGTGAGGGCGGCGGTGTAGCCCCAGACCTCGCGGAGCAGCTCGTCGCGGCTCACGTCCCGCCCGCGGTGGGCGATCAGGTAACCGAGCGTGCCCGACTCGTGGGTCGTGAGGTGGGATTCGGCGCCGTCCTTCCACAGCACCCGGCGCCGAAGGTCGACCTTGACGTTGCCGAAGCTGAACTGGTTCGGCGTGCGGGGGTCGGGTGCGCGCTCGCGGAGGCGCGCCTTCACGCGGGCGACGACCTCGCGGACCGAGAACGGCTTGGTGACGTAGTCATCTGCGCCCATCTCCAGGCCCATGACCCGGTCGATCTCGTCGGTCTTCGCGGTGAGCATGATCACCGGGATGCCAGGGTATTCGGCCTTGATCGTGCGCATCACCGTCAGGCCGTCGATGCCGGGCAGCATGATGTCGCACAGCACGATGTCTGGCGACCGCGCGCGCACTGCCTCCAGCGCGGACTCTCCGTTCTCTTCGTGCCGGACGACGAAGCGCTCGTGCTCGAGTGCGGCCACGAGGCCCATTGCGATGGTGCTGTCGTCTTCGACGACCAAGATATCGACGTGGCCTTCCACGTGTCCCCCGTGCAGAGAGCGTTCACACCGGGGCATGCCCGGCGAGAATCATTGGATGTCGAGCGTCAGGAAGTAGGGAAGCATGCCGAACTTCGTGTCGACGACCAAGTAGAGGGTCTCGCTGATCGGCGTGTTGTTGATGTAGCCGATGGCCTCGATGGCGTCGCCGCGCGCGTCGGCCCCTACTGGGCAGCTGAAGGGGTTCGTGCAGTTGTACAGCAGGTAGATCCCGGGGTCGCCGCCGGGCATCGTGACCGTGGCCACTAGGGTCTCGCCCGCCTGCAGGGTGACCTTGGTCATGGATTCGGGGCCCGACATCGAAGAAGCCGTGCACCCACCAGGACCCGGGTTCAGCTGGTTCGTGAACGGCAGGTAGTCGGTGTAGTAGGTGCCCGGACCGGCCGCGACCGCTTGCATCTGCGCAGCGGGGCACGAGTCGTGCATGTCGGGGTCGAGCAGCTGGTCGATGGCGAGGTCGAGCTCGAATGTGCCGAGTGCACGCCCACCCTCTTGGTTCTCGTACGCGTCGAGCACGAGGTACAGCCGCTGCGGGTCGTCGGTGTTGTTGAAGTACTGGAAGCTCTCGAGGTCGCCGAGCAGCGTGGCGTCTGCGCCGGCGAGGCAGCTGTTGCCCGAGGCGCAGTCCTCCACCAGATACACGCTCGCATCGCCGATCTCGAGCCGGTAGTTCACCGTGACGATCTCGAACGGGTCGAGCTCGAGCGCGATCATCCCCTCATTGCCCGGAGCGCCGAAGCCGGTGCAGGGGTTGCCTTGCCCAGGGTCGATGTCGTTGCGGTACCCACCGAGGCGGCCCCAGTAGGTGCCCGAATCGGTGATGGCCGCCATGCCTTGCGCCTCGAGGCAGTTG
>JBLFXJ010000027.1:0-39181 GCA_047609825.1 Myxococcota bacterium
CCAGGGCTCGGTGCGGTCGGCAGACTCGTTGCCCCAGCCCACGGCATGGGGCTCGATGGTGGGTCTGGCCGACGGCAGCGTGCTGCTCACCGGTGGTCTGCACCAGCCGGCCATGCAGTTCGAGAGTGCCGCCGCCTCCGGCCAGGCGCTGCGGTACGCGAACGGAAAGTGGAAGGACACCGCCCAGAGTCTGAAGCTGCCGCGCACGCACCATGTGTCAGTGCCGATGTTCGACGGCGGTGCGATGGTGATCGGGGGCACCGGTCGGGGCGGCGTGTTCCGCGGCGATGCGTTCGACCGCGTGCAGTGTGCCGAGCGGTTCGACCCGGCCTCGGAGTCGTTCAAGCAGGTGGGGTGCGATGGCGCGGGCGCCAACGCCCAGCCCGCCGTGGCGTGGGCGGCCGGTCGGGGCGCGTTCGTGCTGGAGGGCTGGCACAATGACGAGGGCTCTGCCGAGGGTGGCAAGCTGTACGGGTGGATCGGCGGCGGCCCCGAGTAGTCGTCAGAACCTTGCGCGAACGCCGAGCAATGGCAGCAGCGTGGGTCCGCGCACGAACTGCTCTTCGCTCCAGTCGTAGGACCAGGCCGGGTACAGCTGGGTTGCCGAGGGTGGCACGAACCACACCTCGGACGACAGCGCCAGCGACCACCGATCGAAGACCCAGGTGTGGGCGACCCGCAGATCGACCTTGGTGTAGGTCGGGAGGCGAGCGGAGTTGTCCGCCCCGGTGAGCGGCACCCACGCGTCCCGGGTGCCGTCGTACAGGCTGCCCAGCACGGGCGTGTAGGGCAGGCCGGTGGCGTAGCGGAACCGGGCGCCGAGGGTCCACCGTCCCACGTCCCAGGAGGCCACGACGCCGCCGGACACCCGCTGGTCGCCATCAGCGGGGTCAGTGCGTCCCGCGGGCGTCTCTACGGTGGCGCCTGACACCGCGAGCCAGCCCCAGAGGAAGAACACCTCGCGGATGCGGTACCGGGTGATCGCCTCGACGCCCCACGCATCCCCGATCGGGCGGGCCAGTGCGGGCGCGTCGACCGGGAAGATCAGCGGGGAGGTGAGCCACTTGCGGTACCCGTCGAGCCCGAGCTCCAGGCGCCCGGCGATCGTCTGCTCGAGACCCACCGACACCTGCCATGCGCCGCTTGTCGGCAGGGAGGGGTCGCCAGTGCCGGGGATCAGGGTCTCGCTGTCGGGGCGCTGCAGGTAGCGGCCGCCGGCCACCTTCACGGCCGTCTGGTCGGCCAGTCGCACCCGGGTGGCCAGGCGGGGCTCGAGCAACACGTCGCTGCTCGTCGTGTCGAGCCCAGCCCGCAGTCCCGGCATCACCCGCACGGGGCCAGCGACCAGCTGCAGGCTCCCGTATGCGCCGCCGAGGGTGCGGATGAGGCGGTCATCCACCGACACGCCCCGGGCCAGCGCGGGCGCTTCCTCGGCCACGAGCAGGCCGTCATAGCCCTCGCTCACCACCTCGAGCCCGGTCACGCCCTGCTGGACCTCGTACCCGGCCTCCCAGCTCACAGCGGTCGATGCTGTGCCCCGCACGTCGAGTCGGCTGGAGAAGGTCCACTCGTCCAGCGCCTCGGAGCCGGTGCCGGCGAGCTCGCTCGCCCGTCGGTGATGCACTGCGGCGGCCACTACCCGACCGTCGGCGTTCGCTCCGACCCAGCGGTGCTGCGCCGAGAGGACCTGGAACCGGCGCGCGAAGTCCAGGCGCGGGGTCTGCTCGCGCTCCACCGGGTCGAGCACGTCCAGCTCCCCGGCTGCCCGCGTGTAGGCATCGCCGGCGCCCCAGACCGCGATGCCGGTGCCATCGTCGCTGTCGCCGTGCTCGACCCGGAGCAGGAAGTCGTGGAACCGAGGGAACACCGGGTATTGATCCGACCGCTCCCCGGCCGCGTCGAAGTACGAGCGGCGACCGGCCGCGGCGGCCCACCAGTCCTTGCCCAGCGGGGCCCGCACGTCGCCACCGGCCATCACGTAGTTCAGGCTCGCGCCGCCGTGAACGGTCTTGGGGGCGTCGCGGGTGGACTCCGCCTCGACGATGGCCCCGGTGGCGTTGCCGTAGCCGGCGCCGAAGGTGGACGGGAACAGCTCGAGCTGGCCCAGCTGAGAGGTGGGGAACACCGACGCGTACTGGTTGTAGTGGTACAGGTACGGGACCTCGACCCCATCGAGGTAGTACCGATTGTCCCCCGGCGCGCTGCCCCGGACGGACAGGCTCCCCTGGCCAGGGCTGTACTCGCGCTGGACCGTGACGCCGGGGAGGGACTGCACCAGGCGCACGCTGTCGTCGAGCGCGCCTGGTGTCTCCAGGGCCATCTCGGCGTCCATGGCGTGGCGCGTGACATGGGGCGAGGTGCGGAACGACTCGACCACCACCTCGAGCTCGGGCGCCGGCTCGAGGTAGACGCGGATGTCCGCGGGTGCGTCCATGGCGAGCTCTACCGTGGCGTGGAGCGCGGAGCGCACCACCAGCGCATCTCCGGGCTCGACGGACACGGTCACCGTCCCCCGGGCGTCGCTGACCCCGAGCACCGCGCTCTCGCGCAGGACCTCGGCCTCGGCGATGGGCGAGCCGCTGCCGCGCTCGAGCACGCGGATCTCGACGTCGGCTGCGTGGGCGGCGAGCAGGGCGGTGAGGATGATCACGGGACGTCGAGCACGATGCGGGCGCCGAGCACATCCGCGCGGGTGCACAGCTGGCGCAGCAGCCAGCTCGGATCGAACGGGCCCGCGTCGCCGCAGGGCAGCGTCGCGGTGCCCCACGGGTCGCCCGGTGCGTCCACTGGCGGTCCAGGATCCGCCAGCGCCAGCCCCGTGGGGGAGGTGTCGTCAGCCACCAGCGTGGCGGCGATTCGTCCGGACGGAAGATCGCCGGTGAGCCAGCGGTCAGCGACGCGCACGCCGCTCGGAGAAGCGCCGACCCATAGGTCGTGCGCGCCAAACGCGACCGTCCCCAGGCCATCCACCGCCAGCGCGATCACCGTGACCGCGCCATCCTCCCCGACCGCTCGGTCTTCGATGTCGTCGCCGTCCAGGCGCAGCTCGCCCGGCGTCCAGTCGGCCGTGCTCTGGTCGAGCTCGAGCCAGGTGCCCGCGGTGCTCATCCACCGCACGGTGGGTGCATCTGAGCCCTGGCCTGTGATCTCTGCCTCGAACCGTATGAATCCGGATCGCTCAACGCCGTCGACCGGGACCGTGGACGTGCGCTTGCGATGTTCCAGCTGCTCGGCGCTCACCCGGCGCACATCCCATGGGAGCGCGGCGGTGGTGAGCCCGCCGAGCGCCCAGTCTGCGGCCGCAGTCGCCGGATCTGCGAAGGCACGCGCCTCTGTCCCGTCCTGCGCCACCGCCACGACCGCCAGCCGGCTGTCGCGCTTGGGGCGGACGAGAGTCGGCTCCGGCCCCTCGGCGTCTGGGGGATCGTCGGCGATCAACCCGGACACAGCCGCGTCGGTGGGCTCGACCCAGTGCCAGATCAGGTGGACCGGTTCATCGGACCACGGTCGTCCGTCGACCACGATCGCGACCTGAGGCACGGTCGTGTCGCCCGCGCCGACGGCTGGAACCACCAGCCCGGCCACCCGAAAGCCGACCAGATCCTGCCGGTCCGCCCCGAACGGCGCCTGACACGCGAGCAGCACCAGCAGCATCGGACCCATGCCCGAGGGGCCTATCCTCGTTTGCCCCGTCGTGGCCGCCGTGGGACCATGCACTTCGATGGCGAGTGGGGTGTTTGTGACGTGGTTGCTGCTGGCCTGGATTGGAACCGCGCAAGCCGAGCCGGCGGGAGGGCTCGGCGTGGCCTCACCCGACGTGCGCACCTCGCAGGACATCGAGGTGTTCGTCCGCTCGGATGGCGCTGTCTACCTGGGCGACGCGATCGTGCTCCTGGGCGACCTCACACAGGCGATCACGATGCGGGCGGCGGATCGGCCCGACCTCCGGGTGGTGGTGCTCGCGGACTCAGACGCACGATGGGCGGTGGTGAAGGAGGCCGTCGCGATGGCCAAGGCCGCCGGGGTCGATGTGGCGATGGAGCTGCCCATCGAGGGTGCGGCTCGGCCCGTGGATCCGCTGTTTCCGGGCGACGCCGCGGAGGCGTTGGAGCTGGGGCTCACCTCTGAGCAGGAGAAGCTGCTCAAGCCCCGCCCCGGAAAGTTGCCCCAGAACCCCTACGGAACCACCGACTTCACAGCGTATACGCTCGAGTTCGGTGAGATGCGCATCGGCCTGGTCGACCTGACCTATGGGCTGGTGCCCCGGGTGCAGATCTCCACGGTGCCCGTGCTCGACGCAGCGCTGGTGCCGAACGCCCGGATCAAGGGCAAGGTGATGGACGAGGGCAGGGTCGCCATCGCGCTGTCCGGCTCGTATTACGGGCTGTTGCTCCAGCAGATCGGCGACAGCGCGATCGGGCGGGAGCTGGGCCTGTCGGGCACGGCCGAGGGCGAGGCCCTGTTCACGGCGCGGGCGTCGATCTGGGGTCTGTCGGGCGTCACCTCGTTCCGGCTCACCGACTCGATGTCGATGCACGCCCGGCTGAACTACCTCAACGCCAACGCGTCCGGTCAGTTCGACCTGTCCCAGGTGCCGGTCGCCATCGCGCCGGGCCTCGACCTGGGCGAGACCACGCTGGTGCCGAAGGTGGTGGGCGAGACGGTGTACTTCTCCTTGGCGGTCGACCAGCGATTCAACCGCCGTGACAGCCTGATCCTCCGGTTCCGCGGGCCGGTGTTCGCGTCTGCGCGCGGCATCCTGCGCGGGGTCGATGAAGAGTCGACGGCGTCGTACGACATCATCGCCGCGTACCGGCAGTGGGTCAGCCCCCTCGAATACTACGCCGCCACCATCGGGTGGCAGTTCCAGTGGCGGCACCTCGAGGCGAGAGTAGGCCTTGGTTATAGCTTTCCGCAGTTCCTGTGGCTGGCTCAGACCGTCGACATCGGGTATCGATTCGGCGGGCGAACCCGGGTGGATGAGCGGCGAGTGCGCCGTGGCTACCGCGACAACCTGGAGGAGCTGGACGACCTGGGCGATGCGCCGCCGCCGCCGCCCCCTCCGATCGACGATCTCCCGCCTCCACCGATCGATGACCTTCCGCCTCCGCCCGTCGAACTGCCGCCGGAGTGAGGTGTGTCGTGGGTGCCGACGCCCTACGGGGCGCGGCCCGTCGGGTCTTCACTGCCCGGGCATGGGCCGGGGTGGGCGTATCGGCGCCCCACGCAGCTCGAGCTGCTGTGGAAGGTGACGCCGTTGCAGCCGCAGAACGGCCGTCGATCACGGGTGCAGGCCCGCTGACGCGACATGCACGTTCCGAGCGCATCATCGGTGCAGCCTTGGCCCTCGCACAGGCCGCTGGCACAGTCGGACGCTGCCGCGCAGAGTGAGCCGTCTGCGAGATCGCTCGGCGATGGCGCTGCGGGGGCCGGAGCGGGCGCGCGCGCAGGCGACGGTGCCTCGGCGGTCTGGTGGTCGGTGTGTGGTGGCGCGTCGGTCGCGTCGGCCGGAGCCGGTAACGGCGGCGCTGGGTCGGCCCGGACCTGTGCGACGGGTGCCGGTGCCTGGGCGATTGGAGCGGGCGCCTCGACCGCCGGCGCATCGGCCACTGGAGCCGGCGTAGGGGTTGGGGCGGCGGCTCCGCCGCAGGCGACGAGGAACGCGAAGACAAGGGCGCGCACAGGGCCTCCTGCGGGCATGAGAGTGGTGCCGGGATAACCCGCGACGGGAGGGTTGGATGCCCGACGCGATCCGTCTTCCGGCCGAGCGACGAGACGCCGATGAGCTGGCGGCCCTCGCCGCGAATGACTCGGGGCCGCGCCCGCTGGGATGGCACCTGTCGCCCCGCGCGGTCCAGACCTACCTGGTGGGCCGGGACGCTCCGCTGGAGCTCGACGGCCGGGATGTCACGATAAAGCGAAAGTTCTACGGTGATGATCGGCTGGTACAGCGAGCCATCGTGAGCCTCGCGTCGGACCGCGGGCTGCTCCTTATCGGAGAGCCGGGCACGGCGAAGAGCTGGCTGTCGGAGCACCTGGCGGCGGCGATCTCGGGAACGAGTCTGCTCACGGTTCAAGGCAGCGCCGGGATCACCGAGGATCAGATCACCTACGGCTGGAACTACGCGCTGCTGCTCGCCGAGGGACCGAGCCCTCGCGCCCTGGTGCCCGGTCCGCTGCTGCGCGGCATGCGCGAAGGCAAGGTGGTGCGGTTCGAGGAGATCACCCGAGCCCCACACGAGGTGCAGGACACCTTGCTCTCGGCGCTGTCCGACAAGGTGATGATCATCCCCGAGCTCCCTGAGTCGGAGGGGGTGGTGCTCGCGCGGCCCGGGTTCACCGTGCTCGCGACGGCGAACACCCGCGATCGCGGGGTGAACGAGATGAGCGCCGCGCTGAAGCGTCGGTTCAACTTCGAGACGGTGCAGCCCCTCACCGATGTGGCCCAGGAGGTCGCCATCGTGCGCGGGCAGGTCGCGTCGCTGGTCGCCCATGACGACATCCGCCCAGACCTCGGCGACGACGTGCTCGAGCTCCTCGTCACCACGTTTCAGGAGATCCGGCGCGGGCGCACGACGGACGGTGTCGCGGTGGACCGCACGGCGGCCGTGATGTCCACCGCCGAGGCCGTCTCGGTTGCCCACCAGGCAACGCTCCACGCGGCCTACTTCGCCGACGGTCGGGTCACGCCCGAACACGTCGTGCACCACCTGGCGGGTGCCGCGGTGAAGGACCTGCCCGAGGAGCGTCGCACATTGCGGAAGTACTGGGAGGTGGCGGTGAAGCCCCGCGCCGTGCGCGAGGTGGGGCGGTGGCGCGAGTACTGGGCCGCCCGGAGCCTGCTCGACGACTAGTCTGCCCCTTCCTCGCGGAGGATCGCCAGGCGGAACGCCAGCACTCCGAGCACGAGCGCGAGCAGGAGCACGGCTGTCTGGACCAGGGCCTCCGGTGGCCGGGTGAGCTGGAGCGGCCTGCGGGTCACGGCCCGAGGGGGCACCGCAGCCTCGGTCGGTGGGATGAGATCGCCCAGGTGAGCGTCGAAGGTCGGCGTCGCGAGCAGCTCATCGCGCAGGAGCGCCAGGTCGTATTCGGGAGGGCCGCGTTCGGGCGCCCCCCACGACAGGGATGCGCCGCCGGCTGGCATGGCGAACACCACGTCGGCCGTGGTCCAGGTGAGCCCCAGCTCCTCGAGCGGGAGCGGCCCGTCGTCGCCGTCGTCGATCCGCAGGGTCAGGTGGGCCGAGCGCGTCCGACCGGCGAGGGGAAGGATCAACGGACCGGGGCCCCGCCACACCGTCGATGCCACGGGGCGCCCGTCGTCGAGCAGCTCCACACCGCGTTCGAACCGGTCGCGGTCCGTCCGCACCACCAGCCGATCCACCGGAAGGCCGGCGCCGGGCAGCGCGATCTGCACATCGGTCCTACCGGGGCTGGACTGTGCATCCCAGGTGACGCCATCGAGAGGCCTCGGCCCCACCGGCTCGACCAGGTGCGGCACGAGGTTCCCGGATCCGAGCACGCGCAGATCGGCGTAGTCGGAGCGTGAGCCGGCTGCGATGTCCGCGGGCAGGCGGAGGCGTGCGAGCCCTGGCTCCCCATCGATCACCCGCCGGAGCGGGAACGCACCGGGGTCTACCTGTCGCCCCGGGCCGGCCAGGCCCGAGGTCGCGGCGGCGGTGGTCCATGCGAGGCTCGCCCGGGGTGGTTCGGGGCGGACCCGCGGAAGGGGCCGGTCGACCAGCAGCGATCCGAGTCGCTCGACATCGTACGGCGGTGCGGGAGGCCCACACCCGGCGACAGTCCAGGTCCCGGCGGGCCCATCCGGCACGAGCAGGGCCGCGCCGCGGAGGTGAACGTCCAGGCCGTGCAGGTGCAGGGGAGGGCTGCGGTCGTCGGTGAGCTCGAGCTGCACCCGGGCAGGCGCCTCGCCGCGCCAGGGGATCCGGTCCTCGGGCAGGGTGAGCTCGGACACCTCCACGCGGCGTGCGAGCCCCGCGCCGACAGTCCTGCCGTCGGCGACCACACGGAGCGGGCGGGCATAGGCGCGCTCCTCCGCGCGGAGCGTCCACCCGCGCACCACCAGGCCTGATCGTCCCAGGTCGACCGTGGTCGCGCTCCTCCCGGCGCCGGCAGGGAGCGGACGCGCAGCGGGCGCGGTCCACACCCGCTCGGCCACCTCCCCCGGGCGCTCGACCTCGGCCCCGAACGACACCTCTGGCCGGGTTGATCGGGGGCGGCGAACGGTCCATAGCTCCACCTGCCAGGGTCCCTCGACGGCAGTTGGCGGCAGGGGGATGCGGTCGCCGACGCCGGCATCCGTCCGCGGCAGGTTCCACACCACCCCGGTGGCCGCGACGCCGTCGCCGTGCCGCACCACGACCCGGGCCACGGTGCCCGCCGGCAGGTTCCAGATCGACAGCGCGACCGCCGGGTGTCCGGATCGGGTCGGCAGCACGCGGTACTGCCAGTGGTGGGCGTCGACCGGACGGGGAGACCACCGGAGTCGCTCGCGGGAGGGCGGCGCGTCGTCGCTGGTCCGCACGGCGAACGGCAGCTCCCGGCCGTCTCCGTCGCGCACCAGGTAGGTGGATGGGTCGGGGCAGCGCGCGAGCCACTCCCCGGGCAGGTCGATCCGGACGGCGCCGGAGTCGGCCACGACTGCGGGTGCCTCCAGCGGCCAGGCAGCGGGATCGGCGGCGAGCGCCGCGAACGTCAGCGCGAGGATCATGTGGTCTCCCGGGCGCTTCGCATGCCGAGCACACCGGCAGCACCGAGGAGCAGCACCGCCACGCCCACCAGCATGCCGGCGCGGGCGAATCCGCCGAGGACCCACAGGTCGAACGCCAGCACCTTCACGCAGACCACACCGAGCAGGCTGATCCCGAGCATGCGGTGCAGCGACCGCTCTGGGACCAGCAGCGCGACGCCGAACACCGTCCAGCTCAGGGTGCGAACGAGCCTGGCGGGCAGGTGCGCATCCCACACGTCCAGCGCGCCCGTGTGGCTGAACGCGTGGCTGACCTCCAGGTTCACCCCGGCGAAGGCGACAGCGACCCCTGCGAACTCCAGGGCGCGTCGTATGCGCAGGTGGTGCCAGGAGTCGGGCGTCTTCAGGTGGCGAGCGGCGACGGCGAGCGCGACGGTCGGCACGCCGTACCCGTACAGGATCCAGCTCCAGACAGTGGGGTGCTGGACGAAGTGGTACTCGAGCACGGCCGGGTTCGCGACGAGGCGGACGGTGACGGCCGTGAGCAGGACCAGAGCCGCGCCGGACACCACCGGCATGCGCACCCGCCGGCTGGCCACGGCGAGCAGGGCACCTTGGACGGCCCAGCCCACCGTGAGCCACTCCTGCTCCAGCTGGAGCGGGACCGCGATGGTGGCGAACAACACGGCGAGGCCGGCGTAGGCCAGTCGGCCGACCTCGTCGCGGGGACCGCCTAGCAGGCCGCGATCCATGGCGACGGCCAGGGCGAGCGCTGGGGCACCGACGGCGATGGCGACCAGGCCGCCCATACCGTCCACCCCGAGCTCAGGCAGAGCCAGCACCATCGCCACCACCGGGACCGGGGCGATGCCCAGGGGGGCCCAGCGCAGCCGATCTGCGCGGCCTCCGAGCAACGCCGGCGGGACCATCGCGAGCCCGACCAGCACGGCCCCCGCGCCGAGGGCGAGCATCGGGCTGTAGGGGTACACGCCGAGCAGCGCCACCGCGCCGGCAGAGATGGCGACCGCAGGCACCACGCCGGCGAATGGGCCGAGCTCCGCGGTCAGTCGGCCGGCCGGGCCTTCGATGATGCGGATCTCGGCGAGCCAGGACACCGCGGCGCCGACCACGACGACCGCGGTGAGCCAGGCCGGGTCCCGCGAGAGGGCGGCGACGGTGAGTCCCACCAACCAGGCCTGGAGCCACAGCGCATGCACCTGGAACGCCATGGGCCCCTGCGGCGCCTCGCGGCGGATGGCGAGGCTGGTCCACGCCGAGATCGGGGGGAGGGCGACCAACGCCACCAGCGCCAGCTCGCCGGCGGCTCCGTCCAGCGGCCAGTTGATCGCGATCCCGGCGAGTGCGGCGCCGGCGAGGAGGGTGGCGGATCCGGAGGCCAGGGGCCAGCGCCGGATGGCACCGACGGCCTGGAGCAATGTGGTGAGCAGGGTGGTGGCGGTCACGGCGGCCCACAGTGACGGCGCATGCCCCAGCGCAGCGAATGGCACGAGCGCCACGAGGCTGGCGAGGCCGCCCAGGGTGAACAACACCGCCAAGGGCTTGGGGGTACGCTCGAAGCACGCGGCCAGCGCGAAGCCGCCGCCGAGGACCGCCGACGACAGGATCGCCGTGGTGGCCTGAGCGGGATCGAACGCCACGATTCCCCAGCCCACGCGGACGATCAGGGTCGTCGTGACCGCGAGGCCCGCGAGCACCGTCCACTGTCGCCGGACCGAGGCGACGACGACCGCGGCGTCGATCAGGGCGACGTAGGCGAAATAGGCCGCCGCACTCCCCCCTCCTTGGGACAACACGAGCGGCGTGACCAGGCCGCCGAGCAAGCCGAGCGACGCCATCAGCTGGCTGTCCCGACGGACCGCGAGCGCAGCACCCACGCCAGTGACGGCGAGGAGCAACGCCGACGTCACGGGGCCGGAGAGGTAGCCATACCAGTCCCAAGCGACGTAGAGGGTGAGGTAGATCGTGCCGAGGCCCGCTCCCGCGGTTCCGGCCGCGACCGCCCGCAATGAGCGACCCCACAGCACCTCTCCAAGGGCGACGGCCAAAGCGCCTGCGGCCAGGCTGCCCGCCACCATCATCCCAGGCCCGAGCCAGCCGGTGGCCCACAGCGCTCGGAACGCGAACACGAGCCCGAGCAACAGGAAGCTCCCGCCCACCAGCGCCGCCCCCACTGCGGCCAGCCGCTCGAGGGTTCCTCGATCCAGTTCGTTCATCCTGTCACCTCCGCCATGTGCAGCGGAGATACCCAGCGGCTTTGGACCGTTCGCGGAGACCGTGTGGACGCCGTGTGAACCGCGGTCAGAGACCCCACTGGGAGAGCACTGCGGCCGCCCGATCATCCAGCGCGCGGACCGTCTCGGTGGTGCCGAGGGCTGGTGGGCCGTCATCGGGCGGCTCGCGACGTCCGATGCGCTCGGCGACGCGGGTGCCGATCTGGTCGAGCTCGGCCGGGATGAACCGCGCGAAGGCGCGCCTGAGGTCGGGCAGGAGGAGCTTGAACGCGTCCCATTCCAGGCGGGCGAGACACCGCTCCACCGCGCCGAGCAGGGTGGGGTCGTCGAGGAACACGCTCCGGGACACGGCGAACAACCCGTCGAGGAACACGCCCGCGTCGCGGATGCGCTCAGGTCCGCCGCGGAGCATGCGATCGAGCTCGTCGGCGACATCCGTGGCCGTGACCGCCCCCAGCGCGTGGAGCACGCCGAAGCCGGCGCCGCGGACTGCGGGGCGTCCGTCTACCGGTCCCACGAGCTCCCGGACCTGTCGGACGAGCAGGCCTGTGTCCAGCGGAACCGCCTCGAAGGTCGTGGCGAGGCGGGCGAGGGTCTGCAGGTGCTCCACCACCTCGAGCACCTGATCGTCGGGGGTGTAGCGCAGCGGCGGCAGGGCGAGCGCGGTGCGCGTGTACAGGTGCACGATGCTCGCCGCGAGGCGTCCATCGCTGGCGCCGACCCCCTCCCGGTACGAGTGAAGGAGCACGAAGTCGGTGAGGGCCCGCACCAGGCGGGTGGGGGAGCCATCGGCCTGGACCACGGCGTCCACCGTGGCGAGGGCGTCATCGAACCGGTCGGCGAGGCGCATCCGGGCGCAGCGGAGCAACGCGCGAACCGCGACCGCGGCGTCGTCGGTCACCGTCGCGAGGGTGTCGGCGATCAGGCTGCCAGCGACCTCCTCGAGCGACGTACCCCGGTCCGACATCTCGAGCAGGCGGTCATCGACCCCCTCGGTCCACCGGATCCCCCAGGTCTCCCCGAGCAGGTGCAGGTCGCGTCCGGCGATGGGATCGGGCCCCTTGAAGTGGTGCGCCTCGGCGTCGCGCCGAGTCGTCTGCAGCGGCACGAACAGGGGCAACTCCAGCGCCTCGCACCGGTGGAGGAATGCGGAGCGGTGCCGATGGGCAGGCTTGCGCCCGATGTCGCACCGGACCGTCTTCGTGGCCCCGGATGTGTCGATCCGGTGGGACCGCGCGAGGGCGATGAAGTCGTCCCGGAGGGGGAGCTGGCCAGCGCCGGCCGCCACGGTGCCAGTCGCGTCGCCCACCAGGACGCGGTGCGCAGCGGCGAGCACTGCGGGGCCGTGCAGCGCCATGTCGCCCTTCACGAAGGTCGAGCGAACAGCGTCGAGCACGTCGTCCACGGTGCACTGGGCGGCGCCGCGCAGCCTCGACAGTCCGCGGGCGGCGACCCAGGCCGCCTGGGTGTCTGCTGGGCTCACCGGCGCGCCATCGTCGCTCGCCGCACGGCGCATCACCGCGAGCATCTGCAGTGCAGCCTCATCCCACGGGCGCTCGGCCCCGGCGGCGTGGGCCTCCCACACGGCGCGCGACCACGCTGGCAGCCGGTTCTGGTCATACAGCCGGGCGAGGGCACGGTACGAGTGGGCCGTGAGCAGGGTGTGCCGGCCGGCGTCGCGGGGGGCCTTCGCCCGCTTGCGCTTCGTCCACGGAAGCTCGACCGTGTGGAAGGCGCCGGTGACGACCACTATCGGCCGATCCGGGTGGGCCCTGAGCGCGGCGTCGATATGCCACCGCATGTGCTGCTCGCGGAGCAGGGTGCCGTCTGTCTCCAAGGCGGCACCGTCGCCCCCGAGCTCCCTGGCGAACGCCGTGAATGTGAGGATCGTGCGCTGGAACCGCTCGGTGGTCAGCTCGAGCCCTGGCGTCTCGATCCGGGCTTCCCACCAGGCATCCCATGTGGGATGGCCCTGTCGGCGCGCCACCGTGTCGAACCAGTGGGCCTCCGCCCGGCGTCGGTCCCCGATGGCCTTCGAGGTTCGGTGACGTGGCAGCTGCTCGTGGGCGATCGTGGCGATCAACGGCGCGTCGATCAGCCGCAGCTCGGCACCCACGTCGGCCCCGGCTCGGAGGGCGGTGTACTCCGGGCAGTAACGGACCAGCGGCCACCAGCCGCGGTACCTCGCCGGCACGTCGGCACCCGGTGACAGCCGACCGTTCGCTCCGAACCGGTTCTTCTTGTCCACATACGACGACAGCAAGGTGATCGGCGGCTCGGTGTCCGGATGCACGACCCAGGGCACCAGCGGCTGGGCGTCGTCGGGTGCCTCCACGAGCACCGCCGCGGGCCGGGTCTCCCGGATCAGTCGGTCCACCTGAACCGCGCAGGCCACCGAGTAGTGGCGCACGCCGAACCAGTGCACGCGCGCGTCGGCGAGCACGGCCTCAACTCGGGCCTGGGGTGAATCGGGTCGGCGTACGCGGCGGGCCATAGGCGGGGCGTATTCCGGTGTGGCTCCGTGCGGCGCGGGCCGAACCGCCCGTCACCCGATACCCGTGAAACTGGCGCACCCGAGGGTGGAAGTCACAAGTCCAGCGCGCGCTCGTCGGCATGCTTGCCTCCGGTAGGCGCCAAGTGTTGGGATGCGCGAGAGAGGCCCCATGAAGCTCGACCCGCAATTGGCGCCACGTCGCGTCGGCCTCCGCGTGACCGGCATGACAGATGTCGGTCGGCGCCGAAGTGCCAACGAGGATGCGTGGGCGGTCGAGGCCACCGAAGACGGTGGGCAGCTGCTGATCGTGTCCGACGGCATGGGGGGCATGGGGCGTGGCGACGAAGCCAGCCGGCGCGCCGTCCAGGTGCTCCGCGACGCCCTCGTCTCGCCCACCGACGACGTGCACGGTTCGCTCCATGCCGCCCTGCTCGACGCCGACCGCAAGGTGCGGGCCGATCTATGCACCGCGTCCCAGCAGCCCGGCTGCACGGCCGTCGTCGTGCGGATGGACCGGGGCCGGGCCCACGTGGCCTGGCTCGGCGACAGCCCCGTCTGGTTCGTGCGCGCCGGTCAGATCATTGCCCGCAGCCACGCCCATCGGCTGATCGACGAGCTCGCCTCCGCAGGACTGCTGCGTCCGCGCCCCGAACACCGGATGATGCTCGGCGCCGTGCTCTCCCGCTGCCTGGGCGGGCGCGTACCCAGCGAGCCCGACGCTCGGCCCAGCTTCCTGGAGACGCCCGAGCTGCGCCCCGGGGATCGCATCCTGCTGTGCAGCGACGGCCTGACCGACATGGTGGATGAGGCCACCATCCTGCGCCTGCTCGAGCGCGATCCCACCACCGCCTGTCAGGTGCTGATCGACGCCGCCAATGGCCGCGGGGGCGATGACAACATCACCGTCGTGGTGGCCTCCTGCGAGCCAGCAGCGCCCGACCACCTCGGAGGGCCGTGGGACCTGGGCCACGTGCCACCGCATCCCCCGATGCCCGACGATCCGCCCGAGCTTCCCAGCGAGGTGCGCTCGGTGCTCGCCCTCCTCAACGGGCGCCGCTGATCACCGGAGCGTGAGCTCCACCAGCACCGGAAAGTGGTCCGAGGCCACCGAGGTCGCGTCTCGCTCCGGTAGGGTGTCGCCGTCCGCGATGCCAGATCCGTCGTCGTCGCGGCTGTCGTACACCTCTCCCCGCACCTCGATGCCGCCGCTCACGAGCGCATAGTCGATGCGTCGGTCCGAGCTGTCGCGGGTGGCGTACCGGCCGTCGAGCTGGGCCGCATCCACGATGGACAATCCCACCGCCTCGAACAGGGGAAATGGCGTGTTGCGAACGCCGTCGTCCCGGAGTTGTTCCTGAACGTCCTCTCCGAGTGCATACGAGCCAGGGGCGCCGCCGGGCTCGGATGTCCAGGGGTCCGGGGAGGGGATGTCGTCGCCCGCGTCGGCGTTCAGATCACCGAGCACGACCACCGGCCCCGCAGCACCCGCGCTCACGGCCTGGGCCACCCGGGTGGCGTCGACAGCGCGCCGGAAGGCGTCCGAGTCGCTGAACCCCGACTTGAGGTGTGTTCCGATCACCCGAACCGAGTGCCCGCCGACCTCCACGGTGACCTCGAGGGGCAGGCGGGTCACGTCGTTCGCGTCCCGATCGCCGGATAGGTCGGCGCTGGTCCACTGCACACCGTCACGGGCAGGCACCCGGGCGAGCAGCGCGTTCCGGAGATCGCCGAACGGGTTGCTCGCCGGATACAGACGCCAGCCATATCCAAGCTCGACCGCCAGCTCTGTGAGGGTGTCGCCCTCGCCCTCGTCGAGCTCGCACAACACGACGACATCGGCGTTCATGCGGGCGAGCACATCGCGCGCGGCGACAAACTCATCGGTGCTGGACCGGCCGAGCCCTTCCACATTCCAGCCAGCGATGCGGAGCAGGGTGGCTGCGGCGGTCGTGGCCCCGGTGGAGGCGGCCGAGTCCGCAGAGTCGGTGCCCTTGCCGCCGCAGGCCGACAGTGACACCAACCCGGCCAGCGCGATCCTCCGCATGCCACCTCCCGGCACGGGATAGCCTGCCGTCGTGGACGAGGCCCGGGACCAGCACGACGCGCGGATCGACCTCGCATTGCGGTGGCGGCTCGTGCTCGGTCGGCACGCCGAGGAGCCGCTGGAGCTGGACCCGAGCGAGCCGGGCGACGGGCCGGAGTCCGATGGCGGAGCCGTGGATGATCCACGGGGTGAGGCGCGGGCTCTCGACGTCAGCCTCGACTACATCTACGATCGGGAGTTCTCCCAGCGCGCCCATCAACAAGGCGGCGGCGGGGGCGATGGGCTGTCGATCCCCGCGTGGCTGGGGGGCGTGCGCGAGCTGTTTCCCGCTGAAGCCATCGAGGTGCTCGAGCGCGACGCCCTGCACCGGTACGGCCTGACCGAGCTGGTGACCGACCCCGAGATCCTCGCGCGCGCACGCCCTACGCAGGAGCTGGTGAAGGCCATCCTCCAGTTCCGGCACAAGATGCCCCCGGATGTGCTCGCCATCGCGCGTGGTGTCGTGCGCCAGGTGGTGGATGCGCTCGCCGAGACACTCACCCGCGACACCCATGCGGCGCTCCACGGCCGGGCGAGTGCGCGGGAACGGCCGCCCGCCCGCACCTGGCGCAACCTGGACTACCGGCGGACAATCCGTCGGAACCTGCGGAACTGGGACGCCGACCGCTCCCGCTTGGTACTGCATGATGTGCACTTCCGGCACAACGCCCACACCCGCGGGCGGTGGAACGTGATCATCGCCGTGGATCAGTCCGGCTCGATGGTCGACAGCCTGATCCATGCTGCGGTCACCGCCGCTGTGTTCGCTGGTCTGCCGGCGGTCGACGTGAAGCTGCTGCTGTGGGACCACCGACTGGTGGACATGTCGGCCCAGGCGCATGACGCCCTCGAGGTGCTCATGGGTGCCCAACTCGGCGGGGGCACGGAGCTGCTGCCGGCGCTCCAGTGGTGTGCGGCCCAGGTGGTGGAGCCCGAGCGCACCCTGCTTGTCGTGATCAGCGACTGGTTCGTGTGGTCGCACAAGGCCGAGTGCCTGACCCTGGCGAAGGACCTGCACGATGACGGGATCCACTGCCTGGGGCTGTGCGCGCTGAACACCGACGTGCGTCCGGTATTCGACGAGGTCTTCGCGCGGGGATTGGCTGACGCCGGGTGGTTCGTCGCGGCGAGCACGCCCCGTGAGTTGGTAGGGCGGATCGGACGAATCCTGCGCTGATCCCTACTCGCGCACGAACAGCTGCCAGGTGGTCGCCGCACCCTCCCAATACCGGATCTCGAGCCGGTAGGTGACGCCTGCGAACAGGTCCACCACGACCGTCTCGGGGGACGGGTTCGCGCCGCGGCTGGTGCCCAGCTCGACCGCGCCGTCGAACACATACAGGTCGAGGTCGGCCGTGGGATCCGGCCAGCGCAGCTCGAAGGTGAGGCGGGCATCTTCGGCGAGGGTGAAGAACAGCCGGTCCTCTTGTTTCGGGTCGACCTGGACGATCTCGCCGCAGGCCGTGAGCGGCGGCAGCAGGGGCCCGATGTCGGTGTCGCCGGCGGGCACGATGCCGGCGCTGCGGACGGTGGCAGCAACCGGGACGGTGGGGCTCACGTGGCCGCCTGCGTCCGTGAGGATGACTTCCCACGCCTCGGCATAGCCCTCGCACGGGGTGGTTCTGGGCACGGTCAGGTGCGACACGTCGAACTGGGACCACAGGTCCAGGTCGGCGGGCACGATGTACTGGAGCACCGTCGATCCCTGGTCCACCGCGACGGTCGCGCCGATCAGATCGCCGTTCGGATCGTCGACCCGGAACGACAGGTCCACCGAGTCGAACCGCGGGGCCGCAGTGACATCCGACAGCATCGGGGCGTCAGGGTCGGCGGTGCCGGTCGGCGTGGTGACCGGCGTGCCGGTGGGTGTGGTGACCGAGGTGGCTGTGTCGACGGCGCTGTCACTGCTGACGTTGGACAGATCGGGCGGGCCGAAGATGAACGGACACCCGGTGAGGGTGAGCAGCCCGACGATTCGGATCACAGGAGCCCCGTGACCAGGAGGGTGAGCGACACGCCGGCGCCCGAAACAGCCCCGATCGTGAGGCCATTGGTGACGCCATGGAGTGAGCGGATCCGCTTCTCATCCCCGTCGAATACTGCGCCATCGTATTGGTTCTTGGCGGCGAACGCGCCACCATAGGCGGCCAGGCTCGCCACCGCGAGCCCGATGCCCGCGCCTCGCAGTGCCCGCTTCGCAGGTGAGCCTTTGGCCGTGGGTTGCGGCGGTGCGACCGGGGCGATGCTCGGTGGTGCGGCCACCACCGGGACCGGCGCCGGCGCGACCTCGGGGCCCGGGTAGTCGGGGAAGCTTCCGCCTGACGGCACCCACGCAGACGACTCGACCTCGCCTGCACGGTCGAACTTCTGGAACACCCAGGGGCGACCCGCGGGCGCCGCGAGCACGCGGCGACCATCGATCTGCACCCACCCCTGGCCCGGCTGGGGAAGGTCGAAGGTGCCGAGGTCGGCGAGCTGCCCGGCCGCCTCGAAGGCCGCGCGCAGCGGGTGGCCGGGGGGAGCCAGCGGATCGGGCAGCTGGTAGCCGGGCTGGGTGGCGAGGACGGCCGCGAAGGCGCCCGTGGTGTCGGCGGGCTGGCCGTCGATGAACGCCTTGAGCGCCTTGAGCCGGTGGTAGCTGGCCGCGTCCACCGGCGTCATGGCTTCCTCCAGGCACGAGAGCGTGTAGCCAGCGTCCGTCGCCGCGGTCGAGAATGTGTCCGAGTCGAGCTCGGCGAACGCCGTCTCTGCCTCAGCCAGCGCGCTCCGCAGGCTCGGTAGGTCGCACCCGGCGAACGCGGAGGCGGCCAGCAACAGCCACACCATGCAGCGCCCTCCATCGACGTGACACTGTACCCCGGTCGTGGAGTGCGCACCGGCTGGGGGCCGATCCCGGGGTTACGGGCGGCCTCCACGGAGGTCCGATGCGGTACGTTCCACTCGTGCTGGTGTTCGTCGCGTGCGATGCCTGGTGGCCTGGGGCTGAGTCGCTCGACAAGCGGGGGCCCAAGCCGAAGGCGACGATCGATATCTTCTTCGCCGACCGCGCGAAGTTCGACGCGGGCGAAGAACTGGCGCTCACGACCGTCCAGCGGGAGATCGGTGAGAAGGCCCAGCACCGCAACACGCTCAAGGCGATGTTCAAGGGGCCGCGCGCGGCCGAGCGGGAGCGTGGGCTCGAGCTGTTGCACTCCGGCGCCGAGGGGTTCCATGAGTTCGCGCTGGAAGATGGCGTTGCCACCTTGATGCTGCGCGGCG
This sequence comes from Myxococcota bacterium, assembly GCA_047609825.1. Classification (GTDB taxonomy): domain Bacteria; phylum Myxococcota_A; class UBA796; order UBA796. The sequence continues at coordinate 18,795 of JBLFXJ010000027.1, forward strand.
GCTGTGATGGCGGGGGCGCGGATCTGACCGTGTACGACCTGATCCTCGCGAACCTGAAGCAGTTCGACGACGTGCGCACGGTGAAACTGCTCGATCCCAAGGGAGCCACGCTGAACCCCGACGGTCCGGGCGACAGCAAGCCGGCCTGTCTGCTGTCCGATGCCGAGCGTAAAGCGCGGGGCGATGCGCCGATCGTCGCTCCAGAGGGCGAAGGCGGCGAAGCGACCCCAGGGGAGCCGGAGGGCGACAAGGCGCCGCCCAGCGACGAGGCCGCGGTCGGAGAGGCTGGGGCGCCTGCAGGCCACGGCGGCTCGCCTCCCGCTGGAGAGGCCGCCGCTGAGGAACCGGTCGACTGATGTTGTGAGGGCGGCGATGGCTCGACGGCCAGCTACCTACCGCACGCCACATCGCTGGAACCCGCCGACACACTTCAGCGTGACTGTCTGGTCGGGCAGGACGGTCACCGATCCGGCGGGCACCGGGCCGGCGCCGAACGTGGCGAACACGTCGTACCGCCCCGCTGGCACGCTGCCGGGGGCAAACCGACCGCTCGCTCCGACGAGCTCGACGGACGAGGCGTCGCCGGTGACGAGCACGATGCCCAGTGGCCCGACCGGGACGGGGCGAGGTGCAGGCTGCGGGCGAGGCGCGAGGGCGGCGACCGGGACTGGCGCCGGCGCCGGCGCCGGCGCGGCGACGGGCGCAGGGGTCGGAGTGGGCGCCGGGCGGGTCTCGGGCTCCGCCACGACCGGGGCTTCGGGTGCGGGCGGTGGCGCGCTGACCGTGGGGGGACTCTCGGGCTGGAGCAGCCACCAGCCCGCACTCGCGCCGCCGAGGACCACGAGCACGAGGGCGACGACGAGCGTGGCGATGATCGCCAGCAGGAGCAGCACTAATGGCGAGCGGCCACGCATCTTCACGTCAGGCAGCGTGTCGGGCATGCGGATAATGCCCGACAATGTCTCGGTGAGCAGCTGGCCGACCCGCTCATCGGGTTCGGACGGTGCGGATGACGGAACGGCACCACGAGCCCACTCGCGCAGCTCCGGGCCCCCATACCTCCGACGGAGGGCGCGGCACCGACGCTCCACCTCGCGTGCGGAAGGTCGGTCCTCGGGCTCGGGCGCTCGCATCAGGAGCGCCAGCTCGACGATGGGCTCCGCCGCTGGGTCGAGGTTGGCCGGCATGTCCTTGTCGCGCACGCGCCCCGGCTTGGTGGCGCGGCGGCCCGTCACCAGCTCGTGCAGCACCACACCGAGGCTGTACACATCGCCTTGTGGACCCTCGATGCCCTCGAGCCGCTCTGGCGCGATGTAGCCGAGGGTGCCGCCGATGTGGGTGGTGGTGTAGGCCTCGCGGGACGCGAATGTGGCGCGGGCGATGCCGAAGTCGAGCAGCTTGACCTGGCCGGTCGGCGTGACCTGGAGGTTGCCAGGCTTCAGGTCGCGGTGGAGCAGGTGCAGGGGCTCGCCGTCATTCCCCTCGTGGTGGTACAGATTGTCGAGCGTGCCCGAGATCTCTTCCACGATGGCGAGTGCGACGGCCGGCGGGAGCGGGTGCTGCCGCACGAGCATCTCGCACGACGCGCCGTCCACGAACTCCATCACCACGGCCCAGCGCCCGCCGAGCTTGGTGGGTGGATCGACGGCCACGATGTTGCGGTCCCGGATCAGCCCGAGGATCCGGGCCTCGTCTCTGAACCGGTTGAGCACATCGGGCGGAGGATCTGCATCGGACAGCAGCTTGATCGCCACGTCCTTACTGAACCCCTCGCTGTCTTCGAGGCGCGCGCGGTACACGGTGCCGAAGCCACCCTGCCCCAGGAGGCTGATGATCCGGTACTGTCTCGCCTCGATGCTTGTTCCGCCGGTCACGACGGTCCTCCATCCCGCGGTTCTAGCATGTCTGCGCAGCTGACGGATCGGCGAGCTGCCGAGCGCCTGGCGCTGCTCGACCGGGCGCTGGATGCCGTGGACATGCTCCTGCGGTCGGTCGCCCGCCAGGGCCTGCAGCGGCTGACGGAATCCTCCGAGGCCGAGATCCGTGCGACCGGCCAGCGGGCGCGCTTCGGCGGGCTCATCCGGCTGGAGCGGCAGCTGGAGGGCCTGGCCACCCTTGCCGAGCGATACCGATCCCGCGACCCCCTGTTCCGCACCGGCCAGTTCGCGACGGCGCTCAACCGGGCCTGGCTGCTGGCGCAGGCCATCCGCGCGCATCGGCAGGCCGGACGGGAGCCGGACGTGTCGCTGTTGGGCGAGCTGCGGCGCAGCTACCTGCCGGTCGCCGGCGCCCTCGATGTCGTGGCCATCGCGGCCATCGGTTGGGTCACCGACTCGGACTTTGTCGGCATCACGGTGCACTTCGCCACGGAAGAGGGGCTGCTCCAAGCCTCGAACGCGAAGCCGTGCATGTACTTCGGCCGCGATCCATCGCGCCTGCTGTGGCAGCCGTTGTCCGAGCACGTGCCCATCGCGGTCGCAGACCTGGCCCACGGCGCGTTCGCGCTGCACGAGGCCCGGGTGTCGGCCGACGGTCGGCTGTCGATCCACCGGGATCTGCGCATCGAGCCGGCTCCACCGCGAGGGCGACTGGCGTACTCCGGCGTGGAGGTGGGCGGCTGGGGTGCCATCGTGGAGCGCTTGCGGGCCGGCGCTGTGGACCCGCTGGGCGGCGCGGATGCCACGATGGTGTTCGTCGAGCCCCATGGGTGGGGGCCCGTCTCGGTCGATGACACCACTGCGCGGCTCCGGCAGCCGCTCACCGATGGGTCGGGAGCGCGGATGTGGATCGACATCCCGCTCGCTGCGCACACCTCGCTGCTCGTCGACAACCTCCGGGCCCTGCGCTCGCCCAATGCGCCGCGACCCGACGGTCTCGTGGGGCGGGCGACCGTGGCCGCTGGAGAGCTCCGATTCGAGCCGCATACGGCCGTGTTCTTTGATGCGGTGGAGCTCAGGGACCGGCGGAAGCGACGCGTGCACGAGGTTCACCTCGGCCTCGAGCGCCTGCCCGGAGCAGAGCGATGAGCAGAGAGGCCCGCGCTGCCTTCGCGGCGGATGCCCCCCTCGTCCTCCGTCGGCTCGATGGCGCTTGGCGAGCGTGCGAGCGTCTGGTGGCCGGGGGGGTGGGATGGCCCGACGCCGACGCCGCTGGCATGCTCCACCAGGCCGCTGATGCGCTGAGAACCCTCGGATTCAGCGGCGGCGCAGAGCGGCTCGAGCGGCTGGGCGACGCGGTGTCGGCGGTGGTGGGATCGCCGGATCGGGCCGCGCGGGATGCGGCCGCGGGGCTGGCCGAGGCTGAGCTGCATGGGGCTCTCGCCTGGCTCCGTGTGGCGCGGGCCGAAGTGGATCTGGTTCTCGTCGAGGCGACCTCGAGCGGTAGCGCGCCGCAGCAGCGGACCCATGCGCGGCCGGTGGCGAGTACGGGGGTCCGCCCCGTGGGCTTGGAGCGGATCGGTGCGCGTGCGGTGGTGCACGGCATCGACGCGATCGGGCCCGTCATGCTCGTCGATACGTGGATCGACCCCGATCCGATCGCTCCCCTGAGCGTGCCTGTGATCAGCCGGTTGTTCGGCGATCGGATCGTCGCTGGGCGCCTGCTGGCGGGAACGGTGCACGTGTCGGACCATCCGGTCGCCACCGAGGGGGAACACCGCGTGTTCCGGGCGTCGTTCGTCGCTCGTCCACAGATCGACCCCGAGCTTGCCGGGGATGTGGCGGTGCCTCGGGCCTCCCTCGACGAGGTGCTGGCGCGCGGACGCGTCGTTCCGGCTGCGCGCTCGGTGCCCGTCGATCTGAATCTTGTCGGCGAAGCCCCCGTGTTGTCCAGCGGCGGAGTGGAGCTGCCGTTGGGCGCCTCTCCGACGCGGGACCTGGTGCTCGCCAAGCTCGCCATCCGCGGGGACACCGTCGGGCTCCGCGCGGTCGTGCGCCGCCGCGCGTCGGAGCTGGTGCTCATCGGACTCGAGCACCCGGTGGAGGGTCGTGGGGTGCCGGACTGGGACCCGGGTCTGTATCCCTTGTCGGCGGCAGACCTGCTCCGGCGCGTGCCCCTGGACACGGTGCCCGGGGTGTGGCTGGCGGCAGGGCTGGTCCGGGTAGGAGCGCCGGACCGGTCCCGCGTGCTGGCCGCGATGGCCGCGCTGGATCCGACCCGCGACGATGAGCTTTGGCGACTCGAGTTCGCGGCGGAATCCCTCGGCCACACGGCGCGACCCGACGGAGACGCGGTCCGGTCCGCACTCGCCGGGGCAACCCCCGACACGCTCTGGCCGCTGCTCGATCGCGTGTCCCTGGCGGAGCTGGCGCAGGCCGTCGAGTTGGAGCGCAGGGCCCTCTGGGAGGCGTTCGGCGCAGGCGATCTCACCGGCGGCGCGTCCGGGTCTCCGTCGATCGGGCGGATCTGCGCCCGGGCCATGCAGCTGGCCAACTTTGGCCCGGCCGAGCACGGAGCGACCGGACCCGAGCGGGCGGGAGCCTTCCTCGACGCCCACCTCGCCACCCGCCGACACCCCGGCGACGATCCCGACGCGTGGCCGTCACCTGTCGAGTGGCTCTGGCTTGCCCGTGCGCGGTCCCACATCTCGGGCCCGTGTGCCGTGCGGGCCCTGCAGCCGGACCTGCCTCGGCTCCTGCACTCGGTGTCGGCGCTCATCCTCCGCTGGGCGCGCCACGGAGACCCGGCACTGCTCATGGTCGCGGGTGACGCGCTGTGGTGCGCCGCGAGCGCCGACCTGGCGCGGTACGTGTTGAAGTGAGCTGGATTCGCGTCTCCATGGTCGCCCTGTCCGCAGGACTTGCTGGATGCGCCGATGCGCGACCGGAGCCGGTGCGCACGGTGACCGAGACCCTCGTGGTCAAGCCGACCGGCCCCGCGCCCGAAGATCCGGCCTGCAGTTGTGGATTCGACTGCAGTGGCGGGCTGTGTCGGGTGACCCTGTGCACCGGGCGGCTGTGGATGGGGAGCCCGGAGGGGGAGGGTGGGTGGCTCGAGTGGCCCGAGATTCCGGTCGATGTAGGCACCTTCCAGCTGATGCACACCGAGGTGACCGTAGACCGGTACGACGCATGTGCTGCGGCGGGTGCATGTCCTGCCCGGTTGCCCGGTGGACTGTGCGGCGGCCAAGACCCGGGCGACGCCGTGGGCTGCCTCGACTGGTTCATGGCCCGCGACGTGTGCGCCTGGCTCGGGGGGCGCCTGCCTACCGCCGCAGAATGGGAGTTCGCGGCGACTAATCGCGGGCATGAGGTCTCAGCGCCGTGGGGGCCCCTGCCGGCGGACTGCGCCGTGGCCCGACTTGGCTGCGGTGCGCGGTGCGACGGGTTCACCCTCCCGGGTCCGCCCTGCGGCTACCCGGCAGGGACCTCCGAGCAGGGGCTGTGCGACCTGATCGGCAACGCCATCGAGTGGGTCGAGGACTGGCACGTGGACAGCTACCTTTACCACCCCAGGGACGGAACCGCTCCAGTTCCCGCGGACCGCGAGTTCCGCTCGATGCGCGGGGGCGGCATCGGGTCCTGTGCGGAGCCGCGCGCCCAACATCGCGTGTACCACGCCCCCGAGTTCGCCTATGGCGGCTCAGGCGTGCGGTGCGCGTTCGATCCTAACGCTGTCGACTAGCCGAGGCCGGTCAGGGAGCTCACCGCGTCGAGCAGCCGATCAGCGGCGGCAGCCGCTACCTCCGCGGCGGCGTTCGATCCCCCGGCTCCCAGCGCCTCTCGGGCCTCGGCATAGAACTTCAGCTTCGGCTCGGTGCCGCTGGGTCGCACGAGCAGGGTGCGCCCGTCTTCGAGCTCGTACCCGAGCACGTTTGACGGTGGCAGCGTGAGCGGGGTGCGCGTGTCTGCCACCCGGTCCACTGCGACCCCCTCCAGCAGGTCCCGGTGCCGGACGACGGCCACCCCATCGAAGGTGTCGGGCGGGCTGGCGCGCAGGGCGTCCATCGCCGCTCGGATGGTCGCAGCGCCAGCGGCCCCGGGCAGGCGCACGCTCCGCTGTCGCGTGGCATGTACACCGAACCGACGGGCCAGGTCCTCGAGCGCGTCGAGCAGGGTCTGTCCGCGAGAAGCCAGGTGTGCGGCCAAGTCTACCAGGAGGAGTGCCGTGCTGATCCCGTCCTTGTCCCGCACGAGAGACCCGGCGGAGTAGCCGATGGCCTCCTCGAACCCGAGCACGAACTGCCCGCCGGCGGCGTCGAACGCGATGGCCTCGAGCCCGATCCACTTGAACCCGGTCAGGGTCTCGGCGTAGTGGGCCCCGTGCACTGCTGCGATCCGGGCGAGCAAGCTCGTGGACACGATGGTGGTGGCCACCATCCGCGGCTTGTCCTTCGGCCCGTGGGCCAGCAGGTCCTCCGCGAGCAGCACCCCGACCTCGTTCCCCGTGAGCCGGATCCATCGGCCCGCGTGGGGGAGGGCGACAGCGAGGCGATCGGCGTCCGGGTCGTTGGCGATGATCAGCGACGCCCCGACCCGCTCAGCGTGTGCGATCGCGAGGTCCAGCGCGCCAGGCTCTTCAGGATTCGGGAAGCTCACCGTCGGGAAGGTGCCGTCGGGCTCGCCCTGTTCGGGCACGACGGCCACGTCATGATGGCCGGCCCGGGCGAGCAGCTCCACAGTGCGGTCCCGGCCAACGCCGTGCATCGGCGTGTACACCACCGGGATTGTGGCGCCAGTGTGGACGCGCAGCGCCAACGCGCCGGAGAGCCATGCCTCACCTGCGGCCGGGTCCGGTGGCGACACCCGCCCTTCGGCCCGGAGGTCCGCCAGCGCAGGCACCGCGACGGCCGCGAGGCTCTCGGGGATGCCGTCAGCGATTCGGGCATCCGTCGGCGGGACGATCTGGGCGCCCGAGTCCGCATACACTTTGTAGCCGTTGTCCTGCGGTGGGTTGTGGCTGGCCGTGACCATCACCCCGGCCACCGCTCCGTGGAACACGACAGCGTGCGCGAGCTCCGGCGTGGGGCAGATCCCGTCGAACAGCCGCACGGTGAGCCCGGCACCCGCCAGCACTCTCGCGGTGTCCTCGGCGAACACCGTGCTGTTCCGGCGGGCGTCGTAGCCGACGACCACCGTGCCGCCGCCGTGCGCCTCGATCAGGTGAGCGGCGAGTCCGGCGGACACCCGGCGCACCCAGGCGCGGTTCATGCGGTTCGGCCCCGGCCCCAAGGCGCCCCGAAGCCCGGCCGTGCCGAAGCTCAGGCGCGCGCCGAAGTGCTCGGACAGAGCGGCGGAGTCGTCCAGCATCGCCGTGGCGGCGGCGCGGGTCTCGGGGTCGGGGTCATCGCTGATCCAGGCGAGCGCCAGCGAGCGGTTGTCGGTCACAGGGGCCTCCGGCGGAGGGGGCACGGGCCTGGGGGCCGGTGCGGGGTCGGTGGGGTGAAGTCGATCGGGCTCGTGGTCAGGGCCGGTCGGCTGCGGCGAGCTGGGTGCCCACCCAGGTGCCGGTCGCGCGATCCAGATCGCTGACGGATCGGACGGGTGCGTCGCATAGGGGCGGGCCGTCGTTGCCTTGGAGGAGGCTCAGTGGGACGTAGGGCAGACCCACCGTCTCATCGAGGCTCACCAGGGTGGCGTGCACCACATCCCAGGTCACCCGCGCCTCGGGCACCAGCTGCACCTCGTGGTTCGTGGCGCCGAGCCCGGCCAGTGCGCCGCCCACATCCCACGAGGTCGGGCGGGTGCCCTTCCACAGGGGTGCGAGACAGCCGTTGGCGCCGCCGATCGCCACGGTGCGCACGCCTGTGTCGCCCGTGGATCTGGCCGTGTCGCATGCGGCCACCGACTCCGCCCCGGCCAGGAGCCCAGCACACGGGAAGGAGGACCAGCAGGCAGGGTCCAGACCCTCCATCGGAGCGCCGTCCACGATGGGACGGAACCGGACGGAGCCGCGCACCCACGACTCCTCGACGCTGGCCTCGAGGTTGAGGGTGTATCTGTGGTCCACGCCGGTGACCTGCATCCGCTCGCCCCGGCACACGCCGGCCAGGCTGCCGCTCGACCGGGCGTTCAGATCGGTGGGGCCGACCGTGCGGTCGCCGAGCCGCCACCGGATCCGGTTGACGCCCCCTTCCTTCACCGATTCCGCGACCTGGCGCACAGCGAGCCACCGGGCGGTGGGCGGGGCGTCGAGGATCACGTCGGTGACGCCGGCGTCGCGGACCGTGTCGACCAGCACGTCCACCACGCCGGCCGGATCGGGTCCGGGCATGCCCTCGACGAGCATCTCGCCGACCTGGACCGTGTCTGCCCGCATGCGCAGTATCAGCGCCCCCGAAGGATCGTGACTGGGGCCGGGCGTGACCGCTGGGCCAGATGCCGCCGGTGCTTCCGGAGCGTCGACCGGTGCGGGTGCGGGGGGGGCACCGCCACAAGCGAGCAGGACCAGGATGATCACAAGCGTTCCTCCATCCAGGCGCGCCACACGGCGAACACCTCGGCGCGGCGCGGCTCGAGGTACACCTCATGGCTGAGGCCGGTGAATACGTGGTGCGTCGTGTCGGTGGAGCCTACCCCGCGAATCACCGTGTCCGAGGTGGTCACCGACACCGTGCGGTCTTCGCTGCCCACGGTCGCGAGCACGGGCAACCGGATGCGATCGAGCTCGGCGACCGTGCGCTTGATGGTGGCGTGCACCGTGGTGCCTGTGCCAGCGCGGATCCACCCCTTGTAGATCAGCGGGTCGTCGGCGTCCTGTTGCTGCTGCTCGGCGTCGGAGTGCCCGCGACCCGGCTCGTAGAACCGCTGCACCCACAGGCCAGGCGCCCATCGGCTCACCACCTTGGAGGCGGCGATCACGGGGCGCGGAATGGACTTCGGCACCTCGATGCCCGGACCGTTCACGATCAGTCCGCGCAGGCGCTCGCCATGCAGCTGGGTGTAGCGGAGCGCGATCAGCCCGCCCATCGAGTGGCCGAGCAGGAACACCGGCTGGCCGGCGACCCGCTCCAGCGCCCGCCGATGGAGGTGGCCCACGTCGGCGATCACCTCGTCCATGTCGGTGATCAGTCCGGGCACCGGCCCGGTCCGCCCGTGGCCCCTGTGGTCGGGGGCGAACACCGCGAAGCCGGCGTCGAGCATGTGCCGCAGGAAGGCGTGGTGGCGTGCTGAGTGCTCGCTGTAGCCGTGGAGGAGGAGGAGGATCGCCCGAGCCGGGCAGTCTGGCATTGCCCACCGGTAGAAGATCGGCGTCCCCCGATGCCCTGAGAGCCAGCCCTCGTGCATCATCGGACCCAGATGGCCTGGGCCGCGCCGGGGGCCGGGTACAGCACCCACTCGGACTGCCACGCGCCGGTCATCGCGCCGAGCACGTCACCGCCGCCGGTGAGCGTGAGCCCCTGCTCTGGCGACACTGACATGGAGAAGTCCCAGCCGCCGCCCAGATCCGTGTGGCCCTTGCAGTCTTCGGGGGCGCCATCGGGTTGGTTGAACTGGCCCATGCCGTCATCGGTGAACGCCGCATCTCCGGCGCACCAGGTGTAGGTCATGCCGTCGCCCCGCGGTGGGTCGGCTGGCGCGTTCCAGAGGTAGTATCCGGATTGTCCGAAGCGCACGTTCAGCTCGTCCCGGGAGATGGCGTCGCTGGTGTAGGTGCGCCGGCCGTCGGACCACGCCGTGAGTCGGAGGTGGTCGAACCGCAGTGCGTTGATCTCGAGCCACGCGATCATCGGGGTGCGCTCGTCGCCGTCGGAGGACCGAGCGGGGTCGGCGGCCAGGCGGTCGGTGAAGCTCCACTCCACCCCGAACGCATAGATCCCGTCGTCGAACATGGGGTCACTGTGGACTGAGTTCTTCACCAGCACCGGGGTCCAGCCGCCGTCGTCCATGTCGCACCACACGTCGAACTGCCGGCTGCCGTCCCCGAGCAGATCGAGGGTGTAAGGGCCGCTCTCCCTCTCGCCCGCGTCCCATGCCGCCTGGCAGTTGCGAGGGAAGCAGGTGCGGTCGAAGCCGTCGCAGTCCTGGTCGGTGCCGTCCTCGCAGATGTCCAACGCGCCTGGGTACGACGCGGGGTCGGTGTCGTCGCAGTCGCCGCCGCCGTGCTCGGGATTGCGGCTGCCGTCGCGGTCGGCGTCGCAGTCGTCGATGCAGTTCGGGTCGTCGCAGTCCTGCAGGCCGTCGTCGTCATCGTCGCGGCCGTTGAGGCATTGCTCGGGACATGTGCGGATGTTGCAGTCCGCGTCGTCGCAGTCGATGTCGCCATCGCCGTCGTTGTCCCGCTCGTCGAAACAGTCCTCCGGACACTGCCCATCGCAGTCGGGATCGAGGCAGTCGACGAGGCCGTCGGCGTCTTCGTCGAGGCCGTTGGCGCAGCTCTCGGAGCACTCATCGCCATGGCAGTCGGCGTCGTCGCAGTCGAACAGCCCGTCGCCGTCATCGTCTTCGCCATTGTCGCAGTCTTCGGGGCACAGTCCGATGCAGTCGGCGTCATCGCAGTCGATATACACGTCGCCGTCGTTGTCCCGGCCGTCGGTGCAGTCCTCGACGCAGCGCCCGTCGCAGTCCGGGTCCGCGCAGTCGCGGAGGCCGTCGAGGTCGTTGTCGAGCCCGTCCGTGCAGTCTTCGGTGCAGATCTCGGCGCAGTCCGGATCCTCGCAGTCGACGAGGCCGTCTTCGTCTTCGTCGACATTGGACCCGCACGACTCGGTGCGGGGAGTCTCCTCGGGCGCGGTCTGACAGCCGAGCACCAACAGGAGAAGGCAGCTGACCATGCGACCTCCGGTGGCTACAGGTAACAGCCGCCGAGACCGCGATACGTCGCGGTTTCGTCCACGATGTGGTCGCCCCGGAGCCACAGCACCCGATCGAACCGCTCCATGAGCTCGCCGGCCTTCGCGTGGCGGCAGATCACCGGCATGCCGATGGTGGGGGGCAGGCCGCGCCCGGTCCATCGAAGCGGAGTCTGCACCTCACCGAAGCCCTCCATGGCGAGCGGCGCCAATCCGTCGGGGGCGTACACTACAGGGAGCCGGTCGGGCCCTGCGCCGCCAGATGCGATGTACCCGCCGCCCGCGCAGGTCACGACGCGCGGGTCGGGCTGGCGGACGATCTGGAGCGCGAAGAACGCGGCGGGGATGAGCGGCAGATCGGTGTAGCCGTCGAACAGATGCGGTGCGTACAGGCCCGAGCCCGCGGCAATCTCGGTCACCGACGGATCGGCGGATGTGGTGCGGAGGGAGCCGGTGCCGCCGCCGTTCACGAACGTGAGGGTGTGGCCGTCGGACCGCAGCGCCTGCACCACCTCGGCGCGGCGCCGGGCGGCGAGGGAGACCGACCGCGTCTTGATCCACTGCACCGCGCGGGTGTGCACGGGCGTGGAGTGCTGGTCGGGCAGGCCCGCCACCTGGGCCTCGTACGCCATCACTCCGACCAACTCGACGGCCGGGGCTTCGGCGATGATCCCGGCGAGTCGCCGCGCGGCGGAGGCGGTGCGGATCGGGGACCGGCGCACGCCCAGGTGCAGGCCTGGCACCGGGCGGAGCGACACGTCGATGTCGATGCACACAGGCACGACCGCATCCACCTCGGTCGCGGCGTCGGCGAGGGCGTCCACATGGGCGGCGCAGTCCACCATCGCCACGACCCGGCTCCCCCCAGCGTTGAGGCGCGCGATCCGCTCGGCCTCGGGCCGAGAGATGACCGGGTAGGCGACCAGGATGTCGTCCAGTCCCTCGGCGACCAGCAGCTCGGCCTCCGCCGACGAGTACGCCAGCCAGCCGCCGATGCGCTCCCCGCCGATGCGCGCAACATGTGCGAGCAAGGCGGGCACGCGCACCGACTTGGTCGCGATGCGGAGCCGGAGCCCCGGCGACACGCGGGCGAGCATGGTGGCCAGGTTCGCCTCGAGTGCGTCGAGATCCACCACGGCACAGGGAAGCTCACGCCCCGCGAGGGCGGAGCGGAAGCGGCGCCACTCGAGCCAGCGGTCATCCGGCGTCATGTGCGGCGCCGCTGGCAGTGCATCAGAACAGCTCGGTGCTGCGGAAGAAGTAGGCGCACTCGATGGCGGCGTTCTCGACGCTGTCGGAGCCGTGCACGGCGTTCTCGCCGATGGAGCGCGCGTACAGCTTGCGCAGCGTGTTGTCCGCGGCATCGGCCGGGTTGGTGGCGCCCATGATCTCGCGGTTGCGAAGGACCGCGTTCTCGCCCTCGAGCACAATGACCACGGCCGGGCCACTGGTCATGAACTCGACGAGCTCACCGAAGAAGGGACGCGCGGCGTGCACCGCGTAGAAGCCCTCCGCCTCCGGCTTCGAAAGGTGCACCTTGCGGATGCCGGCGATCTTCAGGCCTTCGGCCTCGAAGCGGGCGACGATCTTGCCGACATTGTTGTCGCCGGTGGCATCTGGCTTGATGATGGACAGGGTGCGCTCGATGGCCATGGGAGCCTCCACTCGTAGGATGGCGCGGCGCCTAATCCGACGCGGAGAGGGGATCCACCGTGGGCCTCAGCCACGCCGTCACTCGTCGAGCTCGGCCATCAGCTCGCGCCAGTCCATGGAGATCGTTCGGCCCACGATGCCCCGTGTGGGATTCTGGTGCTTGGCCGACCCTTCGTCGATCGTCTTCGAGATCTCTTGGATGGCGGCGCGCTCGGCGCCGGACACGGTCCAGAACACGCCGAACAGCCCGCCCGCAGACTCGGCGACGTGGGCGCACAGCTCGAGCACGGTGTCGAGAGCCTCGGGCGGCATGTCACGACCGACCGTGCCGTCGTGATGGGCCAACGCGACCAGCAGCTCGCGCCCGCGCTTGAAGGTCCCGGCCGACGGTCGCTTGCTCAGCCAGTTCTTGAGCACGGTGGCGCCGGTGCGGGTGAGGAGCTTGTGGCCGCGAGCGACCTCGATGATCTTCTGCTTCTCCTCTTCCTGGATCGCCCGGTCCGCCCACGCGACCTCGAGCAGGGGCAGCAGGGCGATCGCCCGGAAGCTGCGCTCGTCGAGTCCAAGGAAGGTCAGCTCCGCCCGGAGCTCGTCGTCGGTCGGCATGGTTCGGATTCCCCTCGGTGTCAGTCTCGGAAGCGCACGTCGAGCACGGCGTAGAAGGCACCGAGCTCGAGAAAGATACTTCGCAGGTGGCGCCAGTCGCCCCCGCAATCGCCGCGACAATACTCGGTGTACACGTCGCAGGTGCCGTCGTCGAGCGGCACGGCCTGGACGGCCACAGTGGCGTGGATGGGCCCTCCGAACGTGGCCTCTACACGGCGTCGGCCCTCCCGCACCCGGGTGTGCTCGATGGGCAGGAAGCTCCGCTGGAGGGTGGGCAGAAACTTGAACCCGAGCGGTCGCTTGCCGGCCCGTCGTCCGAAGTCGTCCGTTGTGACCCGGTCGCCGACGAAGAACGTGTCGTGCACGATCGCGTCGTCCTTCACGTCGGACGCTTCGTCGTAGATCACCCAGAACGTCTGGATCGGGGGCCAGGTGGTGGAGTCGTCCTCGATGAGGGGGTCGAGGAACCGGCACTCAGCGTCATGAGCCAGCATCAGGGGCAGGTAGTCGGTCCATCGGTCGAACTCGACGAACGCCGGCGTCACGCGGGTGCCATCGGTGGGGGCGTCGGCGGGGAGCTCGGGGCTGGGAGCGCAGCCCACCAGCGTCGCGATCACCGCCTGCGCGCCCCGCCGGATCACGGAAGGTCCTGCTCTCGGTCGGTCAGCTGGGCACGGGTGAAGCCAAACCGGACGTTCAAGGTGAGCTCGCCCTCCGTGATGACGAGGGCCAGGTCCTCGACCCCCATCTTCATCTTCAGCGGCCCGCCCAGGCCGCCGACCATCTCGTCGACCTGCTCGCGACGGAGGATCGGGACCGGGTTCACCCGCGGGAGCTGCTGCTCGAGGCCGTACTCGGCGAGTCGCGCCAGCAGCTGGAGGACCGTGTTGTCGCCGATGTACACGCCGAGGTCCTGCAGCGACCCGATCACGGCCTTGTGTCCAGGATCGTACCGGATGTCAGCGAGTGACACGCTCGCCCCGAGTCGACGCTCGATTCGGAAAGGGATTTCGACGTTCTCGCGCAGGAGGTGGATCACGCCCTCGGCGACGCCCTTCACAAAGGCATCGGCGTGCACCTCCTGGGCCCTGTAGGTCAGCTGAGTGCCCATGTCGTCGAGCTCGACATGCCAGGTGCCCTTGATCGACACCAGCTGATTCACCCGCCGGTACACCACTGGTCGGTAGTCGTGCCACCGGGCCACGGCCCGATCCCGTGCCCGCTTGAGCACGGGCGGAGGCTGACGGTCGTCGAGCAGCCCTGCGACCGCCTGGCGCACCCCGAGCTGTTTCAGCCCGGCGCGAACGTCGCGGGCGAGATCGAACGACGTGCCAGCGAGGCGGATGGGAAGGGCTGCGCGGAGCAGCTCCTCCCACAGCTCGCGAGAGAGACTCAGCGAGAGGTGGTACGACATCGCTGCATCATACGCGGAGCCCACGAACCGCTCAGGTGAACTCGCGCGCGGTCTCGCCATCGAGCAGTGTGAACAGGCTGAACGCGCCTAGAGCGGTACCGAACGGGGCGCTCTGCAGGGACAGGGCGCCCAGCACCAGGGCGGCGATTCGTGCCCACCACATCCGGGCGCCGAGCCCGACACCGGTGGCGACGTAGCCAGCGCCGCACACCGCCCCGAGCGCTGCGGTGAACAGGCTGGCGAGCAGGAATGGCCAGGCGGGCTCTGCGGGGTCGAGCAGCGGCAGCAAACCGAGCATCGCGGCGATGGGGAACAGCGTGGCCCCGAGCAGCACGCCCATGGCGATGAAGGCAACCCCCAACCAGTCGATCCGCGTCATTGTTGGCTCCGATGTCATGTGTCTTGTCAGTACGGGTGATGGGCCGTGGCATTCCATGCGGTCGCACGATTCCCGACATCGATCGGTGGGCCGCGCGCGGCTAGGTGGTGTGGGCGGGGGGACTTGGGTGGACGCGGTCGACCTCGTCATCGTCGGATCCGGGCTCGCGGGCCTGTCGGTCGCGTCGTTCGCGGCGAAGGACCGGCGGGTGCTGGTGCTGGACCAAGGATCGCAGGCGGGCGCAGAGGCGTCGTCGCAGAACGCCGGCATGGTGCGGCGCCTCGGCGAGGATCCACACGAGCGCGCGCTCGCCCTCCGGTCGGCGGCCTGGCTCGCCGATCCGCCGCCGGGCTTCGAGCACGCCTCGCGGGTGTCGGGGGCGTTGATCGGCCTGGTGCTCGACCCGACCCACCTCAACGACGCGGTCGCGCACCTCCGCGCGGCGGGCGTTCGGGTGGAGGCCTGCGATCGACCCGCCGACGTGGCACCGGCGACGCGCGGTGCTCGGCTCTCGGCGGCGTGGTGGCTGCCCGACGAGCGGGTGGCGGACCCGCACGCACTGTTGTCAGGGTTCACACGGGTGATCCGGAGGCACAACGGGCGCATCCAGCAGCGGGTCCGGGTGGAGGGCCTGGTGGTGCGCGGTGGGCGCGTGGAAGGGGTGCGCACCTCGGTCGGGACGATCCACACCGACCAGGTCGTGTTCGCCACGGGAGCCTGGAGCGCAGGTCTGGCGGCGGCAGAGGGCCTGGACCGCCCCCTGATCCCACTGCGCCGCACCCTGATCCAGACCGCGCCGCATGCGCTGTCGGATCGTGCACATCCGTGGACTTGGTTGGATGACGTGGGCGTGTACGCCCGGCCCGAATCGGGCGGCTGGCTCGTGTCGGGGTGCGACGAGATCGAGGCGTCCGTGCAACCCGGGCCCGGCTCCCGTGGACCTGTCGAGGTGGAACACGCGGCGCTCGCGGTGGACAAGCTCGCGCGCCACCTGCCGGCCCTGGCCGACGCCGAGCTGCGGGGTGGCTGGACAGGTCTGCGCACGTTCGCACCGGACCGACGGCCCGTGCTCGGGCCCGATCCGGATCTCGTGGGGCTCGCGTGGGCGACGGGCCTGGGTGGGTTCGGCGTGACGTGCTGCGTGGCGGCAGGGGAGGCCGTGGCGGCATGGATCCGCGGCGAGGATGTTCCGTGGCTGCGCGCAGCCGCAGTCAGCCCCGGGCGACAGTTCCCGCGCCGTTGGCCGGTGAGAACCGATGGATCCGTCCACGGCGCGCGGCTTCGGCCTGTGAGAGTCCGCGATCTGGCATAAAGGTCGCGCCCAGATGCGAGGGACGGATGATCGTCGGCGTACCGAGAGAGAGCGGCCCGGGTGAGCGGCGTGTGGCCGCTACGCCCGACACGGTGAGGCGTCTGATCGCGCTCGGCTTCGAGGTCCAGGTGCAAGCCGGGGCCGGCAAGGCCGCGGATCTGCCCGATGCCCAGTACGTCGAGGCCGGCGCTGCGTTGATCGAGAGCAGCAACGCGGTGTTCGTCGCGGCCGATCTGCTGCTCAAGGTGGAGCCGCCCTCACCCGATGAGATCGCCCACCTCACGCCTGGCACAACGGTGATCTCGCTGCTCTACCCGGACGTGGACGGCGATCGCCTGCAGGCCCTGGCCGATCGCGGCGTCTCGGCCCTGGCGCTCGACAAGATTCCGCGGATCACCCGGGCGCAGGCGTACGATGTCTTGTCGTCCATGGCGAATATCGCCGGCTACCGCGCGGTGATCGAAGCCGCGAATCGGTTCGGGCGGTTCTTCGCCGGCCAGATCACCGCCGCCGGCAAGTCCCCGCCGGCCAAGGTGCTGGTCATCGGTGCTGGGGTCGCCGGCCTCGCCGCCATCGCCGCGGCGCGCTCGCTCGGCGCCGTGGTGCGTGCCTTCGACGTGCGGCCGGCCGCCAAGGAGCAGGTGGAGAGCCTCGGGGCCGACTTCCTCATGCTCGACTTCGAGGAGTCGGGAGACGGAGGCGGCGGCTACGCGAAGCTGATGAGCGATGAGTTCATCGCCGCTGAGATGGCGCTGTTCGCAGCACAGGCGGCCGAGGTCGACATCATCATCACCACGGCCCTGATCCCGGGCCGCCGCGCTCCCGTCCTGATCACGTCGGAGATGGTGGCGTCCATGTCGCCGGGCTCGGTCGTCGTCGATCTCGCCGCCCGCCAGGGGGGTAACTGCGAGGCCACCGTCCCGGGCCAGGTTGTGGTTGTCGACGGGGTCACCATCATCGGGTTGATGGACCTCACGAGCCACCTCCCCACGCATGCGAGTCAGTTCTTCGGCCAGAACCTGGTGAACCTGCTCCGCGACCTGGGCGGTGGAGAGGCGTTCGCCCTCGACCCCTCCGACGAGGTGGTTCGCAAGTCCGTCTGTGTGCGCGACGGTGCCGTCACCTGGCCCCCGCCGCCGGATCCCGAGCCACCCCCCGCGCCTGCGGGCGCTCAAGCGCAGGTCGAGGCGGCGCCGAAGCTGCCTCCTGCGCCCGTCGCGGTGGCCAAGCCCGGGGGGCATGGCCACTCCAGCGGTGGCGCTGGTGTTGGGCCGGTCACTGGCCTCGTGGGGGCCGCAATCCTCGGCGTCGTAGGTATGTTCGCGCCCACTGAGTTCATCCAGCACTTCACCGTGTTCGTGCTGGCCTGCTTCGTCGGTTGGCAGGTGGTGTGGAGCGTCACTCCTGCCCTGCACACCCCGCTGATGAGCGTCACCAACGCGATCAGCGGCATCATCGTCGTCGGCGGGCTCATCCAAGCTGGGACCGGCGCTCTGGACGTTGGGGCAGCCCTCGGGCTGGTCGCCATCTTCGTCGCCAGCATCAACGTCGTAGGCGGGTTCCTCGTCACCCACCGCATGCTCGGTATGTTCCGGAGGGAGGGATGATGTCGGTGAATCTGCTGACCGTCGCCTACCTGGCAGCGGCGATCTTGTTCATCCTGTCGCTCGGCGGTCTCTCCCGCCAGGAGACGGCCCGCGCTGGCAACATGTACGGCATCATCGGGATGGCGATCGCGAGCGTGGCCACCTTCGCCCACCCCCAGGTGAATGCCTGGGCCCTGGCGGCCGGCGCCATCGTGGCCGGCGGGCTGATCGGTGCTGTGCTCGCGAAGCGGGTGGCGATGACGGCCATGCCCGAGCTCGTCGCGATCCTGCACTCCTTCGTCGGCCTCGCGGCCGTGCTGGTCGGGGTCTCGTCCTACTTGGGCCTGCACGCGCTGGACGGCGCCGAGCTCGCCGTGCACCTGGTCGAGGTCTGGCTCGGCGTCGCCATCGGCGCGATCACGTTCACGGGCTCGATCATCGCGTGGGCGAAGCTGCGCGGCACCCTGGGTGGCACGCCCCTGCTGTTGCCGGGTCGCCACTTGCTGAATGCCGTGCTGGCGCTGCTGATCGTCGGTGGCATGGTGCCGTTCCTGCTGGACACGATGGCCGGCGGCCACGTCACCACTCTCGGGATCGGGCTGCTCCTGGGCATGACGGCGGTGGCGTCGCTGCTCGGTGTTCACCTGGTGCTGGCCATCGGCGGCGCCGACATGCCCGTCGTGGTGTCGCTGCTGAACAGCTACTCGGGTTGGGCGGCCGCATCCGCTGGGTTCATGCTTGGGAATGACCTGTTGATCGTCACGGGTGCGCTGGTGGGCTCCAGCGGCGCAATCCTGTCCTACATCATGTGTCGCGCCATGAATCGCAGCATCTGGAACGTGGTGTTCGGCGGGTTCGGCACCGGAGACGCGAAGCGCTCAACCACGGTCAGCGCCCCTCAGGGCGACGCGACCATCACCAATATCAGTGAGGTCGGTCAGCTTGCGAAGGACGCGAAGACCGTGTTCATCGTTCCGGGGTACGGCATGGCGGTCGCCCGTGCGCAACACCTGGTGCAGGACTTCTCCAAGCTGCTCCGGAGCCGGGACGTGAACGTCCGGTTCGTGATCCATCCGGTCGCCGGCCGTCTTCCGGGACACATGAACGTGTTGCTCGCCGAGGCCGGAGTGCCCTACGACATCGTGTTCGAGATGGACGAAGTGAACCACGAGTGCGGCGCGACGGACCTGGTCCTGGTCATCGGCGCCAACGACGTGGTCAACCCGTCCGCTGAGACGGATGAGGGGAGTCCGATCTACGGAATGCCGGTGATCCAGGTTTGGAATGCCGGCGCTGTGGTCGTGCTCAAGCGCAGCCTGGGGTCAGGCTATGCTGGCGTGCAGAACCCGCTGTTCTTCAACGACAACACCCACATGCTGCTCGGAGATGCCCGCGACAGCATGCAGGGCCTGGTGGCAGAGCTGTCCTGAGGGTCAGCGCGCGGCGAACAGCGACTCGGCGGCGCGAACGATGTCGAGCACGCTGATGATGCCGACCAGATCAGCGCCGTCGTACACCGGCAAGGCACCGACCTTGTGGGTGAGGAAGGCCTGGCAGGCCACCGTCACGTCGTCGTCGCCGTTCACGGTCTGCAGCTCGCCCTGAGTCATGAACCAGTCGACCGACCCACTGGCCTGACGAGGGTCGAGCAGGTCGACGTTGAGGTTGATGGCGTCCGGGCCCAGGGCCATCTGCAGGTCGCGGTCGGAGATGATGCCGACCACGTCGTCGCCGTCGGTGACCGGGAGGTGGCGGATGCTGTGGGTCTTCATGATCGTCACGGCGTCGCCCAGGGTGGCCTCCGACGTGATGGTGTGGGGCCACGGGGTCATCAGCTCGCGGATCTTCATAGGGCCTCCGATGCGGTGGACCTGGCCTATCCAGGTCGGACCTGCGGGGCCGCGCAGTGGCGCCTCACTCCGCCGTAGGGAGGGGGGCGAGCTGGGTGAGGTAGGTGATGATCGCGGCGCGGTCGGCGTCTGACAGGAGCGCCGTGCCCTCGCTCACGACGCGACCCATGCCCGAACCCGCGAAGTCGCCGTCGGGGAGCATGCCCAGCTCGAAGAAGGTCTCCCAGTCGCCCTCGCTCCACTCGGCGAGACCGTCCGGATGCGGCGTGAGGTTCGGGGCGCCGTGGGGGGGCGCGTCTGAGCCGGCGAAGGGGTGTCGGGCGTCCTGTCGGCCGAGCCGCGTGCGGGGCGTGTGGCAGCCGCCACAGTGGCCGATCGTGTGCACGAGGTACGCGCCGCGGCGGGCGGAATCCGACCACTCCGGGTCGTGTGGCAGCACCTGGCGGGGCCGGTGTACGAACGTCCGCCACAGCCCAGCCTTGCCACGTCCGCGGTAGCCGCGCTCCAGCGCGTGTGGCGTGTTGGCGCGCGAGGAGGGAGGGAGCGTGCCGAGCCAGTCCCACAGCAGGTGCAGGTCGACGTCGGTGAGCTGGGAGAATGATGGCCACGGGAACGCCGGCCAGTAGGGAGCGCCGCCGGGGGAGCGCCCGTGGCGCATGGCGCGCTCGAAGTCGTCGAACGTCCACCGCCCGATTCCACGCTCGGGGTCGGGCGTAATGTTCGTGCCGTAGAAGGTCCCGAACTCGGTCTCGATGGCATGCCCACCGGCCCCGGGGTCGCCATCCCGCGCCGTGTGACAGGCCAGACAGCCGCCCAGTCCTGCGAGGACCGCACCATCGGGGGGCGAGGTGGCTCCGG
>JBLFXJ010000028.1:0-38469 GCA_047609825.1 Myxococcota bacterium
GTGGCCCTGGTGTTCGTGCGCCAGTCCGCCGACACCTTCGTGGGTCGGCGGGTGCGGGTGGTGGCGCGCTCCGGCGGCACCGTGCGCGTATCGGGTGCGATCAAGGCGGGTGATCTCGTGGTCACCACCGGGAGCTTCCTGCTGAAGACCGAGACCCTCAAGGATAGCATCGGCGCCGGCTGCTGCGACGTGGAGTAGGCGATGATCTTCGACGCCATCATCCGCTGGTCGCTCCGCCACCGGCCGCTCATCGTGATCGCATGGCTGTTGCTCGCCCTGCTCGGCGCGTTGTCATTGTCGGCGCTCCCCCTCGACGCGTTCCCCGACACCACGCCGGTGCAGGTGCAGGTGAACACCACCGCGTCAGCGCTCACGCCGGAGGAGGTGGAGCGGCAGATCACCTGGCCTGTCGAGCAGGTCCTCTCCGGACTTCCCGCGCTGGCCGAGGTGCGGTCGATCTCCAAGTTCGGGCTCTCCCAGGTGACCCTGGTGTTCGAAGACGGCTCCGACATCTGGCGGGCCCGCCAGGTGGTCGCCGAGCGCCTGGGCACCGTGGATCTGCCCGCCAACGTGGACCGTCCGCAGCTCGGGCCTGTGGCCACCGGGCTCGGCGAAGTGTTCCACTACGTGGTCCGCGGCGAGGGGTACACCGCCGCCGAGCTGCGCACCGCGCAGGACTGGATCCTCGAGCCCCAGCTCCGCTCCGTGCCCGGGGTCGCCGAGGTGAACACCTGGGGCGGCGACGAGCGTCGAGTGGAGGTGCTGGTCGACCCGAGGAACCTGGACAAGCACGGCATCACCCTGGCCGAGCTCGCCACCGCACTCCAGGAGAACAACGCCAACGTAGGCGGCGGCAACATCGACCGCGCCGGCGGCACCACCCTCGTTCAGGGCGTGGGGCTGCTGCAGACCCTCCGCGACGTGGAGCAGGTGGTGGTGACGGCCCGCGATGGTGTGCCCACCCGGGTGCGCGACGTGGCCACAGTGCGCGATGGACGCGCCATCCGACGGGGCGCGGTGACCGCCGATGGACAGGGCGAGGTGGTGCTCGGGCTCGGCTTCATGCTGCTCGGCGAGAACAGCGCCGAGGTCACCCGCCGCCTCGAGCTGCGCCTCACCGAGGCCGCCGAGAGCCTGCCCGAGGGCATGAGCGCCGAGGTGGTGTACCGGCGCACCGAGCTGGTGGACCAGGTGCTCGAGACCGTGCGCGAGAACCTGCTGGTGGGCTCGCTGCTCGTGGTCGGCGTGCTGTTCACCTTCCTCGGCAACTGGCGGGCCGGCTTGGTGGTGGCCGCCGTGATCCCGCTGTCGCTCCTGTTCGCGTCGAACTGGATGCTCGCCCTCGGGATCTCCGGCAGCCTGATGAGCCTGGGCGCCCTCGACTTCGGGCTGATCGTGGACAGCTCCATCGTGCAGGTGGAGAACGCGGTGCGGCGGCTCGCCGAGCGCCCCGACGACGACCCGATCCAGGTGGTGGGCGACGCGGCACTCGAGGTGCGCAAGCCCACGATGTATGGCGAGCTGATCATCCTCGTCGTGTTCCTCCCGGTGCTCGCGCTGGAGGGCGTGGAGGGCAAGCTGTTCCAGCCCATGGCGCTCACCGTGATCGCCGCATTGGTGGGCTCGATGCTCGCATCCCTCACGCTGATCCCGGTGCTCACCAGCCTGTTCGTCCGGGCCCGCGGGGAGCATCGTGAGGTGTGGCCCGTGCGCTGGGCGCTGCGGCTGTACCGGCCCGTGCTCACCGGAGCCCTGGCCTCCCCCGCCCTGGTGCTCTCCATCGCCGTGCTCCTCCTCCTCAACGCCACCTTCCTCGCCACCCGCCTGGGCACCGAGTTCGTGCCGCGGCTGAACGAGGGCGCGGTGGTCGTGAACACCGTGCGGCTGGCGAGCGTGTCGCTGGACGAGTCCATCCGGTACGGAACCGCCATCGAGCGCACCCTGCTCGACGCCTTCCCCGACGAGATCGAGCGGGTGTGGACCCGCACGGGCACGGCCGAGGTGGCGACCGACCCCATGGGCATCGAGCTGTCCGACGTGTTCATCACCCTCACGCCGCGGAGCCACTGGACCCGGGCCACGACCCAAGGTGAGCTCACCGCGGCGATGCAGGAGGAGCTCTCCGTATTACCCGGTATGAACCTCGTGTTCACCCAGCCCATCGAGATGCGGGTGAATGAGATGCTCGCCGGCATCCGCTCCGATCTCGGCGTGAAGCTGTTCGGCGACGACCTGCAGCGCATGCGCGAGAAAGCACAGGAGATCGAGGCGATCCTCGAAGACGTGGGCGGGTCCGCCGACATCAGCGTGGAGCAGGTCACCGGGCTGCCTGTGCTCCGGGTCGAGGTGGACCGCGACGCCATCGCGCGGCAGGGAATGCCCGCCCGCGATGTGCTGCGCACGGTGGAGGCCCTGGGCGGACTGAGCGTCGGGCAGCTGGTCCAGGGCGAGCGACGGTTCCCCATCGCCGTGCGGATCGACGAGCGGTGGCGCACCGATCCGGAGCGGGTTGGGCGATTGCTGGTCACCAGCGCCACCGGCGACCGCATCCCGCTGGAGCGATTGGCCACCCTGACCACCACCGAAGGACCGAGCACCATCCAGCGGGAGTGGGCCCGACGCCGGGTGGTGGTGCAGGCGAACGTGCGCGGGCGTGATCTCGGCAGCTTCGTCGACGAGGTGCGCCAGCGGGTGCACGACGAGGTGGACCTCCCCGCGGGGTGGTTCGTGCGCTACGGCGGCCAGTTCGAGAACTATGAGCGGGCCCGGGACCGGCTGATGCTGGTGGTGCCCCTCGCGCTGGGGCTCATCGCGCTGCTGCTCTACGCGACCTATGGCCGGGCCATCGACGCGATGCGGGTGTTCACCGGAGTGCCGTTCGCGGCCATCGGTGGCATCGCCGCACTGTGGCTTCGCGGCATGCCATTCAGTGTCTCCGCGGCCATCGGATTCGTGGCGTTGTCGGGGGTGAGTGTGCTCGCCGACATGGTGCTCGTGTCTGCCATTCGGAGGAACCTCGATGGCGGCATGCCGGTGCGCGAGGCGGTGGAGCGGGCGGCCACCGAGCGGCTCCGCCCCGTGCTGATGACCGGGCTGGTGGCGGCGCTCGGGTTCGTGCCCATGGCGCTGAACACCGGGATCGGCGCCGAGGTGCAGCGCCCCCTGGCCACGGTGGTGATCGGCGGATTGTTCTCGTCCACTCTGCTCACCCTCGTGGTCCTGCCGGTGCTGTACACGATTGCGCGGAGGCGCACATGAAGGCGGCTCGGGTGGTCGGCGTGCTCCTCGGGGTCCAGCTCGCGCTCGCCGGCGTGTACTTCGCGGTGGAGGCGGGAAGACGTGCACCAACGCCGTTTGTGGTGGAGGCGCTCGATGAGCCTGCGCCGGAGCTCTCGATGACTCGCGGCGGCGGTTCCGTGGCCCGACCGAGCCAGCCGCACCTGGTGCACTTCTGGGCCACCTGGTGCGCCCCGTGTCAGACCGAGCTGCCCGGGCTGCTCGCCGCGTCCGAGGCGTCTGGTGTGCCCCTGGTTGCGGTCACCGACGAGCCGTGGCCGCTCATCGAGCGGTACTTCGAGGGTGAGGTGCCGACAGCCATTGTCCGGGACCCCACGGGTGAGGCTGCACAGGCGTGGCGGGTCTCTGGCCTGCCCGACACCTTCGTGGTGCGAGAGGGGCGCGTGGTGGGGCGGATGGGGGGGCCGCGGGACTGGCGAACCCCGGAGGCCGGCGCGTTCATGGACACGCTGACGAGGGCCCGATGAGTGGGCAGAGGATCGGTCTCGCCGCGCTGGCGGGACGCTCGTGGCTGCACAGGAGCGGGCGGCGGCCGCCGACAGGACGCCAGCGCTCGCGTGGTAGCAGGCGCACACGGTCTTGCGGGAGCCAGCGCCGCACGCCACGCCGAGCTGGTCCATGTTGTCGATGATGCTGTCGGGGCAGCCGGCAGAGCTACTGTTCACGGGCTGGTCTGTCTACAGTGCGACCCGTGCGCCATCGATCGGGTAGGATGGCCGGGACGCCCCGGAGAGTCCTCCTCACCGTGCAGAGCAGGCGGATCGGGATGACGACGCGCGCAGTGACCTCAGCCCTGCTCACCGCGTTGGCCGTCACCGCGTGCCGCCCACCCCTGGCCAGCTCAAGCCTCGGCGTGGGGCTGCACACCCGCGCCGCGATCACCGATTCGGTGGCGTTGCAGCGCGCTGTCCAGCATCTGTGGGAGCATGGGAACGCGCTGCTCACGGTGGAGTGCGTTCATCCGCAATGGGAGGCCGACACAGGCGCGGGGTTGCACGCGCCCCACCGAATCGCCACGGTCGCCCCTGGTTCAGCGCCCGCGTACGAGGCGCCTTGGAGCGTGACCGACGCGTCCGGCAACACCGACCCTGCCCTGATCGAGGCCGGCACGGCCGCGGATCAGCGCGCCCGGTACGCCGCCATCGAGTCCCGATACGCCCTGCACCTCGTGCCCACCCACGTGCGCGCGCCGAGCGGCGACTACGTGCCGGTGGCCCCGGGGCTCGGCTCCAGCGTTGTCCTCGAGGATCGGCGGGACACGGTGTGGGGCATCGTGAACGAGATCCTCACTCAGGTGTCGGAGACGACCGGGCACCGGTGGGTGGTGGGGGTCGCGGATCCCGACGTGTTGTTGGGGTCTACCACCACCACCCTGGGCACAGCGCCGGTGACCGCCCGGGCGGCGCTCGAACACGTCGGTGTCCAGCTGGGCGGACGGCTGGTGTGGTCGGTGCTCTGCAAGGGCACGACGCCGACGCCGACGCACGTCCTGAGAGTGAAGCTGTTCCGCGGATCGAAGGCCGAGGCGGAGGATGTGGGCACCCCCGTCAAGGGCGAAGGCCTGCAGGAAGACGCCTGGGAGAACCAGCGATACGATCGACGGTGACATCTGGCCACATGTGCGGGACCACCGCCGCACCGCACAGGGACCGCCGGGCCGATCTTCGCGGCTGCCGGGACGGGTCAGGCCTCCGATTCGTGGCAAACAACCTCGATGTTGTGACCGTCTGGGCCAATGACGAAGGCCGCATAGTATTGACCGGTGTAGATCGGGCGCAGTCCGGGCGCTCCATTGTCTTCGCCGCCCGCCTCCAGTGCTGCGCGATAAAACGCTTGGACCTGTTCACGATTCTCGGCCGTGAACGCCAAGTGGAGATGTCCTGATCGTTCCCCGACTCTTCGGATACACAGTGAAGACTTGCCGTCTGCGCTGAGTTCGATTCCAAGCGGTCCTTCCGAGACCATGGCCAGGCCGATCGGTTCGAGTGCCTTGAGGAAGAATGCTTTGCTCGCAGCATAGTCGCTGACTCCGAATACGATGTGATCAAACATGGGTTCTCCAGGTATCTCGGCTTCGCCAAGTCCTAACGGTTTGGGCCCTGAGGGACGCCCGCACTGAAGGTGCCGCTCGCGCATGCCCGGAACCACATCCATCAGAATGATGGACCGCGGTAACTGCGATCGACCGATTCGATGCGGTACGCCCCCCTCAATCTCCTTCCTCCGCCCAAGTTGATCATGGTCCGGATGTTGCGGACCCTTGGTCGCCACGTCTCGACCAACCGTCGGACGGCTTCGTGCCGGGGCATCCCCCGCCCGCGCACACCAAAGGACCCGAAACATGACAACGCACTTCCCGACCCCGCCGCGCTCCCTGCTGGTCCTCATGCTGCTCGGCGCCTGCGGCGGAGCGGGCAAAGACGACTCAGCAAGCGGGATCGACACCGCCGCGACCCCAGCGGCGACGCCGACGGTCCTGTCCACCCAGCCCCTGGACGACGCTGCGGATGTCCCGCTCAACGAGAGCGTCAGCGCGACGTTCAGCGTGGTGATGAATGCCGACTCCTTCGACATCGCTGGGGCGTTCACCGTCACCACGGGAGTCCCGGCCGTCGACGTTGCGGGCACGGTGATCACCACCGACTCCACCGCGGTCTTCTGGCCCGAACAGCAGTTCGACGCGGGCACGCTGTACACCGCCACCGTCACGAGGGTCGCCATGAGCGCGTTCGGCGTCCCGCTCGCAGCCGATCACGCCTGGAGCTTCACCACCGGAGACTCCGCCGGGCCGGCGCGCCCCGTGTCCCTCGGCACCGCCAACGAGTTCGCCATCCTGGCGAAGAGTGGCATCTCGAGCGTTCCCCTCTCGGTGATCACCGGGGACATCGGACTGAGCCCCGCCGCCGCCACGTTCATCACCGGGTTCTCGCTGACCGCGGACGCGTCCGACCAGTTTGCGACGTCGGTGCAGGTGACCGGCAACGTGTATGCCTCCGACTACGCCCCACCGACCCCGGCATTCTTGACCACGGCCATCGGCGACATGGAGCTCGCGTTCATCGATGCTGCAGGCCGCGCGCCGGATGTGACCGAGCTCGGCGCCGGTGACATCGGCGGGATGGACCTCGCGCCGGGCGTGTACAAATGGAGCTCCGGCCTCCTGATCCCGACCGACGCCACGCTCAGCGGGAGCGTCACCGGCGTGTGGATCTTCGAGATCGCGCAGGACCTCACGATGAGCAGCGGAGCCCGGGTCACACTCGCCGGCGCCAAGGCCCACAATGTGTTCTGGCAGGTCGCAGGCGCTGTCGATCTCGGCACCACCGCCCACCTCGAGGGAATCGTCCTCACCAAGAAGGCCGTGACCGTGCGGACGGGCGCCACGATCAATGGGCGGCTGTTCGCGCAGACGGCGGTGGACCTGGACGCCTGCACCGTGACGGCGCCCGCGCTGTAGGCGCCCACTACGCGGCGCTCACTGCTCCACGTACACCACCCACCGGCTCGTGGCTGGATCGCACTGGCCGCCGAGCCGCCGCAGCGCCAGCGTCGAGTGCACAAGGTCATCCGGGAGTCCGACGAGCCTGGACGGCCGGAGGCTCTTCAGCAGCTCCAGCCCCTGGTCGAGGGCGGGCGGCTCGAGGATGCGCAGGAAGTCCTGTGACACGGGCGCGCGGAGGCGGCGGTCGATCACGCGGTCGCCACGCAGCACCAACGGCACGAGGCGCTGCATCTCGGCCACGCGCCGCCCCTGGTAGATGCCATCGATCGCACCGATCCAGGCCGCTTCGAGGTGCTCCACCTGGCGGATGGGAAGCCACAGATCCGCGCGGCGGGCCAAACCCTGCAGCTCCGCGACCTTGTTCGGCCGCGGAGCGTCGATGAGCTCGCTGGGAACCAGCTGGTAGCAACAGTCGTGGGACACCCAGCCCTGTACCACCGGGGGCCCTCGACGCCTTCGACAATCAAGTAGGTGCGCACCGACTCGGCCCGCGCCTGGGAGAGCTCGAGGTTGCAGTCGTCGCCGCCGCGCTCGTCGGCGTGGCCCTCGATGCGGATGCGGATCAGCTCGGGGTGGTCGCGCACGATGTAGGCCTCGGCGTCCGGCACCACCGCGTCCACGGAGATCGAGGCATGCGCGGGTGCGCTCGCTCTCGCCTCGCCGCTCGCCCGCCCCGGCACGCAGCCGCCTCCGTTCCCGGCGTCGAACGACCGAACCGCGCTGCCATCCCGATCGACATGAGGTGATAGTGCGCTGTTCGAGGGCGCTGGCACCCCGCAGTCTATGCTCGCCCCACTGGAGGACGCCATGCTTCGCTGGACCTCAGGGACTGGCCCAAAACAGTTGCTGCATTCGAGTGCCCCAGGAAGCCCAGGTGCCGCGTCGTCTTCCATCGGGATAGCACGCTATCCCCTCTGTCATCCTCCTTGCCCTGGACTCCCTGGAGCCCTCTCGGTGCTGCGCAACTTGTTTTGGGCCAGCCCCCTGATTCTCGCGCTCACCGCCTGCGGGGGCTCGAAGGACGATGACTCCGGAGACAGCGGCGCGACCGCCGGAACGACGCCCACCGGCAGCGCGGACACCGACACCGACACCGACACCGACACCGACACCGACACCGACACCGACACCGACACCGACACCGACACCGACACGTCGATCCTGCCCGCCTCGTGCCCGGACCTGCGCCCGAACTACGCAGACTGCGTCGGGTCGTACAGCTACGCGTATGGCCTCGACGACACCCCAGGCGGGATCGGCACACTCACCCATGACGCGAATGGCGACCCCGTCCGCACCGAGGACGACTGGGACGCCGACGGCGTTGTGGACACCCTGATCACGCAGCGATTCGATGTGGACGGGCGACTGCTCGAGTACATCGCCACGGTGAACGGCGACGACGACCCGTGGACCCACTTCGTGTTCACCTACCGACCCGATGGGCAAGTCCTGACCCGCCACACGCTCGCGAACGGCAGCCCGCAGGACATGCTCGACACCTACGTGTACGGACCGCACGACCGGCTGACCGGGTATGAGTCCGACTACGAGAACGACGGGGTGCCGGACTATGTGTGCGCGGTCACCTGGACCGAGCACGACAGCACCGACACCGCGCTGTGGAACTGCCCCACGTTTACCGCCGAGTACGACCTGCATCGGGCCACGGGCCTGTCGCTCACGTCCCGCTACGACTACGGGCTCGACGGCGCCTTCGAGCGCGTGCAGAGCAACCGGTTCGATGCGGAGTGCAAGGTGGTTCACCAGACGGCCACCTTCGACCAGGCAGCAAACCCGTTCGACCAGCACGATCTCGTGGAGACCGTGCGCAGCTACGACGCCGCCAGCCGGTGGATCGGGTCACAGACCACGTTGACGGACCTCGACGGCGTGTTGGCGGATGACGCGAACCGGTACGACGTGGCGTACGACTGCCCGTGATGTGCGGCCCAGGGCTCGCTGCGCGCGACCCCAGGGACGCCGGTAGGTGCCCATCGGCGTCGGCGCATCAGGTGTGTGGCCGGTCCATCGCTGGCGGCCTTCCGGGAGCTCCACACGGTCGGTGACCTCACCGCCTTCGTGATCGACAAGGCCTCCTGATGTCCGTGCACGACGACCAGGAAGACCGAGTCGCGAGCGGTGGCGGGATGGCCCGCCAGGCACGACTGAAGCGACTGAAGCGACTGAAGCGACTGAAGCGACTGAAGCGACTGAAGCGACTGAAGCGACTGAAGCGACTGAAGCGACTGAAGCGACTGAAGCGACTGAAGGGGATGGTCGCGCGCGAGCGGATCGGAGCACGCGCCCCGCCGCCCCCCTTTCCACCGCCTCGTCAGAGCGCGCCGACCGACAGTCGGCTGTTCGCCAGACGCGCGAACCGCGGCGCGCGGTAGTCCGGCACACAGATGTGCCGCACCGCGTTCAGCGCTGAGATCACGGCCCCCTCCTGCCAGCCGTGCAGCTCCGAGAGCTGATCGCCAACGATGAAGAACCCGTTCGACCCGTGCACCAGTGCGTTGTACATCCGGGCGGACCGGGTGTCGCCGGGCACCTCGGCGTCCTGGGCGCCGTCGGCATCCGCATGCACGTCCAGGTCGAGCACCTCCCACTGCGACCATCCCCCCTTGAGGTACGGGATGTTCTGCCACGCGATGGCCACCCCTTCTCCAAGGCCGGCGGCGAACGCATGCCCGCCGATGTCGGCCGCCGCGTCCCGGGCCAGCCGCAGCCGACTCTCCGGAGGCAGGTCCCCCCACTTCACCGCGATGTCGTCGAAGTTGTACGCACCGGTGAGCACACCGAGGTGGGCGTGCACGTCGCTCGACGGGTACCAGATCTGGACGTTCTCAGCGTCTGTCCACGAGATGCCCCCGTAGATCGGCACGCTGCGGTTCTCCTCGGCGTCCGGCTCCTGCCACAGCGCCCGCTCGGCCTGCCAGCCCACCTTGGTGGTCGGCGCGAGGAACCGGTCCTCCTCCGGCACCCCAGGCGCGGTCTGCGCGTCGTACACGGCCTTCAGTGCGCCACGGAACGACGGATCGAGGGAGCTGTCGTCCAGCACCCCATCGAGCAGCGGAATCGGCGCGTTCGACACGCAGACGTGAGCGCGCACCGTCTGCTCCCCATCGGCGGTGGTGTAGGTGACCCGCCACTTCCCGCCGGGTCCGCGGGTGATGCGGGTCACCGGGCTGCTCGTGAGCACCTTGCCGCCGAGCGCGATCACGTTGTCGTAGAACGCGAACGCCACCCGGTCCATCCCGCCCACCGGCTGGAACAGCGTGGACTGCCACAGGTAGTCGTTCGGCTGGTAGAAGCTCGTCTCCTTCCAGAACTCGCTGTCGAGCAGCACCTCGAGCTCCAGCGGCGAAGCGATGATGCCAGGCTCGATCCCGGGCGCCTTGAGGTAGCCCGACCGGCTCGATCCCCCGTAGGAACCGTCTTCTTCGAGCGCGCCGAACGTGATCAGCAGGTCCATCAACCGCGCGGTCTCGGTGTCGGGCTCGGGGCTGGCCACCTTGGCGTACAGGTCAGCGGCGAGCCGCCCCCGCGTGTCGTTGTCGAGCTGGCGCCAGGTCTGCGCCTTGCCGTCGAACCCGTCCGACACGTAGGTGTGGTTCGCGCCGGTGTTCATCACGTACACCTCGAGGTCTACGCGGAACTCCTTCAGGTACTTCAGCAGGTGGGTGTGGCCCGACGGGATGCGCCCTGGGCCCGCGTTGAGGTACTGCTGGCCGGTGGTATACGGCTCGTTCTTGAACGTGCACTGCTGGGCCGGCCAGCGGTCCTCCTCGAGCACGTCGCCGGAGCGCAACGTGAGGCACCGGCCCCCGATCCGGTCGCGCGCCTCGATCACCGTGACCTCGAACCCGGCCTTGAGCAGCTCATAGGCGGCACACAGCCCGCCCACGCCCGCCCCGACAACCACCGCGGACTTGCCCTTGCCCTGCCCGGGTGGGATGCGCACTCTGCGGCGTGGCTTGATGCCTTCGAGGCCCTCTTCCGGCAGGGGCACTGCCCGTCCGATGGCGTGTGGGTAACGGCGGCGGAACGCTCTGCGACGGTCTGCGCGGGTCGACATGGTGGTTCTCCAAGCGGCGCCGGCGGTCAATTCGGCCGGCCGACGGCAGGGTACACGACACCGCGGGGGCCGAGCGCGGCGAACCGCAGGCGGCTACCGGGGTTCACCCTGCTTGGAGGTCCCGTGCCGACACTTCGCCCCATCCCCGAGGTCGCCGCCGACCTCGGCCTCAGCCCCGCGGACTTGCTGCCCTACGGCCACGACAAGGCGAAGGTGAAGCTGGAGGTGCGGGACCGCCCCCGCCACACCGCCCGCCCGGCACGGCTCGTGTTGGTCAGCGCCATCACGCCCACGCCGGCAGGCGAGGGCAAGACCACCACGTCCATCGGCCTCGGCCAGGCCCTCAAGCGGCTCGGCCAGCGGGTGTGTCTGGCGCTCCGCGAGCCCAGCCTGGGCCCCGTGTTCGGCGTGAAGGGCGGCGGCACCGGCGGCGGTCGCTCGCTGCTCGAGCCGATGGCCGACATCAACCTGCACTTCACCGGCGACCTGCACGCGATCAGCAGCGCGCACAACCTGTTGTCGGCGATGACCGACAACCACCTGCACTTCCGCCACGAGCCCGAGCTGCACCCCGACCGCATCAAGTGGCCGCGGGTGATGGACATGAACGACCGCAGCCTGCGCAAGATCATCATCGGCCTGCAGGGCTCGAAGAACGGGGTCACCCGGGAGGATGGCTTCGACATCACCGCGGCCAGCGAGCTGATGGCCATCCTGAGCCTCGCCGAAGACCGCGACGACCTGCGCGCGCGCATGGACCGGGTGCTCGTGGGCTTCGACCGCACGGGCCAGCCGGTCACCGCGAAGGACATCGGCGCCACCGGCTCCATGGCGGTGCTCCTGCGCGACGCCCTGCTGCCCAACCTGGTGCAGAGCACTGAAGGCTGCCCGGCCCTGGTCCACGGCGGGCCATTCGCGAACATCGCCCACGGCTGCAACTCGGTGATCGCCACAAAGACGGCGATGCACCTGGCCGACTGGGTGGTGACCGAGGCGGGCTTCGGGTTCGATCTGGGCGCCGAGAAGTTCTTCGACATCAAGTGCCGCCAGGCAGGCCTCAGCCCCGACGCCGTGGTCGTGGTGGCCACCGTGCGCGCGCTGAAGATGCACGGCGGCGTGCCCGTGAAGGAGCTTGGCGCGGCGAACCCGGGTGCTGTCGCCGAGGGCATGGTCAACCTCGCGCGGCACCTACAGACGGCCGAGACCTTCGGGTACAAGGCCGTGGTGGCGATCAACCGGTTCGCGACCGACACCGACGAAGAGCTGGCTGTGATCCAGGACTGGTGCCGCGCCAACGGCCACAAGGTGGGCCTGTGCACGCACTTCGCCGACGGTGGCGCCGGCGCCGAAGACCTCGCGCGCCTGGTGATGGAGGCCGCCGAGCACGGCCCGGAGCAGTTCACCCCGATGTACGACGACGACGACGCCCCGGTGGTGAAGATCACCAAGATTGCCCGCAAGGTGTACGGCGCCGACGATGTGGTGCTCACCAAGCTGGCCAAGACCGGGCTCGCCCGGGCGAAGCGCCTCGGCCTCACCCACCTGCCGATCTGCATGGCGAAGACCCAGAACTCCCTGTCGGATGACCCGAGCAAGCGCGGCCGCCCCACCGGGTTCGACATCACCGTGCGCGACGTGCAGCTGAACACCGGCGCGGGCTTCCTCGTGGCCCTCACCGGCGAGATGATGCGCATGCCGGGCCTGCCCCGCCGTCCTGCAGCAGTGGGGATCGACCTGGTAGATGGCGTGATCACCGGGC
Source organism: Myxococcota bacterium (assembly GCA_047609825.1). Classification (GTDB taxonomy): domain Bacteria; phylum Myxococcota_A; class UBA796; order UBA796. Next base: position 12,640 of record JBLFXJ010000028.1, read on the forward strand.
TGAAGTAGGCCAGACGCGCGAGCCCGTGGTCAGCCCTCGAGCAGGCCCGCCGACCCGCGGCTGACCACCCACAGCTGGTCGGCCGCGCGGGTGATGGCCACGTGCAGCAGGTTGCGGTCCCGGGCGGCATACGACCCGGGCTCCACCACCACCACGCCGTCGAACTCCAGGCCCTTCACCTGGTGCACATTGCTCACCACGGTGCCCGGCTCGAACGCGAAGGCGTCGCGGTGTCCCCGGCGCACGGCCTGCTCGAGCAGCCCGTCGAGCCCCTCGGCCCACCGGTCGGCCTCGCCCTTCGTACGGGTGAGCACCGCCACCAACGTGTTCGGCCGGCGGGCGTGGAAGGCGCGGATCTGATCCGCCACGCCGGCGGGGGTCGCCTGGTCGTCCCGCAGCCACACCACCGGCAGCCCGGGGCGGGTGCGCGCGAGCAAGGCCGGATCGGAGGCCCCCGAGGCCCGCAGCGCGAGCTCCATGATCGGCCGGGTGGACCGGTGACCGATGGGCAGCGTGTCGAGCTGCAGCGCATCGTCGAGCTGGGCCCCGCCGCCCGAGAGCAGCCCGAATCCGCCGGCGTCGTACAGGGTCTGGGCGGGGTCGCCGGCCAGGGTGATGCACCGGTGGGCGTCGGCGGCGTCGAGCATCACCCGCACCGCCGGCGCCGACAGGTCCTGGGCCTCGTCGACCACGATGTGGGCCAGCGTGCGGTACCAGGGCACCTCGAAGCCCGACACCCGAGCGGCGATGAGCTGGCCAATGCGGAGCAGGAGGGCAGCATCGGCGAAGTCCACCAGTCCCGCCTCCCGCTGACGCGCCTGGTGGGCGGCAGCAGCGGGCACGGCCGCCCGCAGCGCCTCCGGTAGTACCTTCCGCGCCCCTTCAGCGTCGTCGAGCAGGCTCGCCAGGTCGCGCCCATGGTCGTGCAGCCGACGCCACACCTTGTCGCGCAGCCCCGCCACGGACGGACGCTCCGGCGCCGGGCGCTCGGCGAAGAACCGCCCCACCTTCACCAGGCCGCTGCCCTCCGTCGCCTCCCACGCCTCCCGGAATGCGCTGGGCACGGGCAGCCAAGCCTCGAGCTTGCGACCCAGCCGGTCCACCGCCGACACAAGCAGCGCCTCGACCGCGGGATGCTGCTTCAGCGCGGTGACTTCGGTAGGAGGCTGGCCGCCGAACCGCACCGACAGCCCCGCGGTGCGGAGCATACGGCTCGCCCAGGCATGGAAGGTGGCCACCTGCACGCCCTCGATGTCCAGGTCGCTCAACGCCTTGTGGATGTAGGTCTGGAGCGCCTTGTTGAACATCACCACGAGGATGCGGTCCAGGCGGAACCGCTCCGGGTCGTGGTAGCGGAGGTAGGCGATGCGGTGCAGGGCCACCGTGGTCTTGCCCGAGCCAGCCTGACCCTTGAGCACCACCACCCCGCTGTCGGGCCGCGTGAGCACGCCGAACTGGTCCGGAGTGATCAGCGCCACGATGTCGGGCAGCGCGTGATCTTCCGGATCGGCCCGCTGGTCGCTCCGCTCGAGCACCTCGTCGGCCTTGCGCTTCACCTGCCAGGTGTTGCCCGCGCGCTTGCGGGCCACGTGCACGCCATCCTCGGCCGTCTGGAGCACGCCGCCGCGAATGTCCAGCGTGCGCCGGGCGGCCACCACGCCCTCCCGCTCCCGGCCGGCCACCTCCGCGTAGAACTCGTCGCCCTCCTCGAACTCGTAGTAGATCTGGCTGATCGGGGCGTTGCGCCAGTCCACGACGTTGATCGGCAGGCGGGCGTCTACCGCCGAGCCCTTGGCGATGAGCAGCTCCCGTCTCCGACCGTCCTCTTCGAGCACCAGGTGGCCGAAGTACGGGCTGCCGGCGTCCAGGTGGCGGGTGCGCTGGGTGCGCTCGTGAGACACCCGGGCGCGCTCCACCTCGTCGATGGCGCCGTCGATGGCCTCCTGCTGCACGGCGTCATTGCACGCCTCGGCGCGGTCCTCGAGCAGCGAGCGGAGCTGGTCCGACAGGTGCTTCCGGCGCGCGATCTCGTCGGCGGCGAGGGTGCGGATGGCGGCGCCCATGGACGTACACAGGGCGTCCTCGGCGGGCACCCAGTCGGGCGGGGTGGTGGACATGGGCTCGCGGGGGGCAGGCGGAGCGGGCGCGGTGCCCGGGGGCCAGCGCTCTATCCGTCCACCGGGCGACCGAACAGCGCCAGCGTGCGCCGGGTGACCGATGACCAGGCGTGCCGCGGCATCGGGCTCACTCCAGGGCCTGCGTGCGACCGGCCCGGGCGTGTGCCTGCTCCCACAGACGGAGGAACTGCTCGGGGGACCGCCGGATGGGCTCCAGGTCCACGCCGTCTTCGGCGAGCCGCTGCCAGTGCTGCGGCAACAGGCCCGGGTGGGCGAGCCCCCAGGTGTCGATCTCGAGCAACGTGTCGGGCTCGGGCGCATCGCATCCGCCCCCCCGGTGCTTCGGCGCGGAGTGCGACACCCAGCCATTCCAGTCCGACGACCAGCCCACGGCGAGGGCGATCTGCTGGTCGACCGACAGCGCATCGGCGGCGAGCCCAGGCGTGTCGAACACGGTGGGCAGGTTGCCGGCGAGCACGTGGTTCGCGTGCCGATAGTGCACGGCGAAAGCGTCGAGTGTGCCCCAGCAGGTGGCCGTGTCGAGGGAGATGGTCGGGTCACGGGGGCCGAGGCTGCGGCCGCTGAGACCCAGGTTGAAGCTGCCTCCTTGCCGGTACACCTCCACCAGCTGGCCGTCGCTGATGCCCCGCTCGGTGTCCTGGATCCGAGCCAGCTTGCCGTGGGTGAGCACCGGCGGGATGCCGTGGGCTGCGGTCACCTCGAGAGCGTCGGCGAAGGTCTCGGGCGACATGTGGGACAGGTCCACCAGCACGCCCGCATCGGCGAGCTCGACGATGGCCTCGGCGCCCCGCTCGGTGAGACCCCGCCGATCGCCTGACCGCCGCGCGCGGGTGCCGGCCTTGTTGATCACGGTCGCGATGAAGGTGGGGTCGATGGCCGAGCCCCCGAGCTCGTCGTCGCGCAGGTGCACCAAGGTGACGAGCGCCACCCCGCGGTCTGCCCAGTGCTGCGCGTCGGCCGCGTCGCGCAGGAGCAGGTGCCCGCCCTCGATGCTGTGCACGAGCACCATCTTGTCGGTGGTGGTGAGCAGGCGGCGCGCCTCGGCCGGGGTCGAGGCCATGGCGAACCGGTCGGGATGCGCCTCCGCGAACGCCTCCACATAGGCCAGCCCCTCCTCGACCAGCGCCCAGGCGTGCTCCCGGTCCCGCGCGCGCTCCGCCGCCATGGCCGCAGGGAGGAACAGCCGCACGCCGGACGCCTCCAGGGAAGGAGCTGACACCGTCTGCCGGAACTGATGCCGCCAGCGGAGCCGGCGCTCGCGATCGGTGAGCCCCGGCGGGAAGAACCCCCAGGTCACGTGCATCGCCGGGTGGCCCTGCCAGTCGAGGAACCCGAGCACCGGCTCCTCGCCGTGCGCGGGCCCGCCCAGGGCTGCGAGCAGCCCGACCATCCACACGCGCATGGCCTGCCCCCCTACGCTGCGTGTAACGGGCACCCGAACCTCCAGGTTGAGGTCCAGTCTGCTCGTCTGCGAACCGGCCCGAGTGTAGCGCAGGAACCCTGCGCAGATCGGGCCGGCTCTTGACTCGGGCCTGGACCCCCGCGCTACGTCTGCTGTGGAGGTCGGGATGCTGCAGACCCTCACCGACGGCGTGCACGTGCAGGTCGCCACTCAGCGGTTCTATGGGCTGGAGGTCGGCGCGCGGATGACCGTGCTGCAGCTGGAGGGGGGCGTGCTGGTGGTCAGCCCCCTCGACGTTCCTCCAGACAGCGTCGCGCACCTGGGCCCGCTGCGCTGGGTGCTGGCTCCGAACCTCCTGCATCACCTGTACGTCGGCCCGTGGATCGACGCCGGAGCCGAGGGCTGGGCCGCACCTGGCCTGCCCGCCAAGCGTCCCGATCTCACCTTCCATGGCGTGGTCGAGCCCGGCGTGCAGCCGTTCGGCCCGGAGGTGGAGCTGATCCCGCTGCGCTGCTTCCCGTTCGCGAGCGAGGTGGTGCTGCTGCACCGGCCCAGCCGCACCCTGGTGGTGACCGACCTGGTGTTCAACTTCGACCCCACCGCCCCGTGGCTCACCCGCGCCGCCATGCGCTGCGCCTGCGGCTACCCCGGCTGCCGCACCACCCTGCTCGAGCGCGCATTGATGCACCGCGACATCGCCCGCGAGGAGGTGCAGGGCCTGCTCGCGCTGGACTTCGACCGCCTGGTGCTCGCCCATGGCGAGGTGATCGAGACCGGCGGACGTGCGGCCTTGGCCGGTGCCTTCGACTGGCTCGGGCTCACCGGCGCACAGACCTGAGTTCCCACGGGTCCCCTCACCACGACGCCCGCCACGCGTCCACAGCCCGCCGGCCCCGCAGCCGCACCAGCGTGAGGTGAGCGGTCTCCGGTGTCTGCCCCACTACGGAGTAACGTCGACGGTTTCGCCGATGGGACCGCAGCGCCCAGAGGAACAGCCCATCCCAGCCCAGGTGGGCGGAGAGCTGCTCCCGATTGCCATTCCACAGCACCTCGCGGGTGCTCAGCCGCTTCCACGTGCGGCGGGTGAGCTGTCGCAGGACGGTGCTGAGGGGCAGGTCGAGCCAGACCACCACGTCCGCGGCTGGCCACGCGAGCTCGCGGGCGGCGCTGTAGTTGCCGTCCATCACCCAGCTCTCGGCGGCGGTGGAAGCCTCCACCCGCTGAGCGAACACCGCCGGAGGGGCCTGCACCCAGTCGGCCTCGTGCTGGAACGCGTCGAGCTCGATGTGGGGCACGCCCAGGTGCGCCGCCAATGCGCAGGCGACGGTGGACTTTCCCGAGCCGGTGGTGCCCACGACGCTGAACCGTCGACCGAGGGTGCGGGGTGGGGGCGGGGGGTCGGTCATGGACGGACCGTAGCCCAACGAAGGCGACAGGCGCGGCCCACCTACTCCGGTGCCACCAACCCAGCGCGCACCAGCCCCGCCGTCCGATCGAGCTCCGCCCGCCCGGACGAAGCCTTCGTCCCGAGCCACACCCGACCCGATCCCTTGCAAACCCAAGGTCCGGCGTCCCGTGTGGGAACTACCAACCGCAGTACGCGCCGGAGCAGCCCCAGGGCGGCGGGACCATGTTGTACACGTAGTACGGCCCGCAGTTCGTGACCTCGAGGTCGTGTGACCAAGTGCACTCGCTGAGGTCCCCGCTCCAGTCGTAGCAGACCGTGTGGGTGGAGGTCTCGCCAGCGCGAGCGGGGTGGCCGCCGATCCAGCCGGGGGCGTGGGTGCCGCAGGAGTAGTCACCGGGCGCGAAGTCGGGCATCTGCGTACCAGCATCGCCGCCGATGCGGTACCAACCCGGCTCTAGACCGCTATCGCAGCGCGCATAGTCGTACTCCCAGTCCACGTTCCGGAACGCGTCCGTCATCTCCATGTACCCATGACACTCCGGGTTCGGCGCGATCTCCACCTCGAAGGTCTCGATCCGGGAGACTTCGCACGTGCCGAGGTCGAGCACCACCATGCGCTTGCCGCACGCGCCGCCAGGCACGGACGGCGACAGGGAGTAGGCGCCATCTCCGTCATCATCGGCAAAGGGACCGAACACGCTGATGCCGCCTGCGACTGGCACCACCGTGCCCACGCACTCCCCGCTGGGAACGCGGGTGGCGCCCCGACCGTCGGCCGCCACCAGCATGTACTCGGCGCCCGGGGTGCCGGTCATGACTACATCGATCGGGCCGGGGCAGATTCCCGAGAGGGACAGGGTGGCGCCGAGAGCGGAGGGCGACAGCGCAAGAGCGCCGAGGAGGATGACGCGGGCGTCGAACATGTGACCTTCCGAGCTGATGTGGGGGAATGACCAGCTGGTAACACAATGTTCGCCAGCTCCACAGCTCGCTGGTGATCCCGTTGGTGGACGCACCCCGGGGGGCGGCTATTGGGCGCCATGCGCGCACTCCTGCTCCTCTGCCTCGCCTGCAGCGGCGACGACAAGGCCTCCGACTCCGCCCCGCCGGAGGTCGACCTCGCCGCCCTCGCCGACACCCTCGGCGCGCCCGGGCCGTGGGCGCGGGTCGGCAAGCGCAGCCTCGACACCGTGTGGTCGGCACCCAGCATCGCCACCGACCGGGAGATCGCCATCTCGGTGTGGTACCCGTCCGCCGCCGAGGCGCGGCTCACCGTGGAAGACGACGCTGCCATCGCCGCGGACGGCCCATTCCGGGTCGCGGTGTGGTCCCACGGCCACCAGGCCTACGCCGACGCCGCCTCACACCTGTGCAGCCACCTGGCATCCCACGGGTGGATCGTGGTCTCACCGACCCACACGGGCAACACGATCACCGATGGCGCCGACCGGCACACCGCGATCTATGCCCAACGCCCGCTCGACCTCTCACGCGCGCTCGACGCGGTGCTCGCCGACGCCACCCTGGGTGCAGCAGCCCACACAGCGCCGGGCATCATCGGCCTCGGACACAGCTTCGGCGGCTACACGATCCTCGCCGCCGCAGGTGCGGAATACGACCCCGCGGTCCTTGCCGGCTGCGCGGACGGCAGCGGCCCCCAACCGTTCTGCTCTTCGATGACATCCGAGCTCGAAGCGGCGTTCAACACCGGCTTCCACGACGACCGATTCGCGGCGGTGGTGCCGATGGCGCCGGGAGATGCCGACCTCTTCGGCGTCGCTGGACTCGCCGCGGTGGATGTCCCAGTGCTGCTGATGTCGGGCGGGCGGGACCACACGGGCGACAAGACGCCGTTCTGGCTCGGGCTCGACGGCGACGACGACCGCTGGGTGCATATCGAGCGCGCCGGGCACAACGCGTTCACCGACTTCCCAGCCCTGCTCGCTGAGGGCGAAGATCTGCTCCCGGACGCCGACGTGTGGTGGCTGATCGATGTCTACGTCGGCGCGTTCGCAGCGACCTGGACCGGCGACGCCACCCCGCGGCCGCTCCTCGACGGCCCGTCCGTGTCCGATGACGCGACGCTGACCGTGGAGTGAGGGCGGCCCGCGCGCCGACCCGTCGGACTGGGTCGCCCAGGCCACCTCGGGCTGAAAGCCAGTCATGTAGCCCAAGACGAGAGGAGGCCGCGCACAGGGCGCGGCCTCCGGGTCACGTCATGCCGCTGCGATCAGGGCGTGGCGCTCGCGATGGCGTCGGTGCCGTCCGGGAGGATCAGCCCGAGGGGGAACGCGGTCATGGTCGCCACATCGATCTCGTACAGGTTGCCGCCGCCGGACGCCTTGTACAAAAATCCGTTGTGGAAGGTGCAGCTGCCACCAGACCCGCCGCTGTAGCCACTGACCGAACCGAGGCTGACGTAGCCAGCAGGGTCGAGGATATCCATGAGGTAGAGCGAGCCGCTCGTCATCAGGTACAGGTTGCCGTCGATGTCCCGCGCCATGCAGTTGTTGGCGGTGCCAATGCCCACCGACGTGAGGGTGACCACGCCCGTGAGCGGGTCGATGTGGATGAAGTCGTCACCGTTCTCGGTCCATCCGTACAATTGACCGTCGAACCCGTGGGAGAAGCCGGAGAATGAACCCGAATCCGTGGACTCGGAGAGCACCACCTGCGAGCCATCGATCGGGTTGACCTCGATGATGAACGGGTTGGAGCGGCCAGCCCCCTCTACGCCGTACAGCACTGCGTCATCGCCGAACGACAGGCCGGTCATCGGGAAGTCCGCGGTCGCATTGAGCATGGTGTACACGCCGGTGTCCGGGTCGTACACGCCGAACTCGCTGCCGAAGCGTCCGTTGCGGCCCTCGCTGACGAAGATGCCGAAGGGCACGCAGCCGTCGTAGGGGTCGTCGGGGCAGATGTCGTCCGCATCGCAGACGCCGTCGAAGTCGGAGTCGACGAAGCCCGCCTCGCGCACGCAGTCGTCGTCGGAGTCGCAGAGGCCGTCGCCGTCGGTGTCGTCCGCGCGGTCGAACGGGCAGATGTCCACGTCGCCGCACACGCCGTCGCCGTCGATGTCGTTGTCCGCGTCGTACGGGCAGGCATCGTCGTCGCCGCAGATGCCGTCGCCATCGGCGTCGTTCTCCGGATCGTCGACGCACACGTCGAAGCACACGCCGTCGCCGTCGCGGTCATCTTCCGGCATCACCGGATCGGCCGGGCACACGTCGCAGTCGTTGGGGTAGCCATCCTCATCATCGTCTGCGCTGTCGGGAAAGCCCTCGCATCGGTCCAGCGGGTCGATCACGCCGTCGCCGTCGGAGTCCGCGCCCGTGAACACACAGACCGGATCGCTGTAGCGGATGGTGTCGAGCAGCGCGCCCGCATCATGCGACATGGCCTGCCAGCAGATCTGGCCCTCGCCGGGGACGACCTCGACCCACGAGGCGGTGCCGGACGGGGAGGCGGTCTGGGTGCCGTGGTACCTCGGCCGCGCCAGATCGAGGAGGATGCCAGGCCCGAGGGGCACAGGCACCGGGGACAGGCCCTGGCTGCGCGCGAGGCGCACCTTCTGTCCGGCCAGGGCTCCGCTGACCGAGATGGTCATGTCAGCGCCGGGCGTGATGCCCTCGACAGTGAGCGTGAGATCCTGGGCCATGGCGCCCGTGGGGGCGGCCAGCAACACGGCGAGTAGGTGGCGCATCAATACCTCGGTTGGGTTGGCGAGAGGGTAGGCCACGCCGAGCGCCGACACAAGCCCCTAACACTCCGATCAGAGCCCATCCTCGCGGTGGGCGACTGCGCGCGGTTCCCGCGCTCCCCAGTCACGAGCGAGGTCGCACTCCACGCGGGGCTGCGCAGTGCCGCGGTGCGCTCGTCCGGCCGACGCTACCCGCACGCCGCGTCGGCACGCGCACATGGCGCACACACCGCAGGTGCCGTGAGCTCTTCCGCTGGCCACCGCTTGAGGAGGTGCCCATTGGGCGTGCCCGCGACCCAGGGCACCGCACAGACCCGCCGATGCTGCACGGTCTGGCCGGCATTGGTATTGGCCACGAACCTGGATTCACCGAAGGTCCACGGCTCGCAGAACGCGCCGGCCTCCGCATCGACGCGCTGGAACCAGCCGCGGGCCGTGTCGGCATCCAGCTGCCGGATGACCCGGTTGAGCAGCCCCTGGGCCCAGGTCCAGTCGACCCCGGAGATGTCACCGGCCAGGAGCCGCGCGTGCAGCGCATCGAGGGGGCTACCGCGGCGGAGGGCGGCCGGGAGCTGGCGCAGCATCACCTGCACAACCTGAGGGAACCGGGCCGCGGCGGTGCCCATGGATCGGACAACGTCCTGCGGCGGGCAGCGGATCTCGACCACCCGCGGCTTGGTGGGGGTGGAGCACCCGTCGTGGTGGTAGTGCTCCCCTTGGCTGAGGCGACGGTGGCCCCGCTTGCCGCGCACCGGTCGGTACTGAGCGGGGTCGATGACCAGGCCGCGAGCGACCACCAGGCCCTCGGTGTCGACCAGGGTGAAGAAGGCCTCGCGCTGGACCGGATCGGCGAAGACGGCGTCCAGGTAGGGCGCTGGGGCGTCCACCGGGCCCTCGAGCACGAGCCCGACCGCGGCGCGCCGCATGGGCAGGTCGCCGAACAGGTCGGAGATGGCGAAGGCCGGGGTCATCGGGGCGGCATGTAGCGCGCCACCCGCCTGCGAGCCGGGCCGTCGATGTTCGCACCCAGGTCTGGAAACAGTCCGTCCACCCTGCGCCGGATTCCGCCCGCCGGCCGGGTGTCTACATGCATGCCATGGAGGCCACCATCATGTCGCCACGCTCCCTCCGCAGCGTCATCCCCGCCCAGCGCACCTCCGATGGCGCCGGGGTGAACCTGTTCCGCTCCATCGGCACCCAGCCCATGCCCATGGTCGACCCCTTCCTGATGCTCGACGAGTTTCGCACCGACGATCCGAAGGACTACCTCGCGGGGTTCCCCGACCACCCCCACCGCGGATTCGAGACCGTCACGTACATGCTCGCCGGGCGGATGCAGCACGCAGACAGCCGGGGCAACCGCGGTGAGCTGGGCCCTGGCAGCATCCAGTGGATGACCGCCGGGCGCGGCATCGTGCACAGCGAGATGCCGCTGCAAGAGGACGGGCGCATGCAGGGGTTTCAGCTGTGGGTGAACCTGCCCGCGGCGAACAAGCTCATGGCGCCGCGGTACCAGGACATCCCTGGCCAGGACGTGCCGGTGACCACGCTGGACGACGCCACGGTGAAGGTGCTCGCGGGCACCATCGGCGGCGTGACGGGTCCGGTGCGCGACATCGTCACCGATCCGCTCCTGCTGGACGTGACCGTGCCGGCCGGCGCCACCGTGACGCTCCCCCTGCCCGAGACCCACAACGCCTTCGTGTACGTGTTCGAGGGCAGCGGTGCATTCGGCGGGGCGGGCGGCGACACCGAGGTCTCGGTAGGCCACCTGGCCGTTCCCGGCGACGGCGGGGCGCTCGTGGTGCGGGGCGGGCCGGTGCGGTTCCTGCTCGGCGCGGGTCGACCCATCGGCGAGCCCGTCGCGCGCTACGGGCCGTTCGTGATGAACACCTCCGAGGAGATCCACACGGCGATCCGCGACTTCCAAGCCGGACGCCTGGGCTGATTCAGCGGAGTGAGACGGTCCAGGTGTAGCTGAAGAAGCAGCCGGGATCGTCCACGTCCACCCGCACATCCCCGAGCATGCTGTCGTCGGTGGGGAAGCTGCCGGACCAGCGGGTGGATGACCCGGTGGGCTCGGACAGGCACTCGAACAACCACCCGGCGAACGTGCACTCCATCGGGAACGGATCGCCACCGCCGAACCCGAATCGGAAGGTGCCGGCCGGCCCGCAGGTGAGCGTCCAGGGATCGGGGGCGGGGGTGATCTCGATCGGGCAGGTGTTGGCGAGCGGCGCCACATCCACGGGCACGGCGGTGGCGTCGCGGCACTCCCACCCGGTGGGGGTCGGGCCCGTTCCTGTCGGAGTGGTGCCCGTGGTCGTGCCAGCCCCGGTGGTGCCGGAGCTCGTGGTGCCGGTGGACGTCGAGGTCGACGTGGATTTGCCGAGGTCGTCGCCCGTCGTGCCCCCAGGGGACGTGTTCGGGCTGCCCGTGTCGATGCGTTTTGGCTCGAGCCCGTCGGCGCAGGCCAGCAGGCCACACAGGACGATCACAGCGCGCATCGAGCCTCCACAGGCATGCCACCGCTATCGGCATGAGAGGCGAGTGGCACCCGGGGCCATGCCCGGATGGTGTAACAGGTATCGTCCTGACTCCGGTGTCTGTGACAGCGCACTGGCGAGGGCGACACGGCCGCCCACGGCGGGGCTACGGTGGGACCGTCATCACCCCGTTACACCCTGGCCCCTGCCCGGAGAGAGAATGAGACGCCCGCTCGTCGCTGCCCTGATCCTGCTCGGCTGCGCTGGGAAGCTGTTCACCATCACCGTGGAAGACAGCGCCGAGACGGTGGTCCCGCGCGGCACCGTGCTCGAAGATCTCGTGGGGCAGCTCGGCTTCGGCGACTTCCTGAACATGGACATCACCAGCTCGGAGGAGCTGGCGAACCAAGGCGTCGAACCCGGAGATATCGTCGAGGTATACCTGTCCGACTTCGTGCTCACGGCCACCGACCCGCCCGGCGCCGACCTGTCTTTCCTCGAGCGGGTGGACGTGCTGGTGTCTGCACCCGACCTCCCCGAGAAGCGGATCGCCAGCGCCGTCGGCTTCCAGAAGGGCGTGGCACAGATCACCTTCGACCTCGAGAACGTCGACCTGACGGACTATGTCGTGTCGAAGTCGATGACGCTCCGCACCGATGTCGAGGGGCGGAGCCCGAACCAGAACACCACCGTCGTGGCGGACTTCGCGGTCGACGTGGGCGTCACGGCGAAGGGCGTGTGCAACAACCTGTGAGCCGAGCTGGGTGGAATGAGCAGCACAAGAACGGCGGATGACCCGTGGGTGCTCACCACCCCGGCCGGCGGCAGCAGCGTCTCCATCCACCACGACGCAGACAAAGGGGGGCGCAGGGGGTTCGTTCGCGCGGTGTAGGTCCGCGGGACCAGGAACGCCCACACCCAACCGGCGCCGGCTGCTGTAGGCTCCCCTCCGCTCCGGAGCCCCCAACGTGTCCACCGCCTGGTCGCTGCTCCCGCCTCTCGTAGCGCTCGGGCTGGCGGTCACCACGCGCCGGGTGGTGCCGTCCCTCGCCGCTGGCGGACTGACAGGCACCGTGCTGATCGCGGGCCTCGATGGCGGGTGGGGACCGGTGAGCCTGGCACGAGGCGTGCTCGACTTTGTCGGGGCCAGCGGCATCCTCGGCCAGGTCTCGAAGCCCTCCCAGGCCCAGGTGATGCTGCTCATCGCGCTGATCGGCGGGTTCGTGGCGTTGCTGGAGCAGTCCGGCGCGGCGCGGGCCCTCGCTGCGCTGATCACCCGCGGCGTGCGCACCCCTCGGCAGGCGATGCTCGCGACCTGGGCGGGTGGGCTCGCCCTGTTCTTCTCCGACTTCGGCAACGTGCTGATCCTCGGCCCCATCTTCCGGCCGATCTACGACGCTCTCGCCATTCCGCGGGAGAAGCTCGCGTGGATCATCGACAGCACCGCGGCGCCGGTGTGTGTGCTGCTGCCGTTCGTCACCTGGGGCGTGTACGCCATGGGGCTGATCGAGCAGGGCTTCACCGGGCTCGACCCGGTCGCGGTGGAGGCGGTGGCGCCGGGCCTGTGGTCCGCCGAGTCCGGCACCGTGGACGGGTTCTCGGCATTCGTTCGCGCCATCCCGTTCCAACTGTACTCGCTCACCTGCCTCGCCCTGATCCCGCTGGTGGTGGCGGCTGGGCTGGGCCCGACGACTCGAGGCGGAGCGCGGCCGCCCGAGGTCGAGGCGCCAGCAGGTCCGTTGCCCACCGCCCGCACGGCCGTGCTGCCACTCGTGGTGCTGTTCGCCGTCACCGCCGCAGTGGCGGGCTCGGCGGTCGCATCGGATGGCCGCCTCACCGGCGAGGGCGTGCGGCTCGCCCTGGCGGCCGCCTACCTGGCGGCCATCGGCACCTGCCTCGGCCTGCTCGCGGCACAGGGCCGCGGCGAGGGCATGGCCACCGTCACCCGCGACGGCCTCGGCCGCACAGCACCCCTGCTGGTGCTGCTCCTGCTCGCATGGACCCTCGGCGATGTGTGCCGGACGCTGGGCACCGGGGCCTACCTGGCCGGCGTGCTCGGGCCCTGGATGTCGGCGGGCATCCTCCCCATGGCGCTGTTCGCGGTCGGGGGTCTCACCTCCTTCGCCACCGGCACCTCGTGGGGCACGTTCGCCATCCTGATGCCGCTGGCAATTCCCCTCAGCGTCTCCCTCGGCGCGCCGGCCGAGGTGTGCATCGCGGCGGTCCTCTCCGGCGGCGTGTTCGGCGACCACTGCTCGCCGATCAGCGACACCACCCTGTTGGCATCCCTTGCGGCCGGCGTCGACCATGCCGACCACGTGGCCAGCCAGCTCCCGTATGCGCTGCTCGCCGGGGCCGCGGCCGCCGTAGGATTCGCGGTCGCCGGTGTCACCGGGTCGCCGTGGAGCCTCGCGCCGGCGCTGCTGGTGCTGGTGTTGGCCGTCGGCGTTGGCGCGCAGCTCCGCCCTCGGGTCGCGGCGCAGGGTTAGCAGACCCCGGGTCCATGGTGCGGCTGGGGACCGGCTCGTCCACACCAATCCGCAGGAGGGCCGTCGTGGGCCGTCGCCTCCATCACGCCGAGCGCTGCCCACGCTGCCGCCTGCACACCGCGGTATGCATGTGCGACCGCATCCCCACCCTGTCGGTCGCCACTGCGCTGGTCGTCGTGATGCACCTGCGAGAGGTGAACAAGCCCACCGCGTCCGCACCCCTCGCCATGGCGGCCCTGCCGAACCACGTGTGGCTGATCCACGGGGTGCAGGACAAGCCGGTGGACCTCCGCGAGCATGTGCCGCCCGACCGCCGCGGACTCCTCCTGTTCCCCTCCGACGGGGCGCGCGTGCTCGACGCCGCCCTCCTCGCCGAAGACCCCCGACCGGTCACCCTCGTGGTGCCGGACGGCAGCTGGCGACAGGCGAGCAAGGCCGCGCGACGGCTGCCCGGGGCCGACACCCTCGAGCCCGTGGTGCTGGCCGCGGGACCGCCCACCCGGTACCGACTCCGCCGGGAGCCGATGCCTGGAGGGCTGGCGACGATGGAGGCCATCGCGCGCGCGTTCGGCGTGCTCGAGGGCCCCGATGTGCGGCATGCGCTGGAGGCCCTGTTCGACGAGATGGTCGAGCGCACCCTCGAGATGCGCCAGGCCACCGGCCCCGTCGGCGGGCCCGACCGGGTGAGACAACAACCGACGCCCGCTGATGCGATCGACGAATAAGTGGGGCGGCAGGAGGTCCCATGTTCGGCTGGCTGCGCCCCGACCCGGTGAAGCGTCTCGAGAAACGGTACCAGGCAAAGATGAAAGAGGCCTATGACGCCGAGAAGTTCGGCGACCGGGTGCGCCAGGCGGGCCTGTATGCCGAGGCCGAGGCGATTCGGGTCGAGCTCGATGCCTTGAAGGCTGCCGCCGCGACTTGACCTCACCGAGCGCTAGGACCGGACAACCGGCTCACGATTCGGGGGGCTTGGCCGAGCTCGAGCGCCAGCTCGAGGCCGAAGGTCCACAGACCGCGACCGAATCTCAACACGGTCAGCCGCTCGTACGTCCGCATCGCGAGTATACCCCTCGGTTCTCGGGGTGGAACGATGCGGACTTCTCGCTGGAATAGCAGCGAGGGGCAACCTCGCGACGCAGCGGGCGGCACGCGAGGGCGCGGGCCGGCTACAGTGCGCCAATGACCAACCTGTTCAGCCGCCTCGGCGCCCCTGTGCTCACCGACGATCAGAAGGCTGCACTCCGCGCCAGCACCGTCGTGAACTCTGCCGGCTACGATCCGTGGGGCCTGAACCTCGAGACCGCCGAGCGCAGCGTGCGCTACCTGCAGTGGCTGTACCGGGACTACTTTCGCGTGGAGGCCGTCGGGCTGCACAACGTGCCCGCAGGCCGCGTGCTCCTCACCTCGAACCACAGCGGCCAGCTCCCGCTCGACGGCATCCTGATCGGCCTGGCGATGATGCTCGACGCCGACCCGCCGCGGGTGGTGCGCGGGATGGTGGCCCGGTGGTTTCCCCGCCTGCCGTTCATCGGCACCTGGTTCATCCGGTGCGGGCAGGTGGTGGGCGACCCTGACAACTGCATCGAGCTGCTCGAGAACGAGCAGGCGATCATGCTGTTCCCCGAAGGCGAGAGTGCCCTCGGAAAGCCCTATCGCGATCGGTACAACCTGGGCCGCTTCGGCACCGGCTTCGTCCGTATCGCGCTCGAGACCGGCGCCCCCATCGTGCCGGTCGCCGTGATCGGCGCCGAGGAGATCTACCCGAGCCTGCACAACTTCCCGTGGCTGTCGAAGCAGCTCGGGCTGCCCTACATCACGCTCACCCCGTTCTTCCCGCTGCTCGGGCCGCTGGGCCTGGTGCCGCTGCCCCACCGCATCCAGATCCGGTTCGGCGAGCCGATCCATCTAGAGGGCTCGGAGGATGCGTCAGACGCCGACGTGAACGCCATGGTCCGCCGCGTGCGACGTGCGGTGGAGGCGCTGATCGACGCCGGACTGGACGAACGCCCGCACCTCCGTCCCGCAAATCCGCGCAGGGAGTCTGCCGAATGAGCGTGCTCATCTCCGGTGCTGCCGGACGTCTCGCCAGCATCGTGGCCCAGCAGCTCGCCGGCGAAGACCTGGTCGGCCTCGACGTGCGGGCCCTGCCGGAGGGCCGCACCTTCGGCGGCCCGTTCCACAGGGTGAAGCGGTACGATCACCGCAAGGTGGCCGAAGTGTTCCGCCAGCACCGCCCCCGCGCCCTGATCCACCTGGGAATCCGCGCCGCGACCGCCGCCCAGCGCAAGGGTCGGTTCACCCAGAACGTGCTCGGCACCCGACACCTGCTCCAGCTCTGCCAGCGCTACGACGTGGAGCGGGTGGTGGTGCTCGGCACCTTCCACGTGTACGGCGCCCACGAGCACAACGCGGTGCACATCCGCGAAGACGCGCCGCTCAAGGCCGGCGCCATCTTCCCCGAGCTGATCGACACGGTGGAGCTCGACCACACCGTGAGCAACTTCGTGTACAGGCACCGCGACGTGCACACCGTGCTGCTCCGGGCGGTCCACATCGTGGGGCCAAGGCTCCAGAACCTGATGAGTCGGCTGCTGCGGAGCTCACCAACGCCGCGCCTGCTCGGGTTCAACCCGCTGATGCAGTTCCTGTTCGAGGACGACGCCGCCGACGCCATCGTCACCGCACTCCGCGGCACCCACGCCGGTGTGTACAACGTCGCCGGCGAGGGGGCGGTGCCCTACACCCACGCCATCCGCCTCGCGGGCGGTCGGCCGCTGTCGGTGCCTCACTTCCTCGCCTACCCGCTCACCCGACTGCTTGCCGGGGGGCGGCTGATGCCGCCGCGCCACCTGATCGACTACTTCCGGTACGCCACGATCATCGACGACGGCGCGTTCCGACTCGACTTCGACTGGACGCCCCGGCACAACACCGTAGAGACACTGCACTGGACCGGCGTGCGCCAGCGCTGAGGCCTCAACCGCGGGCGGCGATGAGCTCGCGGAACAGGTCGCCGTTGAGGAACCCCTCGATGGCCGGTCGGCTCAGTGAGCCATCTTCCGCGAGCAAGTGGTACACGAGTTGGAGCTCCGCGACCGACGCCACGAAGCTGCTGGGATCGCCGGCGAGGCGGTGGCTGCCTACCAGCAGCTCCCAGCGCGTCAGGCCGCCGGAGCCGTCGGTGTCGGTGCGCTTCCACCAATCGTCGAACGCATCCGCATCGAACCCACCCGTCTCGTCCAGCGCGCCCGTGTCGTCGTGCCGGACCTCCACCACCTCCGCCACGTCCGACGGCAGCGCAAGGGAGAGCAGCGGGGCCAGCACTGAGGAGAGCAGGGACGAGAACCCGAGCTCCACCAGCGCCTGGCGGATCTCGGCGCGGGTGATGATTCCGTCACCGTTCACGTCGAAGAACACCACGTGGGTGTTCAGCGCATTTCCGGTGCTCTGTTCGGGATCGGTCATCTCGGTGACTCCTCGGGTGTGGCTACTCGTGCCGTAGCGCGTCGATGGGCCGCAGGCGGGCCGCCCGGCGCGCTGGGAAGAACCCGAACACCACGCCGATCACCGCCGAGAACACGAACGCCCCCAGCACCACGAACGGGTCGATGACCAGCGGCAGGTCGAGCGCCAATGCCGCCCCCCACGACACACCGAGTCCGAGCCCGATGCCCGCCACGCCGCCCACGGCGGAGAGCACCACCGACTCCACGAGGAACTGGAGCAGCACGTCGGCAGGAAGGGCGCCCACGGCGAGGCGGATGCCGATCTCCCTGGTTCGCTCGGTGACGCTGACCAGCATGATGTTCATGATCCCGATGCCACCGACGAGCAGGCTCACCGCCGCCACCGCCGCGAGGAACGCCGTGAGCACCGCCGACACCCCCGAGAGCATGTCGGTGATCTCGGCCATGTCGCGCACGGTGAAGTCGGGCTCAGCACCCGCCCGGATCGCGCGTCGCTGGCGCATCAGCGCCTCGAGCTCGCTCTTGATCGCCTCGGTGCGGGCTCCTTCGGCGGCGGAGACGAAGATCGTGGTCACGTCGCGGTTGCCCTGCAGGCGGCGCTGGAACGTGCGGAGCGGCACGATGACGAAGTCGTCCTGGTCCTGGCCGAAGGTGTTCTGCCCTTTGGGGGACAGCCGCCCGACCACGCGGCAGGTCAGCTTGTCCATCCGCACCACCTGGTCCAGCGGCTCCTGGGACCCGAACAGCGCGGTGGCGACGGTCTCGCCGAGCAGACACACGTCCGACCCCGCAAGCTCCTCACCGGACTCGAACGACCGGCCCGCGGCGATCTCCCACTGGAGCACCGTGAGGTAGTCGGCGTTCGTGCCGGTGACCGAGGTGCGCCAGGTCTCCTCGCCAGCGGCAGCCACCACGCTGCGCTGGTTGATCGCCACCGCCCCCGCCACACCGGGCAGCTCCCGCACCGCCGCCACGTCGGACTCGGCAAACGGCCGCATCGCGCCGGGGCCGAACCGCCCCTGGGTGCCCGCGGTGACGAACAGCAGGTTCTGCCCGAGGCCCGCCAGGTCGTCCTCTACCGCCTGGGTGGCGCCGCGACCGATGCTCACCATCACGATGACCGCGGCCACGCCGATCAGGATGCCCAGGCTGGTGAGGGCGGTGCGGCTCTTGTTCCGGGAGAGCTGGCGCACGGCGAGCACGAAGGTGGTCCAGATCATCGCACCCCCTCCGGCGCGGCGTCTTTGCCCACCCTGCCATCGACGAACCGGACGATCTGCCGGGCATACGCCGCCATGGCGTCTTCGTGGGTGACCATCACGATGGTCAGCCCCCGGTCGTCGTTCAGGCCAGCGAGCAGTCGCAGGATGTCGTGGCTCTTCGCGGTGTCCAGGTTGCCGGTGGGCTCGTCGGCGAGCACCACCGCCGGGTCCGACACCAGCGCCCGCGCAATGGCCACCCGCTGCTGCTGCCCGCCCGACAGCTCGCTCGGCCCGTGCTCGGCCCGATCGGCGAGGCCCACCAGGTCCAGCGCCGCCAGCGCCCGCTCGCGGCGCTCTCGGGCCGGGATGCGCCGGTAGATCAGCGGCACCTCGACATTCTCCACGGCGCTCGTGCGAGGGAGCAGGTTGAACCCCTGGAACACGAACCCGAGCCACTGGCGGCGGAGGAGCGCCCGCTGGTTGGTGGTGAGGTCGGTGACCTCGACGCCCTTGAATCGGTACGAGCCCGACGTGGGCTCGTCGAGGCAGCCGAGCACGTTCAGGCAGGTCGACTTGCCCGACCCACTCGGCCCCATCAACGCCATGAACGCGCCCTGGTCGACGGTCAGATCGATCCCGGCGAGGGCGTGCACTGCCGCATCCCCCGTGCCGTACACCTTGGTGACCTGAGACAGCTCGAGCAGCGCGCTCACGGGTCGTTCCGGAACGGTGCCCGCCGGCGCGGCTCGGCGCCGATCACCAGCAGGTCGCCGTCAGCCAGCTCCCCCTCGACCAGGACCGCCCGCCGGCCGTCGCTGGCCGAGGTGACCACGTCGATGGGCACCGGCACGGTGTCGTCCAGCCGCCACACCCGCGCCACCCGCTTGCCCTCCCGCGGCGCCGGCGGAGCGAGGTCCACGTCGGGGGGTGTGTACCGCAGGGCCGCGGTGGGCACGAGCAGGCGATCGGTGAACGACTCGGCGGCGATCTCCACAGTGGCGGTCATGCCGGGCCGCAGCTCGCTGTCGGCGTTGTCGAGCTCGAGGGTGGCCACATAGGTCACCACCTGGGCGTTGGGCTTCGGCGCCAGGTCGACCTTACGGACCACCGCGTCGAACACCCGGTCGCCGAACGCCGCGACGGTGAACGTGGCCTGTTGCCCGGCCGCCACGCGCCCAACGTCCGCCTCGTCCACGTCGACGTCCACCGACATCCGCTGTAGATCCTCGGCGACCACGAACGCCGTGGTGGCCTGCAGGCTGCTCACGACGGACTGCCCGGGCTCGAGGTGCCGCTCGAGCACCACGCCGGAGATCGGCGTGCGGATCTCGGTGTGGTCCAGCGTGGTCTCCGCCGCGTCCCGCGACGCCCGCGCCTGACTCACCTGGGCCACCGCGACGGCCACTGCGGCCTCGGCGTTCTCGGCGGAGGAGCGAGCGGACTCGATCACGCTGTCGGAGATCGCCCCGCCGCGGTGGAGAATCTCGGACCGCCGGAGCTCCGACCGGGACTGGCGGGCCGCCACCCGCGCCTGGGTGAGCCCGGCCTCGGCACCGGCGAGCTGGGCCCGCGCCTGTCGGAGCTGCGCGAGGGGCATCGAGGTGTCGAGCTCGGCGAGCAGCTGCCCGGCCACGACTACGTCGTTCGCCTCCACGTGCACCGCCGCGACCGTTCCCGACGCCTCCGACCCGATGTCCACCGCGTTCAGCGGCTCGAGGCTGCCGATGGCGGTGACCATCACCACCAGATCTCCGTGGGCGACCGGCGCGGTCTCCCACACCCACCGGCCCTCCGGCGGAGGCCGCAGCAGCACCACCGCAAGCGCCACCAGCGCCGCCAGCACGACGCCACCCCCGACGACCCACGGCCAGCGACGCGTCCGACGCTCACCGAGGCCCAGGCTCGCCACCACCGCCGCATCCGGATCCGACATGGACACTCCCGTGTCCTTGCCGCCTGCAGCATCAGTGCCGCCCGCCCCGACGACCGAACGCGGGACATGCCCTCGTGCGTGTGCGAAACCATACAGTGCGTGGCGCGGGACGCACGGACGGAGCACAACCGGGCATCCGGAGGTCCATCGTGCGCGTCATCTTCATGGGTACTCCCGACTTCGCCGTGGCCACCCTCGACGCCATCGTCGCGGCCGGACACGAGGTGGTGCTCGTGGTGGCTCAGCCCAGCCGGCCCGTGGGTCGCGGACGCAAGCTCACCGCACCCCCCGTCGCCGCGCGAGCCACCGAGCTCGGGCTCCCGCTCGCCCAGCCCAAGGCGCTCCGCTCCGGCCCGTTCCCCGAGCGATTCGTCGGTGTCGAGGCGGATGTCGCAGTGGTCATCGCCTACGGCCGCATCCTGCCCGACCGCCTGCTCACGGCCCCCCGCCTGGGCTGCATCAACGTGCACGCCAGCCTGCTGCCCCGGTGGCGCGGGGCGGCGCCGATCCAGTGGGCGATCCTCGAGGGCGACGCCACCACCGGCGTGTGTGTGCAGCAGATGGAGGCCAGCCTCGACACCGGGCCGGTGTATGTGCGCGAGGAGCTGGAGCTCGACCCCGAAGAGACGGCCGGCACCCTGCACGACAAGCTGATGACCCTGGGAGCGGCGGCCGCGGTGCAGACGCTGGCGACCATGGAGTCCACCACGCCGGTGCCGCAGGCGGATGACGGCGACACCTACGCGCACAAGATCGCGAAGGCCACGGGGCTGGTGGACTGGTCGCAGCCGGCGAGCCGGCTGCACGCGCGGGTCCGCGCAATGACGCCGTGGCCCGGCGGGTGGGTTCCGTGGAACAAGGGGCCGCTGAAGCTGAAGACCGTGCGCCTGGCCGAGGGCGTGGGCGAGCCTGGGACGGTTCTGTCCCTCGCTCCGCTTGTCGTCGCGACGGGTGACGGCGCGCTGGAGCTGGTGAGTGTGCAAGCACCCGGGCGCTCGGCGGTGGACGGCTCGGCGTTCGCGAACGGCGCACACCTGGTGGTCGGGGCCCCGCTCGCCCACTGACCTCACTCGAGAGGCGTGTACCAGATGGGCTGCTCGAGGCCCTCGGAGACGGTGATGTAGCCCGAGCCGTCGGCGGTGAACGCGGCGGCTTCGCCCTGGCGCTCGTCCGGCGCCCGAAGGTCGCACGCCAGCCCGCCGAACGCGTCGGCCACCGGGAAGGCGCCGTCCCGGATGAACATGTACGCGTGGCTGTAGGTGCGGATCAGCACGCGGCTGCCGTCGGGGCTGAAGTCGCCGCCGGTCGTGGCCCCGGACCCCACCAGCGGCGCCTCGCCGAACCGCAGATCCGCCACCCACACCAGCTCGGTCCGCTCGTCGGCCAGGTGGGGGGCCTCCTTGACGAACACCGAGGTCTCTCCTCCGCCGTCCTTGGTCACGATGTACAGGTCGCCGGTGACCGGGTCGGTCATCACGGTCTCGCAGTTGTGCGCGACGCCTCCCGGGTAGGTCAGCTCGAACACGTCGGCGTCCTCCAGCACCTCGGTCACCGGCTCCCCGGGCGGCGGCACCACCGGCTCCGGCACGACCACGATGCTCACGAACTCGCGGGACTCGCCGTTGTCGCCCACGTCCCCCACGTACAGCACATAGGCGCCGCGGTGGGCGTCCCACCCGGCCGACATGTCCTCCCAGTCCCGGGAGGGAGCGCCGTCGATCAGGTACTCCCCCAGGGGCTCGCCGGACTCGCTCATCGCGAACAAGCGGGCGTCATCACCGGCGTCGTTGTGGGTCCACAGAACTCCGGGTGTCGCCGCACTGTGCACCACGCCCGACGCCTCGATCACTTGGTCGGACTCCACCCGTCCCCACAGCAGGGCGTCGTCCGGGGTGGGGCAGACCCCGGGCAGCACCCGGAGCACCGTGTCCACCGTGTCGGTGGCCCCGTCAAGGTCGGTCACGGTCAGCTGCACGGGCACGTCGCCAGAGGCGAGCCAGGTGCGCTCCGGCTCCAGCTCGGCGGTGGCCTCGCCGTCGATCTCCCACGCCACCTCGGCGATGCCCGCAGGCACGCAGTCGGGGTCGGCGGCGAAGGTCACGGTGAGCGGGAGCGGTCCTGTCGGCGGGGTGGCGAGCACCCGCGCCTCGAGGCCAGAGCATGGCGGTGGCGGCTCGACGAATCCAGCGCGCCACACCGGCTGGTACAGCTCCTCCGACACGGTGAACAGCCCCGAGCCGTCCGCGTCGAAGGCGATGGCCTCGCCCCGGGGCTCGACCGGAACGGGCAGCGGGCATGGCACGGCGAACGCCTCCTCCACGGGCCGACTCGCGTCGCGGAGGAACAGGAACGCCGCGTCCCAGGTACGCACCACGAACCGGTCGCCCAGCGGGCTGAACGACGCCCCCGTCGCCTCATCCGTGCCGTCGTAGGGCGCCTCTCCCAGTGGAATCTCCGCCACCCACTCCAGGTCGGCCCGCTCGCCATCCACGTGGGGCGCTGGCTTCCGGTACACCTCCGTCCGGTCGTCCTCGGTGCGCGCTACGATGTACAGATCGCCGGTCTGCGGGTCGACCATGAGGCTGTCGCCGTCGAGGGCGGCGTCGTCGGGGTAGTCGAGCTGGAGTCCCTGCCATGGCAGGTCCTGCGGCTCGGGCTGGTCCATCAGGGCCGGATCGGGCTCGTCCACCCAGTACACCTTGATCGCGTCTCGGCTGAGACCGTTGTCGCCGATGTCGCCGATGTACAGCGTGGAGACCCCCGTGTCGGGCCCGACCACGACCGCGATGTCCTCCCAGTCGCCGACCAGGGCCTCCGTCAGCCGGAACACGCCCCGGTCGCGGCCATCCGCCCCGATGGCGAACAGGCGTGGGTCGTCGTCGTTGTCGTTGTGGGTCCACAGCAGGTCGGGTGCGCGGCGACTCACGGCGAGCCCGCTGGCCTCGTTCAGGTCGGGGTGCGTGAGGGAGCCCGCCGTGGTGTAGCCGTCGAGCAGCGGACATTCGCCGCCCGTGACCTCGATCACAGCGGTGTCGGTCGAGCTGGCCCCGGCCTCGTCCACCACCTTGAGCGTGACGGTGTAGGTGCCGGAGCCCAGCCAGGTGCGCTCGACCGAATCCACCTCCACGGGTGGCAGGCCATCGTCGAAGTCCCAGGTGATCGACGCCGCAGGCACCGGCAGGCAGGAGGTCGCCGCATCGAAGCTGGCCACGAACGGCACCCGACCGAGCAGCGAGCTGGCCGAGATCACCGCGTGGAGGTCGCCGCAGCCCGTGGTTCCCGAGCCCGTGGGAGTGGAGCCTGCGGGCGTGGTGCCGGCTGACGTGGTGCCCGTGGGCGTGGTGGACCCGGAAGACGTAGCTCCCGTCGATGTACCGCCCGGCGTGCCGGTGGCCGTCGTCGGCGTCGCCGTGTCCGCGCCCGCCTTGGACCCGTCGACACCGCCGCCACAGGCGACCACGACGAGCAGCACTCCCACGCGCGCAGCCTGCACGAGCCCCCCAGTCAAGCAACGTAGCCGGTGCGGGCGCGCAGGCCCCCCGGCGCCAGGTCACCGCAAGCGGACGCCCGTGGACATCACCGCGACGCGGTGGCCCCGGTCTGGATCGCCATCGCCCGGTCGATGGCCCACACCAGCTCGGCGTGCTGGTCGTACTCGGGGGAAGCGGCCCCAGCGGCCAGGTCCCGCACTCCGGCCAGGGTCAGGTAGGGCGAGTCCTGGCCGCGGAGCAACTCGGCGAAGCCCGCCGCCGCCACCGCCAGTCGCAGCGGGGCGCTCCCCTTCTCCAGGGCGCCATCGGTCACGCCAGCCCGGATCGGCACCGAGAGCACCTCACTCGGCGCATCGGGCCCCGGCGGCTTGAACCGCAGCCACACCTCGCCCAATGGCTGATTCCGCTTCGCGAGGCGCACCGCATACAGCGCCGTCACCTGGTGCCCGCTGCCCACCTCGCCCGCATCCACCGCGTCGTCATCGAAGTCCGCGTCTTCCAGCTCGCGGTTCTCGTACCCGAGCAGACGATACGACTCCACCACGTCCGGATCGAACGCCACCTGCACCTTCACGTCCCGGGCGATGACCTCGAGGGTTCCGGTGAGACCGTCCACCAGCACCCGGCGCGCCTCGCGCATGTCGTCCACGTAGGTGTAGTTGCCGTCTCCGTCGTTCGCGAGCTGCTCCATGGTGTGGTCGCGGTAGTTGCCCGTGCCGAACCCCAGCGTGGTGAGCGTGATCCCGTCTTTCGCATAGCGACGGATCGTCGGCGTGATCTGCGCGTGATGGCTGGGCCCGATGTTCGCGTCGCCGTCGCTCGCCACGAGCACCCGGTTGATGTGTCCCGGCACGGCCATCCGCTCGGCCAGCGCGTAGGCGGTGAAGATGCCGTCGGCCATGGCGGTGCCGCCGCTGTTCCGCAGCCCGTCGATGGCGGCAACGATCCGGTCGCGCTCGGCCGCGGGGGTGGGCTCCAGCAGCACGGCGGACCCTCCGGCGTAGGTCACCAGCGCCACCGTGTCATCGGGCTCCAGCTGGTCCACCAGCAGGGTCAGGCTGTCGCGCACCATGGGCAGCTTGTCGGCCGTGGACATCGAACACGACACGTCGACCAGGAACGTGAGGTGGGCCGTCTTCCGGTCGAACACCGACACCTTGCGGCCCTGCAGACCGACGCGCAGCAGGTGCTCACCCTCGGTCCACGGAGACGCCGCGCCGTCCAGATGCACGGCCAGTGGGCGGGTCCGGGGCGGTGCGTAGTCGTAGGGGAAGAAGTTCACGAACTCCTCGGTGCGCACCATCGCGGCGGGCGGGAGGAACCCGTCGTTCAGCGAGCGGCGAGAGCGGGTCCAGGAGGCGGTGTCGACGTCGATGGAGAACGTGGACAGGGCGTCGTCGGCCGTGTGTTCGGTGGGGTTGCGGCCCGGGTCCACCCAGGTCTCGCCGATGGCGGGGTTCGGGTTGTACGAGCCGCCCCCCATGTTCGGAGCCTGGCCGGGGGTGATGCCACCTTGCGCCATCGACACGGCGGCCTGGTAACTGTGCCCCTTCGGGACGCGCGCCAGGAACTCCTTCGTCAGGGCCTCGCCCCGTGAGGTCGCAGGCGACGCCCGCTTTGCCTCGATCACCACCGTCTGGAAGACCGGCTCGAGCGCCAGGTGCACCTCGACCTCGCCCTCCACGGGCACATCCACCAGGGCACTCCGCGGGGCGTACGGGCCCAGGGTGGCGTGCACCGTGTACCGCCCGGCCACGAGCCCCTCGAACCGGAGCAGACCCGCGCTGTCCGCCGTTCCCTCGCGCGCCTCCGGCCCCTCCACCACCACCTCAGCCGGCAGCGGCATGCTCATGGATTCCACCCGAACCACCAGATCGCCGGCGAACGCGGGCACGGCGACACACACCAGCACGAGGCTGGCAAACCAACGGAACATCCTGACCTCCAGGGAGTACCGCTGATCGTGTAGGCCCGGGCCGGGCTGTTCACTTGGGACGCACACGGCGCTCAGTCTGCCCACGGGAGTCCCCGCCCGCCCAGCGCCCAGTCTTCCCCCGGCCACAACCGACCCGTCATCACCGAAAACCGGTCAGCAGCGCCCGAATCAA
>JBLFXJ010000029.1:0-38454 GCA_047609825.1 Myxococcota bacterium
GGGCGCAACCCGGTGCTGGCAGGCTGGCTGTTCGCCCGGCGCAACCCGGCTCCCGTGGCCACCGGCGTGGTGCTCAGCGTGATGTTGCTGTCGTTCGGCGTCTCCACCGCCTGGTTGGCGGGTGTGAAGGACCGGCTCGAGGCCGACGTGACCACCCTCGAGGGGCGGCGGGCCATGGCCGAGCAACAGGCCGCGGAGTCGGAGGCGCGCGCGCAGTTCGCCGCCCGGGGGGCTGGTGCCGCGGCACGCGGCGCCGAGGAGGCTGCCAATCATTCTCGCGAGGCAGCGGCCCAGGCGACCGAGGCCCGGGTGCAGGTGGAGGAGGTGACGGCCTGGGCCCGTGCGCAGACCGAGCAGGCCCGGCTGGACCGCCAACAGGCCCTCGAGGAGGCCGCGCGCGCCGTGCGGGAGGCCGCAGAGGCCGAGGTGGCGCGCGCGCGGGCGGTGGAGGCGCGCGCTGGGGCGGAGATGGGCAGGGCGCAGGCCGTGCGCGACCTGGCGGAGGCCCGCAGTCTGCTGGCGGCCGTCCGGGATGATCTGCGACAGGCCCGGGCGGAGCGAGAGGACGAGGCGGCACGGCACCGCGCGACCCTGCTCCGTCAGCTGGAGGCGGAGGGGCGCCTGCTGGCGGCCGAGGCGCGGGTACAGGCGCTCGAGGCGCGGGTGCGTGAGCTGTCCACCGGTGAGGCCGACCCGCTCTCTCCGTAGGTGGCAGGCACCGTGGAGCTACCGCAGTGAGCCGCGCCACACCTCGGCCACCTCGACCTCGGCGGGGCCGTCCCACGCGCCGATGCGCCACCCGCACAGGCCGTAGCCGAAGGCGCCGTCGGTGTGGCGCGCGGCCCGGGTGCCTCCGAGCCAGACCTCGATGGCGGTGTCTGCGAACCGGAGCTCGGCGGTGCACCACTCTCCCAGCGGCGGCACAGCCGTGGTGGTGGTCCAGTCCTGGAGCACGTCGTACGCCACGTTGCGGCGGTCGTCCTGCAGTAGACGTCCCAGCCGAAACGCACGGGCGTCCGGCCGAACGGTGAGCGCGTAGCCCATGCGGACCGTGCCGGTGGAGGACACCCTCGCCAGCAATCCGAAGCCGCCTGCAGGATCGGCGGTTCGAGCGCGGATGCCCACTACGCCGTGTCGGGTGGCGCCGGGCAGGGTGACCCAGCGGGCCACCTCGGGGTCGAGGCGAAACAGGCAGCCGTGGTCGGTCGTCTGGAACTCGGTGCCTGCGCCCTGGCCGGGCGGCCCCCCTCGGCTCAGCACCCACTGGTCGTCGCACGGGAGCAGCGGCTCCAGCGGCAACGCGGGCGCCCACGCCAGGGGCCCCCGGCACCAGGCGCAGGCCGGGGCACGGCGCTCGGTGGGGGCGCCACAGTGGGGGCAGGTGAGCGCGCCGGGGATCCTCATGGGGCCACCATCGCGACGTGGAACCAGCCGAACATGCCAGCGCGGGCCTTGCGACCCTTGCGGGTGGTGGCCCGCAGACCACAGCGACCGACCCCGAGGGCGGGATCGTGGGTCGCCGCCACCACGTGGCCGTTCACCACGGCCTGCAGCGAGCCGCCGCGGAGCCGCAGCTCCAGCCGATTCCACACTCCGACCGGCTGCACGGCGGCTGTGGGTGTCCACGGAAACAGGTCTTCCAGAGCGGCTCGTTCGGACATGCGCACCCGGCGGGCCAGACGCACGGCGCGTCGCTCGGGGCACACATCGAGGGACAGCTCGGCGGTGGCTTCTCCGATTCGCACATGGCGCGCGACCAGGCCGCCCACCGCGCCGTCCTTCAGCGCCAGGAACGACGTGGCGATGATGGCGTCGCGCAGGCGTACCCGCTCCTCGAGGCCGGTGGTCGCGCGGCCCGGAGGGGCGCGCACCTCTACGCCCTGGGCCGTGTGGGTGAACGTTGTGGCGCCCACCGTGCCGTCGAGCTCGGACCGCCCGGGCCACGGCGTTCGGGTGAGGTCTCGCTCGACCACGAGGCTACCAGGCGTGACGTCGGGGTGACGCAGCGCGCCGTCCACGCCGAGGCCAGCGCCACACCAGCCGCAGAACGGACCGGTTGCGGGGGCATCACAGGCAGGACAGGTTCGCTGCATTCCGTCACCCTACCCCGCGCGGAGGGGCGGCACGAGCCCGGGCGCGAGGCCTCGCAGCACGGCGTGGGTGTGCGGTGGCAGGGCGGGCGCGGCGGCCAGCTCCCGCAGGTCGGCGAGTGTGTCCACGTCCACTCGGCGGTCGAGGAGCTGGACCCGGAGCTGGCGCTCCGCGGCACGGGCCAGGGTCGCGGCGAGCACTCCGTCCGTACTCCAGGGAACACCTGCGAACACGTCCAGCGGGCGCGACATCGCGATGAGCCAGTAGCCGCCGTCCGCGGCGGGGCCGAGCACCAGGTCGTGGGTTGCGAGGGCGGACAGGGCGCCGTGCACGTCGGAGGGCCGCACGGTGGGCAGGTCGGTGCCGATGATCACGGTCGGCGAGCCGCTGTCCGCGACGGCGTTGCGCATCCGCTCACCCAGGTCCGCTCCGCGCTGGCGTCGACAGGCGAGGCCCAGGGTCAGCTCCGGCGGCATGCCGGGCTCCGTGACGTGGAGCACGGTCCGGTAGGTCTGGTCGCGGTGCGCCTCGACAAGGTCTGCGATGAATGCCGAATATACCTGGGCTGCGACCGCCGGCCCCACGTCCCGGGCGAGGCGGGTCTTCACCCGACCCGGAACCGGCGGCTTGGCGAACAGGGCGAGCATCATCGGATGAGCGTCTTCAGGTGTACAAGGCGCGGCGGGCGCGGTCGGTCTTCAGTACCGGGAGCAGCGTGAACGGCATCAGCAGCGCGCTCGCGGTGGCGAACAGGGTGGCGAGGATGCCGACCCCCGAGGTCATCCCGGCGTACAGGCTGTACGCGGTCCACACGAAGCACGCCACGACCATCAGGCCGCCGATGAGGGTGCCGCTGGCGGCCGCCCAGAACCGAGCCCGGGTGGTGAGCCCGCCGAGCACCATCGCGAGCAGGCCCAGCGCGGTGAGCAGGTAGGGCACGGGCACCAGCCACCACGAATAGAAGGTGACGAAGACCCACAGCTGCGCGCCGGCTGCAGACACCATCAGCCCCGAGGCGATCAGCGCCAAGCCGGAGAGCGTGGCGATCATCGGCGGCGCCACGGAGGCGGAGTCGAGATCGAGGTCGGCGGTCAGTGCGCTAGCCATGCGGGCTCCTGGTCGGGGCTCGACCGCGGCGCCGGGTCGTCCGGGGTCGAGCGCATGCTAGGGCTGGGACGCCGAGCGGTCCCGAATCCTTCGGTATCGGGATGTGACGAACGCTCGTGGGGGGAGCACCGGGCGGGATCAGGGCTGGACCGACTGCTCGAACTGGTCCTGGAACCAGGCCCATCCGTCGAACGTGGCGTCCGAGGAGGCGCCCTGGTTCTCGCCGCCCGGCCAGGCATGGCCATACCCGTCGATGCTGCACAGCGTGGTCGCCACCTCGCACTGCCAGGACAGGCAGGTGGTGTCGCCGTCCACGTCGCGCCGAGGGGAGTCCGTCGAGCACCGGTTGCGCACGCGCCAGTGCTCCATCGTGGCGTCCGCGCTTCGGAAGTCGTTCTGGGCCTGGTCGCCGTAGCCGCCGTCATACGGCACCCGCTGGTCGGCCTCGCCGTGGTAGTGGCGGACGGGGAGCGGGGGGGTGCGGCACGAGTCCGGGCTCACCATCAGCGGGCCAGAAGACGCCAGCACCGCGTCCACCTCGCGGCCCTGGCAGCCCCACCGGTGGGCCATCATCGAGCCGGCCGAGAACCCAGCGGCGAGGACCTTTCCGCCGCACACCCTCTCGTGGAGGAGCGCGGACGTGGCGTCGAGGAAGGCCACATCGTCGATCTCGCGACCGCCCGACTCGCCGCAGCACCCGCCGCCTGCGTTCCACGAGTTGCGGAAGAAGCCCAGGCCGTCCGGCACCACGAGCACGAAGCCCTCCCGCTCCGCGAGCTCGGCGAACCGGGTGGTCGACGCGAACTCACGGCCGGCGCCACCACCGCCGTGCAGCCCGACCACGATGTCCCGCGGCCCAGCGCTGCCTGGCACGTACACCAACGGGCGACGCTTGGGCTCGCCCTCCACCTCGACCACCACGTGGTACAGCCCTGGCTCCGCCCATACGGCACATGGGTCGTCCACCATGGGCAGCTCGGGGATGCAGGCGCACAGCACGATCAAGACCAGCCAGGGCGCTCGCAGCAGCAGGCTCCGGGGTTCGGGGGAATGTGAACCCTAGCAGAGTGCGGGGCTTCCGTCGGCTCGTGCGTGCTCGCCGGACTCCAGCAGATGGCACGG
Source organism: Myxococcota bacterium (assembly GCA_047609825.1). Taxonomy (GTDB): domain Bacteria; phylum Myxococcota_A; class UBA796; order UBA796. The sequence goes on from JBLFXJ010000029.1 coordinate 4,321, forward strand.
CGGAGCAGAAGGGATAGCTCCCCACCGATGTCACGCTCGCGCCAAGGCCTCGGATTGCTGCTCGGAGTCGGCGGCCTCCTGGCTGTCGGTGGCGCGTTCTGGGCCACGTTCCAGCCGGATCCCGACGCGGTCGTTCCCTCGCCGGAGCTCGGGAGCCCGCCTGAGCCCGGCGCGCCGAACGTGCTGTTCATCGTGTGGGACACGGTCCGGGCCGATCGCATGTCGCTGTATGGCCATGAGCGCCCGACCACACCGTGGCTCGAGGAGTTCGCGGCGGAGGCCACGGTGTTCGACCGCGCGATCTCGGCGAGCTTCTGGACGCTGCCCGCCCACTCGAGCCTGTTCACCGGCCTCCCCGCATCGGCACACCGGGCCGTGAACCGTCGCGATCCGTGGCTCGATGGCCAGTTCACCACGCTCGCGGAGCACCTGGGCGCGCATGGCTGGGACACTTACGCCTGGTCCACCAACCCGTACGTGTACGTGACGACCAATGTGCTCCAGGGATTCCGCACGGTGGACGACCCCATGCGGGAGGGGCGGTGGCGGGACCTGGCGCTGGCCGACACCCAGCGCTGCCTGCTGCCCGACGATCGGTCGAGCTCGATCAGCCAAGGCCGGCCCGACAACTCGAAGATCACCCCGAAGAACGCGGGCGAGACGATCCACACCGCGCTGGTGGACTGGCTGGAGGAGCGGCGCGACCCCGCCCGGCCATGGTTCGCGTTCCTCAACTACATGGAGGCCCACACCCCCCGTGTGCCCTGTGCCGAGGCGCGGGAGGCGATGCTCGGGCACGACCCCGAGCTGGCTGCGCTGGCGCTGTCCACCGTGGCGGACACGCACCGGCTGCACCGGCAGATCCTCAAGCAGGGCAAGCCGCTGAGCGACCGTCAGATCGAGGCGATCCTCGCAGTCTATGACGCCACGGTGCTCGAGCTCGACCGCAAGACGGGCGCCATGATCGACGATCTGGAGTCCCGCGGCCTGCTCGACGACACGATCGTGGTGATCACCTCCGACCATGGGGAGCAGTTCGGCGAGCATGGGCTGTTCAACCACAACTTCTCGCTCTACCAGCCCCTCGTGCACGTGCCGCTCATCGTCCGGTGGCCGAGGGCGCTCCCGCCGGGCCGCGTGGAGCAGACGGTCTCCACCCGCGCGCTGTACCCGACCCTGGTCGACCTCCTCGAGCTGCCGCCCCCGGCCGACACCGAGCTGCTGCCCAGCCTGCGGGGATCGCCCGACGATCGCGCGGTGACCGAGTTGATCCGCCCACACTCGTACGCCAAGGGTCGGAAGAAGCTCAACCGATCGTACCGGGCGCTGGTGGAAGGCGAGTGGAAGCTGATCGTGGCCAACGACGGCTCTCGCGAGCTGTACGCGCTCGACGCCGACCCCCGCGAGATCGAGGATCGGGCGATGGAAGAGGGCGATCGTCGCGAGGCGATGGCCGAACACCTGGACGCGTGGCACGCCGAGGTGCCTGTGTTCTCGCCGACCGGCAGGGCCGACCTGCCCTCTCTCGACGCCATGCGAGCGGGCCTCGCCTCGGAGCTAGAGGCGCTGGGCTACGTCGAACCTTGACGCCGAGCGCCGCTGCAGCGGATATGGTGCGGCGACTTGGAGGATCAGATGGAGAACCAGGGCCTCGACAACACCCTGATCGGGTTTCTGCTCGGCTTCTTCGGCGGGTGCCTCGGCCTCATCATCGCCATGGTGATCGGTGGCCCATCCACGAAGAAGGGTGGCATCGCGGGATTTGTGGTGTCGATTGCGATCGTCACCTGTCTGGGCTTCACGGGAGCCGTGCTCCAGGTCGTGCTGGGGAACATGTGAGGCCGCTCGCAGTCCTGGCGATCGTCGCGCTGGCCGCCTGCGGTGGCGGTGACGACAAGGATCGCGAGCCAGTGGACACGGCGACGGCCACCACCCCCACGACCTCGACGGGCACGCCCACGCCCACCACGGACTCGGGCACAGAGCCCACCGGCGGCGGTCCGTTCGAGTTCCCGGAGTACGTGGAGCGCATCGCATCGGGCGACAAGCACACGTGCTGGGTGGATGCTGGCGGTGCGGTCTCCTGCTGGGGAGACGGCGCATCCGGTCAGCTGAACGCGCCCGCGCTGGGCACCTTCACGCAGCTGTCGGCCGGCTCGGAGCACACCTGCGCGCTGAACACCGACGGCGCGCTGCGCTGCTGGGGTGCGAACGGTCAGGGCCAGTCCGACGAGCCAGCGGGCACGTTCACCCAGGTGACGGCCGGCGGGAGGCACGCCTGTGCCATCGACGCCGACGGCCTGACCACGTGCTGGGGCCAGAACGACAAGGGCCAGGCCACGCCGCCGCCCGACCCCATGACCTACGTGGCGGCCGGGTTCGAGCACACCTGCGGCATCCAGCTGGCCGACGGCGACCCCGTGTGTTGGGGAGCGGGCACCTTCGGGCAGGCCTCGCCGCCGCCCGACCCCGACGGCAACACCACCTTCGTCGTGGTCACCGCGGGCGGGTTCCACTCCTGCGGGCTCACCGACCAGAACGAGGCCATCTGCTGGGGTGCCGATGACGCCGGGCAGACCTCGCCGCCAGGCTTCACCGGGTTCCTGCGCATCAGCAGCGGCGCGTTCCACACCTGCGCGATCCAGAACGACGCCGGGGTGTCGTGCTTCGGCAGCGGGTTGGCCGGCCAGACCGACGCGGATCCTGGGCAGTTCGAGCAGCTCTCGTCCGGGTTCGAGCACACCTGCGCCATCTCCACCACCGGTCGGGTGGTGTGCTGGGGCAGCAACGAGTTCAACCAGGCGTTCCCGCCGTAGCGGTCAGCCGCGCGGCTGCGCCCCCCACCGGATCACACCGAGCCTCGCCTCGCGGCGGGGGAGTGGCTGGCTGTGCCGAGACTCCGCATTCGTGGGTTCGAGCCGGGACTGCCCGAGGCGACGCGCCGCCGGGTGGTGCTGGTGCTGGTCGCTGCCGTGCTCGGCATCTCGAGCAGCGCGGTCATCATCCGGGGCATCGAAGCCGACGCGCTGGCGGTCGCTGCCTGGCGCACCGTGGTCGCGTCGGCGGTGTTGTTCCCGGCGGCCCGGGGTGAGCTGCGGCGCCTCGGTAGGCGCGACCTGGCGAAGAGCGGCGTCGCCGGGATCTTCCTCGGGCTGCACTTCTGGCTCTGGTTCGCGTCGCTGGACCACACCACGGTGCTGCGGTCCACCGTGATGGTGTCCACCGTGCCTGTCTGGACCGGGCTGCTGGAGGCCGCGCTCGGGCGCAGTCCACCGGCGCGGTACTGGGTCGGCACCGCGATCGCGTTGGTGGGCGTCGGGTGCCTGTCCGCCGGTTCCGGTGGCGGCGGACACCTGTACGGCGACGCGCTCGCCGCGGCCGCGGCGTGGATGTGGGCCGGCTACTTCGTGCTCGGCAAGGACGTCCGGGCCCGCGTGGGCACCGTGACGTGGATGTGCCTGGCGTGCGGTGCGGCAGCGCTCCTCCTCTGGCCACTGGCCCTTGTGGGCGGCGTGGCGGTGGCGGGGTTCTCGCCCCTCACCTGGGCGCTGCTCGGCGCCTCGATCCTCGGACCCCAGCTCATCGGACACCAGGGCTTCGCCTACGCCGTCCGGTTCCTCCCGGCTGCCACGCTGGCCACGGTCGCGCTCCTCGAGCCGGTGGGCGCCACGCTCCTGGCCGCGGTGGTGCTCGGTGAGGTGCCGGGGCCGTCGGCGCTCCTCGGCGGGGGTGTCTTGCTGGCCGGGGTGGGCTGGGCCACGGCGGAGGTGGCGCCGGAGTGAGCCGCTCCCCGTCCTCTCGGGGGTGCACGATTAACCGCGATTAACTCGATACTCGGCGGCATCTGGTCGACAGTGTTGGTGTTGCACTGCCCGAGGCGCTCATGTGCCGTCCCCTGCTCCGCTGCCTGGAAGGTGGGCCTTCGCCACCCTAGGTATTGTCTTGCCCAGACCACACCCTGTGTCGGCGCGCGGCTCAACATCAGGTACGCTGTCCACATGCGAATCGTGTGCTGTACAGCCCTGCTGTTGGGCTGCGTGGGAGACCCGGCGGCCGACAAGGCCGAACCGCCGACCGAGGGTGTGTCGGAGATGGGGGGCGGTCTGACCCTCGGCTGGGTCCAGATCGCCGACGATGAACGCCTCGCCTACGTGTGTGGCCGCGGCGAGTCCCTCGCCGACACGCGCTGGTTCAAGGGGTGGGACCGTCTGGCCGCTGTGGACGGCTCGGCCTGGGAGATCGTCCTGGGCGACGTGGACTGGGAGCTGGTTGTTGACGGCGAGCCGGTCGACGCTGGCGAGCACCGCCCGTACGCCGACGACGGCACGTCGGGCATGTACGACGCCGACACCGGCTGTCATACGGGGGTGATCGTCGACGATGACGAGATGGTCGGGGCCTGGTGCGACGGGACGGGCGCGGTGGCTCAGGTGGAGCCCGTGGGCACGATCGTCGCCCAGGACGGCACCCTGCGGGTGCAGGTGTTGCTCGACGATGGCGCAGCGGAGTTCGACGTGACGCGGATCTCGTGGAGCGACTGACGGACCGGGTGCGGTCGCACCTCGATGCCGGCCGAGCGGTGTGGCTCCAGGGTCTTCCCGGTGCGGGGCGGAGCTTCGCGCTGGAGTGGGTGGCCCGACGGTGGCCTCATGCGGTGCTCTGGCTCTCCGCCGCGACCTGGACCCGACGCGAGGTGCTCCAGCCCGGGCTTGAGCGCCCGCTCGTGTGTGTCGATGATGCGCCCGGAGACCTGCCCGCAGACGGGTGGGGTGGTGCGGCGGTGGTGGCGGCCGGCGAGCTGCCGCCTCCGGGGTGGGCCGTGGTCCACATCCCCCCTCCACCAGCGGATGCGGCCGTGGCGCTGTTCCTCGCCCACGCGCCGGGAGCGGAGCCGCTGTCGGCCGTGCGCGCGCTGGTGCGCACCCTCGGCGGCCATCCGTTGGCCGTGGTGGCGGCGGCGCGGCGGTGGCCGCTGGAGGCGCTCGACGACCTGCTCCGGGCGCCTCTCGCGGATGCGCCGGGTCTGCAGGCGAGCTTCACGGCACTCCCTCTAGAACTGCAGCGGGCGGTGCGGGTGTTGGCCACGGTGCGTGGACGCGTGCCCCGCGACGGGGCGGCCGTGCTCGGCGTGGTGCCCGCGCTGGGCGATCTGGTGGCCCGTGGCTGGCTGCGCATCCCAGCGCCCGGCTGGGTGGAGGTTCCGTTGGTCGCCAGGCTGGCCTTCGGCGGGCCTCCTCCGCCTGCCACATGGACCCAGTGGCTCCTGGAGCAGGCGTCGGCGCGGATGCCGCAGTGGGAGGAGAAGGGGGGAGACCGCGCTTGGCTCGCCCATATCGGCGAGGGCTGGCGCGATGTGGAGCCGGACGGCCACGTACTGGCCGCGCAGAGCCTGTCGGGCGCTGATGCCGCCGGCCTGCTGTCGGCCTGTGGGGCTGGCCACGCCCGCGCGGCGGCGCGCGCGCTTCATTCCCTGGGGCGCACCCGCGACGCCATCGGGCGCCTGTCCAGCGTGGGCCCCGATCACCCCGAGCACAGCGCGGCGGTCCGGGAACGTGGGGTGCTCGAGCATCGGCTTCGCGAGCTGGACCGGGCCGAGGCGGACTACCGGACCGCGCTCGCGGTGAGCCGCCACCCCCGCCAGACCGCGTTGTGCCTGGCGAACCTCGCCGCGGTGCACCATGACCGCGGCGAGATCGCGGCTGCCGAGGCCGCCTATCGGGACGCACTCGCCGCTGTGCGCCAGGTGCCCGATGCGCGCCTGGAGGCCGCTGTGTTGGGGAACCTCGGCGCGGCCAGGATCGAGGCAGGTGCGCTGGGTGAGGCCCGGCAACGGCTCGCGGAGGCCATCGGCGTGGTCGGAGGCCACGATCCACGACTGCGAGCTGTCGCGCAGGTGAACCTCGCGGCGGTCGACCTGCTGGAAGGCTGCCCGGCGGCGGCCGCAGACCGGTACCGCGACGCCCTCCTCGCGTTTGACGACGATCCTGTGTCCGAGGCGCTGTGCAGGGCCCGATTGTCCGCCGTATTGGCGGGTTGGGGCGATCTCGAGTCGGCGGCGGAGCAGCACGAGCGCGCACGGGAGCGCGTGGGTGCTACCGATGATGCGGTCGCCGGGCGGGTCGTGGAGCTGTGGCGCGGGTTCCTCGATCTGGCGGGCGGTCACCGGACCGATGTGGTGCGTCGGGTGGCCGCGGCGCGGCAGGGCCAGCCGCCGCTCCTGCAGCTGTCGGATGACGCGCGGCTCGCGGTCCGGTTGCTCGAGCGTCGACTGGCGGACCGGGGCGATGCGCTGTGCGTCGGCCCTGCGGGTGCTTGGTTCCGTGTTCCGGGTGGCGAGCGCATCGACGTGGCCCGCTTCGCCGCGCCCGCTCGGCTGTTGGCGACGTTGGCAGCGGCGGCCGAGCAGCAGCCGGGCGTGGCGCTGACGGGTGAGGTCTTGTTCGCGGCGGGGTGGCCCGACGTGCGCATCCGCGATGACGCCGCGCGGAACCGGCTCAAGGTGGCCCTCGCCAAGCTCCGCAAGCTCGGCCTGCACGCCGCCCTCGCGCGCACCTCGGGTGGGTGGCTGATCGACCCCGCGTGGCCGGTGCTCTGCCTGCGGGAGTAGGCGTGGTCGCCGGCGGTTGCCGCCCGCCCCAGACCGTGCGACGGGAGAGCTACGGAGGTCACCATGCTGCGCTCACTCGTCGTCCTGTCCGCCCTCGCACTGTCCCCGGTCGCGCTCGCCTGCGGCGGGAAGCCCTGCGGTGAGAACTGCAACATGCCCACCACGGTCGACGTGCAGGATGTGCAGGCAGCCGATGGCTCGAAGGTGGTGCTCGCCATCGCCGGTATGCACTGCGGCAAGTGCGCCGACAAGGTCGCGGCCGCCCTCCGCGGGCTTGAGGGCGTCACCGCCGCGAACGTCGACATCGACTCCGCGAAGGCCCAGGTGGCGTTCGACGCGGAGAAGGTGACGCTCGAGGCGCTGATCGCCAAGGTGGCCGAGGCCGGCCACTTCACGGCGACGAAGTCCGACAGCTGACCGGCCGCTCCGACCGCCCGGCTAGAAGAACGCCTGAACGCCGAGCATTCCGATGGGCACCGTGATGAAGGTGCTGCCACCAGACAAGCCGATGTTCACGCGGGTGCCCAGATCGAGGCCGACGTTCTTGCCCAGCGGGATGAGCACGCCGCCTTGTGGGGCGATGTTCAGCACGTTGGCGCTGACCGTCACGATGCCGGCGTCGATGGTCTGCACGCCGTAGCCCAGCCCAGCGCCGAAGTAGATCCAGTTCGGCTTGATGTCGACGAAGTACTTTCCGCCGACCTCGAAGCCCCAGGCGGTGCCGATGGTGCCCAGGCCCAGGGCGATGCCGCCGAACAGCTCCACGTTGTCGACCACGAAGTAGCCGCCGGTCGGGGCCAGGTTCAGGACGACGTCGGTGCTGCCGCCGCTGGAGAGGATGTCGACGGTCGCCGAACCCCCGAGCTGGATGGTGCCAGCGTCCATTGCCAGGTCGCGACCACCGCTCCCGCCACCCTTCTTGCCCTTCTTCGCGAGCGCCGGGGTGGCCAGCAGGGCCGAGGTCACGAGGGCTACCATGAAGCGTGTCATCGATGTCTCCGCGGGTGTCGATGTAGGCGGCATCCTACGCCGACGGACCGCGCGATGTCATCCGACCGTGGGCTCGCCGGCGCCGAGCTCGGCCGGCGTCACAGCCAGCCAGCCCGCCTCGGCGTCGGAGCCGTGCCGTGCCGCGATCGCCCGAGCGGTGGCCGCATCTGACCCCGGCTGACGGCGAATGCGCAGTCGAGTGCCCCGACGAGGGTCGACCAGCAGCTGCATCGGCACGTCGTTGGTGCTGTCGCCCGCGGCGAGGATCGGTCGGGCGGTTGGGGAGATCCACGTGCGAACGGCCGCCACCTTGCCCTCGTACCAGGTGAGCGGGGCGACCGGGTGGGCGGTGAGGCGCCGGTCGAGCCAGCTGGCCTCGGTCCATGGTGAGCGGCCCTCCTGCCGGGCACGCGCGCCCCAGTCCATGTCGTCGGGGCCCTGGAGCAGCAGGTTCACTCCGCACACCCGGTCGGGCGGGATGCCCAGCCCGCGCACGGGGTCGGACGCGAGCAGGCGCACCAGCTCCTCGTGGGAGGCGCTGACGATCCAGCACGCGACGCCGACGTCGTGCAGTGCGGAGATCAGCTCGCGCATCCGGGCATACGGCCGCGGGATGGGCACGTGGCCGGGCTGCTGTGCGCCGTGCCCCAACGCGGCGACGGGGATTGGCGCTCCGTGGTCCAGCATGCTGTGCAGGGCGTCGCGGAGCTCGCGAACGGTGAACCCGGCGAACACCTGCACCGCCCACAGGTAGCCGACGTGGATCGAGAACGCGCACAGGTGCTGGTAGTAGGACCACAGGGTCTCGCCGGGCCGGAGCGGCAGGGGCGTGAGCACCGGCGCCAGCGCGTTGACGTCGAGCGCGCCAGTGTGGGCGAGCCAAGCCAGCATCCCCTCGGTGATGTCGTCCATCCACAGCGTGTTGTCCGCGTCGAACACGGCGATGTCGCCCGGCCGAGCGGTGGCGAGGGTGGCGTTCAGCGTGCTGCGGGCGGGCTCGGGCCACCGGTCGAGCATCATCTCACTCCAGGCTGGGCGGCGAGGTGTACCCCGAGGGGGGCGCCTCCACCACCGCCGGCCACAGTGGCGAGCGGCTAGTCGATCCGGATCTCCACGATGCGCGAGGGCCAGGTGAATCCGCCGGGATCGGTGGGATCGACGGCCGTCACCACCCCACCCTCCGCCTCGCCGCTGCCCGGTGCGGCCTGTCGCGGGGCCTGGTTGTCGCCGGCGCCGGGCTCTTCATTCACCTCGGTGCCGGCATCCCACAGGCTGCCGGAGCTCACGACGGGCTCGCCAGGGGCGTCAGCGAGCTCGATGCCGCTCAGCGCCACGAACACGTCGTTCGATTGGCCGAGCATCGCCACGACCGTGATCCGGTCGCCCGGCTCTGCGGTCACCTCGAGCTCAGCACTGTCGCCGGGGTGCATCGGTACCGCTGCATAATCTTCGTCGAGGGCGGCGAACGACTCTACGAGCTTCACCGCCGGGTCGGCCCCCAGCACGGCATACAGCGGCGCGTTGTCGCCGTCCTCCACCAGCGGCTCCATCTCGGGCCACGGCAGCGGTGACCCTTCGGTGAACAGTGTCCAAGCGGCAGAGTGCACGATCACCAGGCCGGGGGCGAGCGTCTGGTCCAGGGCATCCCCATCGGACGTGACCAGCTCGCCCGCCGCGGTCAGGTTCGTCATGGAGATGATGACGGTATTGTCGTCTACAGCGCCCGAGCTATCTCCGTTCTTGTCGTCCGCTCCACAAGCTGCCAGCATCCCCAGCCCGAGCATCCACGTCCACGTCGCTCTGCCCGACATCACCCCTCCAGCGCTCACTCCAGGCGAGCCACGTGGGCCCATCGTGCCACACGCAGGACCGGCCTGTATGCTCCACCCTCTGGGGGCTGCCATGCCGTTCCGATTCCTATCGCTCCTGTTGCTCATCGCCTGTGAATCTGGGCCAGAGGGCGATGACAAGCCTCCCGCCGAGGTGTGCGACAACCTGGAGGATGACGATCTCGATGAGCTCGCGGACTGCGCCGATCCGGACTGCGCGGCGGTCTGTGGCGAGGTGTGCACCAACGGCACCGATGACGATCTCGACGGCCTGACCGACTGTCTCGATGACGACTGCGACGGGCTGTGCCCGGAGAACTGTGGGGACGGGCGCGACAACGACGCGGACGGCGCCATCGACTGCGACGACCGCGACTGTTTCGGTTCGTGCCCCGAGGTGTGCGACGACGGCTTCGACAACGACGGCGACGGCAAGGTGGACTGCCTCGACGAGGAGTGTGTCGACCCGGCGTGCGACGAGATCTGCACCGACGGACGGGACAACGACGCCGATGCGCTGGTGGACTGCGCCGACGACGACTGCAACGACCCTGCGTGTGCGGAGGTGTGCTCCGACGGGCGGGACAACGACGCCGACGGGCGCGTGGACTGCGACGACAGCGACTGCGATGGCGACTGCCCGGAGATCTGCGACGACGGCCGCGACAACGACGCCGACGGGCGCATCGACTGCGACGATGCCGAGTGTGAGGTGGTGTGCGATGCCGACGGAGACGGGTTCTTCAACGCCGACTTCGGCGGAGATGACTGCGATGACAGCCGGGCGGACATCAACCCGTCTCGCCCGGAGGTGTGCAACCCGGAGGGCCCGCTGGATGATGACTGCGACGGCCTGGTGGACGAGGACGACCCCGACATCGATGTGTTCACGCTGATGGCCTATGGCCCCGATAATGACGGCGATGGCTACGGCACGAACGCGGACGTCCTGTTCGCCTGTACGCAGCCCGATGGGTGGGGAATCGCGAACACGGACTGCGACGACCGCGACCCGGACGTGAACCCGTCCATGCCGGAGATCTGCAACCCCGATGGCCCCGTGGACGACGACTGCGACGGCCTGGTGGACGATGCCGACCCCGACGTGTCCGAGGACAGCTACCTCGAGTGGTTCGCGGACCGGGACGCCGACGGATTCGGCTCCGGCGTGGACTTCGAGTACGCCTGCAGCCGCCCCGACGGAACCTCTCCCACCGACGACGACTGCGATGATGCGGACCCGGCCGTGGGACCGCCGACCCTGTGGTACCCGGACGGTGACGGCGATGGCTTCGGGGACGGGGAGCCGGTGGACCCGACGCCCACCTGCGACCCACCGGGCCCAGGACTCGGGGCCGAGTGGCGCGGCCTGGACTGTGACGATGGCGACCCGGGGGTACATCCGGGTGCCGAGGAGATCTGCGAGGACTTGGTGGACCAGGACTGCGACGGCGACGACGCGCCGTGCTGCGGGGGCCTGAGCGGGAGCTATCCGGCGGTCCGGGAGGTGCGCCTCGTCGGCGGACTGCCCAGCACCTACATGACGGTGGCGTGGGATGGCACGTTCTTGCTGTTCGGCTCGGGTGGTAGCTCGAGCGGTATCCGCCTCACCCGACACCGCGCCGACGGCTCGTTCGAGGGCGCCTACGAGCCGGGCATCGACATCCGCTCGGTGTTCACCCTCGGCGATGGCGAGGGGCCGTCGTATATCCGAGGGTACAGCTCCTCCATTGTGTACGAAGAGACCGGGCCGGGCGTCTACACCCGATCGCTCGAGCTGAGGGGGGGCCTGCTGGACTCCCAGAGTGCGGTGGTGTGGGACCCCGAGCGGGAGAGGTTCCTGGCGATGGAGGGCGGCAATGTCACGCTGTGGGACAGAGGTGGTGCCCTGGCCGGCGAGCTGGTGCTGTCGGGGTATGGCCGCGGCGGCGAGGACGTGTACCCGCAGAATCGGGGCATCGTGGCCACTCCGGGCGGCTGCTGGCTGACCTACCACGACGGAGTGGTGAGCTCGTGGGATGAGCTCGGCGTGCGCATCGCGGATGGCACGCTGTCGGGTGGGCCCACGGCCTTCGACTCGTACTTCAGCTTCAGCTACGCCGACGGCCTGGTGTGGCTCTTCGATCCGGCCCTTCCCGGCTGGCGCGGCTACGACATGGAGATCTGACCGGCGGCCGGCCGCCGGGCCCGGCCTTCCGGAGGGGGTTGGTCCGGGTCTTGCAGCGGTTCGTCGCCAGGAGGAGCCACCGTGTACCTCGCCGACGACTTCCGACACGCGCTCGACGGCTTCGACCTGGAGCACCTGGCCGCCACCCGCAGCGCGGTCATCGGGTTGCGCCCGAACCTCACGATCGCGTTCGCGAATCGGGCGCTGCGGGAGGGGGAGGGCGGCCTCGACGCACCGGCCCCCGGGAGCAGCTACCTCGACGGCGTTCCCGGGCCGATCCGGCCGTTCTACTCGGGTCTGTTCCACCGGGTCCAGCGGACGGGCGAGCCGGCGGTGCACGAGTTCGAACTCCCGTGCGAGGACGTGGTGCGCCGGTTCCGCCTCAGGGTCATGCCGCTGTCGGGCGGGCTGCTGCTGATCCGGCACCAGGTGGCCTCCACGCCGATGGGCCGGCAGCCCTCACTCGCAGACCGCACCGAGTACGTGGACGCGGACGGTCTGGTGCACCAATGCGCCCACTGCCGGATGGTGCTTCGACTGGGCGAGAACACCTGGGACTGGGTGCCTGAGTGGGTGGCCGAGCCGCCCTCGATCATGAGCCACGGCCTGTGTCCGGTTTGCTTCCGGCACTACTACCCGGAGCTTGCCGGGAGGTACCTGGAGTGGCGGTCTCAAGGGGCCGGCTGAGCCGCCCTGGGCGCGCACCGCAGCTCTGCCCCGGTACGGTGTGCCGGAGTCGTGCGCCATGGTATGAACCCGGATGCCCCGCTGGTCGAACTGGAGTCGTACGGTCGTCGCCCGGCCGCGCGAGTGCGTGATGCCACCCGACGAGGCCGCCGTGGTGGGTGTGGTGCAACAGGCGCGCGCGTCGGGCCACACGATCAAGGCCGTGGGAGCGGGCCACTCGTGGTCTGACATCGCCGCCACGGATGGCGTGCAGGTGTCGTTGGACGCCATCCGTGGGCTGCGCTCGGTAGACCCCCAGGCCGGCACCGCCACTTTCGGTGCGGGCACGCGGCTGCGGGATGCTGTGGCGGCGCTGGACGCTGAGGGGCTCGCGTTCCCGATCCTCGGCTCCATCGACCACCAGTCGCTGGCCGGCGCGACAGCCACCGCCACCCACGGCAGCAGCCTGTCCTGGGGCAACCTGTCGTCGCTGGTCCAGGGCGCTCGGCTGGTGGACGGACGCGGTGAGCTCCGGGAGTTCGGCCACGACCACCCGGCGCTCGACGGCGTGCGGGTGCACCTCGGCGCCCTCGGCCTGCTCACCGAGTTGACGATGCAGGTCGTGCCTGCGTTCTCGCTCCGAGAGGAGCGGTTCACGGTCTCGTGGGGCGACGCGATGACCCGGCTGCCGGATCTGGCGCGGGAGAGCGAGTACGTGAAGCTGTGGTGGCTGCCGCACACCGATCCGGTGGTGGTGTTCCGCTACGTCCGCACCGACGCGCCCCCCACTGTGCGCCCGCTGGCGCGGTGGGTGGACGAGCAGGTCGTGAACCGGTTCTTGTTCTCTGGCCTGCTGAAGCTCGGGTCCTGGTTCGAGCCCTCCGTCCGGTGGAACAATCGGATCGTGGGCCGGTCCTACTTCAGCCCGTCGGTCGCCGTCGGGCCATCGGCGCACATGTTCACGCTCGCCATGCCGCCTCGCCACCGGGAGGCGGAGCATGCGGTGGGGCTCGAGCATGCGACGGAGGCGCTGCATCGCCTGCGCAAGGTGATCGATCGGCGGGGGCTGTCGGTGGACTTCATCGTCGAGGCGCGGTTCGTCCGGGGCGACAGCGGGTGGATGAGCCCCGCTCACGGACGCGACACCGCTCAGATCGGTGCGTACATGTACCGAAAAGCTGGGGCAGACAAATACTTCGACGGGTTTTCAGACGAGATCGCAGACCTTGGTGCTCGCCCCCACTGGGGCAAGGAACACCGGATCACGGCAGACGAGTGTGCCTCGCTCTACCCTCGATACGCCGACTTTCGGGCGCTCGCGGGCGAGCTCGACCCAGACGGGGTGTTCCGGAACGCGTTCGTCGATCGGGTGCTCGGACCCGTGGGCTCGCCCTCGACCTGACCGCCGGGAGCGTGGGCGTGCCGCCCCTCCGCCGGTGTAGCCACATGGCGCGCTGCCGCCCGAGGGGGCATGGGGTGCGGGTACAGGGGGAGCAGATGCGCGTACTGGTGACCGGCGCGACCGGGTTCATCGGGGGACACCTCGCCACTCGATTGGTCGCCCTCGGGCACGAGGTCACCGCCCTCGTCCGCAGCCCGGGGCGAGCCTCCCACCTCGAGGCCCTCGGCATCACCCTGTTGGCCGGCGACCTGTCGCTGTTCGCCGATCCATCCCTCGAGCTCGCGCCGGCAGACGTGGTCATCCACCTGGCAGGTGTCGTCTCCGCACCCGACGCGGCGACCTATGAGGCGATCAACTACACCGCCGTCGAGCACTTGGTGGCCTGCTTGGAGCGGCAGGCGTGGGCGCCCGAGCGCCTGGTGTTCGCCAGTTCTCTCGCGGCGGCCGGGCCGTCATCGGGGCAGCGTCCACTCACCGAGGCCGACCCCCTCGCTCCCATCGAGCCCTATGGCGAGGCCAAGGCGCGGGCGGAGGGCGTGCTCGCGGGCGCGTCGTTCCCTACGACCAGTTTTCGCCCGCCTCCGGTGTTTGGAGGCGGTGATCCGGCCTTCCTCCCGGTGTTCAAGCTCGCGCGCGCTGGCGTGGGCTTCCGGGTGGGGCGGCGGCCGCAGCGGCTGTCCTGGATCCACGTGCACGACCTGGTTCAGGCCATCGTCGCGCTGGTCGATGACCGACGGCCCGGCCATCACGCGTACTTCACCACCTCCGAGCACCCCATCGACACCGACGAGCTCTGGGCGGCCCTCGGGCGAGCCTACGGCCATCGGGTGCGGGTGCTGCCGGTCCCGGGGCGGCTGGTGTCGGCGGCGGCTACGGTGGCGATGGCGGTCGTGCCGCGCCTGGGCCTGACCAACCCGCTGGACCACAAGCAGGTGGCGCAGATGCGCGCGCCGGCCTTCGTGTGCACCAGTGCCGCGCTCACGGCACACCTCGGGTGGCGCGCGGAGGTGGGCTTCGACGACGCGATCGCCCGCACCTTGGCGGGCTATCGCTCTCGCGGCTGGCTCTGACCCGCGCATCAGCGCGCGACGGTCTTGCCCACGGAGCCGAGGTCGGCGAAGGCCCGCTGCAGCCGGTCGACCACAGACCGCTGGCCGTCGCGCAGCCACTTGCGAGGATCGTACTGCTTCTTGTACGGCGTGCCATCGTCGGGGTCGATCTGGTTCTGGAACGCCTTCGGGTGCGCGCTGACGTAGTCGCCGACCGCCTTGGCGAATGCCCACTGGGTGTCGGTGTCGATGTTCATCTTGAACACGCCGTAGCCGACGGCCTCGGCGATCTTCGCCGGCTCGGAGCCGGAGCCGCCGTGGAACACCAGGTGCAGGGGGTTCGGTCCGGTGCCGTGGGTGGCCTGCACCAGATCCTGTGACGCACGAAGAATCTCTGGGCGGAGCTCCACATTTCCAGGCTTGTACACGCCGTGCACGTTGCCGAACGAGGCCGCGACCGAGAAGTGCCCGATGGGGGACAGGGTGTTGTAGGCGGCGAGCACATCATCCGGCTGGGTGTACAGGTGGGAGTTGTCAGCCCCCTCGACCAGGTCGTGGCCCACGCCGTCCTCTTCGCCGCCGGTGACGCCGAGCTCGATCTCCAGGCTCATGTCGATGCGAGCGATGCGGGTGAGCATGTTCTTGGACAGCGCGATGTTCTCCTCGAGGGTCTCCTCGGAGAGATCGAGCATGTGCGACGAGAACAGCGGCCGACCGGTCTGGGCGAAGTGGGCCTCGGAGTGGGCCACCAGCGCCTCGACCCAGGGGATGAGCTTGCGGTTCGCGTGGTCGGTGTGCAGGGCGACGCACACGCCGTAGTGCTCTGCGAGCAGGTGCACATGCCGCGCGGCCGACACCGCGCCGAGCACCTTGGCAGCTGCGCTGTTCGGGCAGCCCTTGCCCGCATAGAACTGCGCTCCGCCATTGGAGAGCTGGATGATCACATCCGACTTGGCCTCCGCGGCCGCCTCGAGCACCGAGTTGACGCTATCCGTGCCGACCACGTTGACTGCGGGCAGCGCATAGCCGCCTTGCTTCGCCGCTTCGATCACTGCCTGGTAGTCTTTGCCCGTGACCACGCCAGGCCGGATGCCGTCCGCCATGTCGCCTCCCCATGAGTGGGCGGCCGCGTAACGCGCAGGGCCGGATCAGCGCCCCGTTGCCAGCCACCGGAGCACGGTTGGATCGGGAAACAAGCGCAGCCAGAGCGCGCGCTGCATCGACACCCGGGTCCATGCGGCGAGGGCCGGGCCGTAGACCTCCGGCCTCGGATCGGCCCAGGCCAGGCCCACAGCGCCGACGGTGAGGACGAGGGTGTGGCCGAGGACTGCGGGCAGCATCGACGGCGCCTGCCGCAGCCAGATCGCCCGGCGGACGACATCGAGGGTGAACGCCTCTTGCTCGGCGGTGAGGCGTCCAGGCCACGGCGGCAGGTCGGTGATCGCGTCGAGTGCCGGGGGCAGGTGCGCCAGCGCCTCGCCGACCGCGCTGCCGAGCTCGGGCTTGGCGAGGAGCTGGGCCAGACGTGCCGCACGGAGGCGGGTGAGCGCACGATCGGCAAAGCCGGGCGGCAGGTCGGCCGCGACCGGAGGACCGCCACAGACCAGGGATGCCAGACCCGCGACCGAGGCCTGCGGATGACCGGTGGCCTGGAGCACGGCGCCCTCCGCGGCCACCTCCTGCGGCGGGTAAGGCTTGCGAGTGGGACTCTCGATCGGCAGCGGAAGCTCGGCCGGGCCGGTGCGCCAGGACTGCCAGCCGGTGCCGCAGGTGGGGTCGATCGCGAACCGCATGCCCCCGGCGGTGGAGATGTGGCGCCGCGGATACACCTGGCAGACGCGCGGCTTTGCGGCCATCCCCCACCGCTTGTGGATGCGGCACAGGCGGTCGGTGTCGAGGAACAGGCAGCGCCCGCCGTCGAACCGCAGGAAGCCCTCGTCGTCGATGGGATCGGGCAGCTCGAGAGCGGCGGCGTATTCCCGCATGCGGGCGGGCTCGTCGCCGGTGAGGCCCACGCTGTGTCCGTGGCAGCACATCCCGCACGCCCGGCACTCGTGGCGCGCCGGCCCCAGCACGGCCACATCGGTGGCCGAGCCTGTGTCACGGGGCGGGTTCGGATCCACAGGCACCTCCGGGAGCAGCGATCTCCGCGTCGTGGGTCAGGTCGCGGCCCGCGCGCGCTTGTATCGTCGCTTGCGAACCGCGAACGCGACACCCTGTGCGTTCAGGTCTTCGTCGATCGCGACAACCTCCCAGGCACGCGGATCGTCGGCCAGCCCATGTGCGGAGAGCAAGGCCACGAACCCCGCATGCACCCGCTCCGCACAGAACCGGTCCAGCGCCTCCCCGTCCAGTCCGCTCGCATCGGCCTCGTCGAGTACGGCCTCGGCCGCGAGCAGCTGCGTGTCGAGCATCCCGGCGATCGCGTCGATCTCCGTGTGTTCGCCCATGTGGGTCGGGAACACGCGGACGGCGCCGGTGGCCACGATGCGGTGCACGGCCTCGCGGGCGGCCGCCGGATCGAAGTCGGTGGGTGAGGTGGACGGGAAGGCCAGGGTGCCGTTCGTCTGGAGTGCCGGGTACAGGACGCCGAAGGCGTCGCCGGTGAACACCGCGTCGCTGCCTGTGTCATGCACGACGAAGTGGTGGTTGGCGTGGCCGCGGGTGTGCAGGAAGGTGAGCGTGCGGCCGTGCAGCTCCAGGGTCTCGCCGTCGGCCATGATGCGCACCCGTTCGGCCGGAACGGGCACCACCTCGCCGTACAGCGCAGCGAAGCGCTCGGCGCCGTACACCGCCGTGGCGCTGGTCACCAGACGCGATGGATCGATGGCGTGTGGCGCGGCTCGGGGGTGTGCGAGCAGGATGGCGTTGGGACACGCCTGGAGGAGAGCCCCTGCCCCCCCCGCGTGATCGAGATGCACATGGGTGATGATGATGTACTTGACCTGCTCGGGGCTCAGCCCCTCGTGGGCGAGTGCGGCGAGCATGCGCGGAACGGCGGCGGAGGTGTTTGTCTCCACGAACACGGCGTCGGGACCAGCGCGGAACAGGTAGGTCGCGGCCACCCCGGGTGCGCCCATGTAGTGGCAGTCGATGGTGCGGATGTCGTGCATCGGTCCTTCCGGCGGCGGGTGCTCCGGGTCAGTAGCCCGCCTCGATGCCTTTGCTCCGCTCGAGCCAGGCATCGAGGAAGGCCATGGTGCCTTCCCGGCCCGTCTGGACCAGGAACGCGCGATCCCCATCGTCGAGCTTGAAGTCCGACGTTCCGACGTAGTCGGTGTTGATGGCCACGGTGCGCCACTGGTCCTCGTGGCCGAGGTTCAGCTGACGGATATGCATCAGCATGCAGTTGAACAGCGCGGAGATGAACGAGCTCACGCTGCCCAGATCGTCGCTCCGCACCCCGCCGCGAGAGGTGAGGTCCACATTGAGCGAGTCCATGAACTGCTGGATCTCGTGAAACCCGATCCGTCCGTCGGAGTCGCTGTCGAGGCGATCGAAGATTGCGTGGATGTCGGTGGTGTCGAAGATGAGGCGGGCGTCTTCCCGCGACAGTCCGCCCTCCGCGAACAGCCCCTGCACCTCGACCCTGTCGATGCTTCCATCGCCATCCTGCTCCAGCCGCGCCAGCGCCTCGAGGAACCTCTCGACGGCCTCCTCGAGGCGCAGGCAGGCCGCTCGCATTTTGTCCTGCTCCTCGTCCTGCCACGTGCGCTTGCGGGCGAGGGGGGTGTCGGGGCGCCGGGGCGGGTCGGAGTGGGACCACGACCGGGTCACGTCCTGCTCGCGACGATCGAACACCGTGAACCCCAAGGTGCGGTCGGTGCGGGGGCTGAACCGTCCCTGGAGGATGCGCTCTGCATCCCGCATGGGTCGGAGGCGCTGGAGGAAGGTGTCGTGTGGCGCCAGCGACAGGTACCAGCCGTCGAACACATGCAGGGGGAAGTTGCACAGCAGGCCGCCGTCCACGTACATGTCTTCTTCGGACAACCCTGCGCCGTGGCCGATCTCACGCTGCAAGCGGTAGGGCCGCATGAGCAGCGGCAGGCACATCGACATGGCCACTGCGAGCCTCGCCGGCATGTCGGGCGTGGTCTTCGGGTGGCAGTACTCGGTGGTCATCCGGGTGAGGTTGCAGATCGGCACGCACAGCTCGCGGCCCGTGAGCTGGAGGAGCTGTCGGAGCGTGATGTCGGCCGAGCCGGTCCGCTCCTCGAAGATGTCGGCCAGGAACGACAGGAGCCGTTTGCCGGGGTTGAACCCGTAGGCCGAGAACATGTTGTACGCGGGGCCCACCGGCCAGAGCGAGGCATCCTGGAGGATGGCAGACAGATCGGTCTCGTAGAGCAGCGTGCGAAGCTCGGCCGTTTGCATGCCCAGCACGACAGCCGCCGCGAGGAAGCTCCCGCTGGAAGTGCCCGAAGCTCGGCGGATATGTGCCGGGTAGAGGCCGCGCTCCTCGAGCACCTCGAGGGCCCCCAGATACGCCAGGCCCTTGGTGCCCCCGCCCTCGAATGCGAGGTTCTCGAACGGGTAGGTGGGGTGGTCGCCAGACAGGGGTCGGGGAGGCGGGCTGGCCAGATCTTCCGCGGGTGGGAGATCCGGCGGCCGGAAGTTGGTGATGTTGATCCGCAGATCGCCGAGGCGTCCCATGGGTGGAGCCTATCGCCCGTCTGGGCGCGATCCAGTCAGGACCTGAGATCAGCGGGGGGGGAGGGTGGCTTCGATCTGGGCGGCTCGGGGGTCGTCCAGCACGTGGGCGAGCGCCTGGCGTGCGGCGGTGGATCGTTGCGCTCGAGCGTGGAGGCGGGCGAGGGTGAGCCAGGCGTCCGACGCGTCGGCTCCGGAGGCGTGGAGCACCTGGGCGAGCGCCTCCTGCGCGGCGACGTTGTCGGGCTGCAGCTCAGTCAGTCGGCGGAGGGTGGTGGTGGCCGACGCGAGGTCGCCGAGATCGCGCTGGGCGAGGTGGGTATTCCACGCGAGTGTGGGGCTGTTCGGGTGCGCCTCCATGGCCTCGACACCGGCGGCGGCGGCCCGGGCTGGGTTCGCCGCCCGATGGGCCCGGATGCGGTCCATGGCCACGACCTCGGACGGGTCGAGCGCCCACGCGGCGTCGAAGTCGGCGGCCGCAGATCCGCTCCGGCCGAGCCGCAGGTGTGCCCGGCCGCGCTCGAAGTGGAGCTGGGCGAGCTCGGGCGAGCGTGCGATGCCGGCGTCGAATCGCGTGATGCCCGCCGGGTCGTCGCCCATGCGGGCGTGGGTGACTCCGAGGGCCAGGTCCCACCGGCCGAGCTGGGGGGAGGGTGCAAAGCCAGGGGCCCACAGGAGCGCTGCGACCGCTAGCATTCCGAGCGCGCATGCGGCCAGCGTGCGCAGGTCTCGGCGGGCTTCCCACAGGCGGACGAGGCCGGCGGCGGCGAGACAAGCGAGCAGGGGCAGCGCGGGCTGGCGATAGCGTGCGTTGACGAAGAAAGGCAGGTAGGAGGACATCAATAATAGGATGGAGGCCATGATCGCCACGACGGTGGGGGTGTGCCAGCGCCGCCTCGCCAGCGCCGGCACGGCGAGCAGGGTCAGTGTGGCCGCTCCGATGGGTGCCGCCAGTACCCACGCCTCGGCCCGCGCCCCGTTCAGCTCCTTGTTCGACAGGATCTCCGTGCGATGCCACCACAGCCCGGCGCGGCGAGCGGTGAGGCGGCCCACCTCGGCCGGGTTCTCCCGCATCCAGGCCGTCGCCTTGGTCACGTAGAACCCCGACGCCTCCACGTCGGTGAGCGATCGACCCGCCTCGAGGCTGGCCTGCCGAACCAGCGCCGGGTGATCGAAGGACGTGCCGAACCCGCTCACGGCTACGTCCCACCCATTGGCGGTGGGGTTGTTGCCGGCGAACAGGTTCACGCCGAGGTTGGTGGTCAGCGGCACCCACTCGCCCGCCACCCGCACGTTCCGGGCGAGGGGGAGCGTGAGCACGAGGCACGCCGCGAGGATCGGGGCCACCGCCCGGTGAGCGAGGCGGCCACGGCCACAGAGTGCGATGACGGGTAGCAGTGCCAGCAGGTTCGGCACTGCGATCCCGGCGGCGCCGAGCAGGCCTCCGGCGGCCGCCCGCTGCCACTGCGGTAGGGCGGGGGCCAGGAGCAGCGCTCCGAGCACGAGCGGAGCGACGAGCACCGGCGGCTGTAGTTCGCCACCGAAATAGATCGTTGTCCACGTCAGTGCCGCCAGGAGGCCGGCCAGCAGTCCCACCGGACGGCCTCCGAGTCGGTCTCCCAGGGGCACCACGAGGGCGGCGGCGAGCGCACCAAGCGCGGCCTGCACCCCCAGCACGGCGCTCGCGGAACGGCCGAACACCGCGTAGATGCCTGCGAGGAACCAGGGATACCCGGGTGGCCTGAAGCTGGGGCGGGCCTCGATGCCGGGCGCCGGTCCGACGATCTGACCGCCCGGGGCGCCCCACTCGCCGCTCACCAGCCCCCAGGCCCAGTAGTCGTGGAAGGCGGCGTCCACGGCGGGGGCGTCGGCGTCGGGCCAGGCAAGCCGGATCGGGAGGTATGCGAGCCGGAGCGCCAACGCGACGGCGAACACCGAGGCGACATGGCGGGCGTCCGCGCCGGATGGCCGGATGTGCTCGGGCGGGGCTGGGGTCACGGTTCAGCTCAGGGTCGGACTGTAGCAGGGTACTGCGGCCGACCGGTGGGATACGGCACCCGCATGTGGTTGCTCTTGTTCGCCGCTTGCGTCCGCTCCGACCCACAGCTCGACACCGCAGTGCCCGACGACGCCCCGGTGGCGGCGTTCACCTGGGAGGCGGGGTGCGACCTGGTACCGGTGATCGCCTACACGTCTACCAGCGAGGCCACATCGGGCGATCTCAATCAGCTGTTGTGGACGTTCGGGGACGGGTCTTCTGGCTTCGGAGACCTGGTGATCCACCGCTACGCCGAGGGTGGGGCCGTGGACGTGGCGCTCACCGCGGTGGACGATGAAGGTCGCGAGCGCACGGCCCGCCAGACCGTGGAGGCGGTGTCCTGCCTCGAGGTCACGGCGCAGGAGGTGACCGTGGGCGATGGCACGGCCGACCCGGTGGCCGTCGTGGCGAATGTCGGCGCCGACGACAGCGCGCGGGTGGAGTTCCGCATCGACCTGCTGAGCGCGACCGGCGAGGCGCTGGTGGAGGACCTGGACGGGGGACGGGCGGTCGTGGCACCCGACAGCGTGGTGGTGGCCCGGCCAACCCAGGCCTGGGAGTGTGGCGACCAGTGCGCCGACGTGGCGGACATGCGGGTCCGCCTCACGTCCACGTTCTGGTTTCCCCTGGACTGAAGCGGGTCAGCGGTCCGGGTCGGGGTCCGGGAGGCGTGCCTCGATGCCCGCGAACCCCGTAGCGAAGCCTGCAGCCGCCCCGAGAAGCGGCTGCTCGGTGCCCACCTCGAACGCGAACGCCTCCCACGGCGCCACCCGGGCGGCGACCCGCATATTCGGCAGCCCAGCACGGGCCTGATCGGGGAACGCGCCGGACCTGAAGTCGAACACATCCGCCGCGAGCTGAAACCGGTCATCCGCCAGGTAGCCGGTGAGGCCGACGCCGAGGGTGCTCTCCCGGAATCCGCCCCGGGCCGCCACTCCGCCCCACCGCTTGTTCACCAGGGCGGTCCAGCGGAGGCGGTCTTCCCGGGTCCACTCCGACTCGCCCGTGGTGGTGTCGGTCTGCAGCACATGGCCCTGCGGGTGGTCGGTGAGCCCGACGGTGAGCCACCGATCGGGCTTGGGCGCAACGTCGATGCCCAACGAGTGGGCCGCCCCCACTCCGAGCGCGCCCGCCGGGGTAGGCGTGAGGGGGTTGGAGCCGGCGAACGGGCCCGATCCGCCCGGCTGGCTGCCCAGGTAGACGCGGCCGCTGTAGTAGGGCGAGACCTGCAGCGAAGGCAGGGCCCCCAGCGTCTCGTTCGCCTGGTCGAGGGCGGAGTTCAGGGAATCGAGGGTGGTGCGCTCGTTGAGCAGGCCGCCGAGGGTGCCCTCGCCATCGTCGATCTTGGCGGTGATCGACTCCACGTTCTCGAGCGCGGCGTCGAGCTTCGCGGTGGCCTCTCGGATGGCGGCGAGCTCCTCCTCGGCGCCGGGCCCGAGCCGTCCCGAGAGCGCGCGGAGGTCTTCGCTGGTCGCGCGCATGCTCTGGACGAGCGCGCGGAGCCCCTGACGGTTCTCGGACACCATCAGGTGCATCTCTTCGGTGAACGCCGCCATGTTCGCGAGGGTGCGGTCGATCTGGTCGGTGGTCTCCTCCTTCGCGAGGAGGGCGCGCACCGCCGCGGTGATGGCCTTCACATCGTCGGAGATCTCGTCAGCGCGTACGAACAGGGCGTCCATGTCGCCTGGCGCCGGGGCCACCGGCAGGGTGTCGCCATCGGAGAGCATGGAGGCCTCCTCGCCCAGCCCGATGCCGATGTACTTGTCGCCGAGCATTCCCGAGGCCTTGAGCTGGGCGACCGAATCGGCGGGAAGTTCGTACTGGGATCGAACGTGCAAGATCAGCTTGGCGCGACCATCTTCGAGCGAGATCGTGTCCACGCTCCCGATCTCCACGCCCGCGAGTCGCACAGCGGAGCCGCGCCACAGCCCGTCCGCGTTCCCGGTGTACACCACCAGGGAGTAGGACGATTCATCGGCCCGCACGCCGTCCCAGGTGAGCGCGTAGCCTCCGGCGAGGAGCGCGACGCAGATCACCACGAACAGTCCGACCTTGAGCTCATTGGTCCAGGGCTGCACGCAACCTCCGCAGCGAGGTGTAACCGCACTCCCGGGCGCGGCCCCGATCGGTGCGATAGAGGTGCGGCCTTCGCAGGGGTGATCATGCCGATCTCACAGCGACCGGGGGTGCGACGCGCGGACGCCAGTGGTGTGTCCGCAGCGCGGTGCACTCGACCCTGACTGCCGCCCGTCGCCATCCAGACCGCATCATCCCAATACCGACGAGACGACCTCATGGACATCGATCCCGCGTCCGACAAGGACGACCTGTACAAGATCCGACACAGCCTGGCCCACGTGCTGGCCCAGGCCGTTCTCCAGCTGCGCCCCGGCGCAACGCTCGGCTTCGGACCGCCCATCGACAACGGCTTCTACTACGACTTCATCCTCCCCGAGCCGTTCACGGAGGACGACTTCCCGGCCATCGAGCGGGCGATGAAGCAGATCATCAAGCGCGGCCAGGCGTTCGAGCGGGAGGACCTGCCCCGTGCCGAGGCCTTCGCGCGGCTCGACGAGATGGGCGAGCCATACAAGCGCGAGTACGCCGAGACCCTGTTCGCAGACAAGGGCATCGACGCCCTCACCTTCTACCGCAACGGCCCGTTCCTCGACATGTGCGAGGGCCCGCATGTGGACAACACGCGCAAGCTGCCGAAGGGGGCGTTCAAGATCCGCTCCCTCGCCGGCGCCTATTGGCGTGGCGACTCCAACAACGTGATGATGACCCGGATCTATGTCTGGGCCTTCGATACGAAGGAGAACCTCGAGACCCACGTGAAGGCGTGGCGCGCGGCGCAGGCGCGGGACCACAAGAAAGTTGGGAAGGACCTCGACATCTTCGTGATCGACGAAGAGATCGGCAAGGGCCTGCCGCTGTGGCTCCCCAACGGGACGGTCATCCGCGACGAGCTCGAGAAGCTCGCCCGCGAGCTCGAGTTCCACGACGGCTACCAGCGGGTCGCCACGCCGCACCTGACCAAGGTGGGCCTGTACTACAAGTCCGGTCACATGCCGTACTACACCGAGCACATGTACCCGATCATGGAGCTCAAGGAAGAGCGGGAGACGGAGGACGGCACCACCGAGGTGGTGAAGGAGGCGTACTGCCTCAAGCCGATGAACTGCCCGCACCACCACAAGATCTTCGACGCCCGCAAGCGGTCGTACCGCGACCTGCCCCTGCGCCTGGCCGAATACGGTCAGGTGTACCGGTTCGAGGACAGCGGCGCGCTCTCCGGGCTGCTGCGGGTGCGCGGCATGTGCATGAACGATGCGCACATCTACTGCACCGAGGACCAGATCCAGGACGAGTTCCTCAAGGTGATGGACCTGCACCGCAAGCTGTACGAAATCCTCGGCCTCGAGGACTACTACATGCGGTTCTCGACCTGGGACCCCGACGATCCGAAGGGCAAGGACAAGTACGTCGACGATCCGGAGGCGTGGGAGCGCAGCGAAGGTCTGGTGCGCGAGGCGATGGTGCAGTCCGGCCTTCCATTCAAGGAAGTGAAGGGCGAAGCTGCGTTCTACGGCCCGAAGATCGACGTTCAGTTCCGGAGCGTCACTGGCCGCGAAGAGACGGCGAGCACCAACCAGCTCGACTTCGCAGTGCCTAAGCGGTTCGACCTCACCTACACGGGCCCCGACGGTGCGGAGCACACGCCCTACTGCATCCACCGTGCGCCGCTCGGAACCCACGAGCGGTTCGTGGCGTTCCTGATCGAGCACTATGGTGGCGCCTTCCCCACCTGGCTGGCGCCGGTGCAGGTGCGCGTGCTCACCGTGGCGGACCGGTTCAAGCCCTACGCCCAGGTCATTGTGGACGGGCTGCGCCAGCACTTCGTGCGGGCCGAGGTCGACCCCACCAGCGAGCGCATGTCGAAGCTCATCCGCACGGCGGCGTCGGAGAAGATCCCGAACGTGCTGGTGATCGGCGAGCGCGAGGTGGAGGATGGCACGGTCACCCTGCGCACCCACGGCAGCCGGGAGCAGCACACGATGCCGCAGGCGGAGTTCGAGGCGAAGCTCCTCGAGACCATCCGCACGCGGTCGCGTGGGTTCCTGTTCGGTGAGGAGCCGCAGCCGGCGCAGTGATTCACGCACCCTCGGGCAGCACGAGCAGGCCGTCGCCAAACTCGTGCTGCACGAGCCCTGCCGCCGCCGCGACCCGGTTCGCGGCGAGCAGCCGGTGCCGGGGTGCGAACGCCTCGAGCAGCCGGAAGTGTGACTCGCCGGGCTCGTGCAGGTTGGTGAGCAGCCCATGCACGATGCGGAGTGGCGTGTCGTGCTCGAGCACGAGGTCGCTCGTCCATTCTCCAGGGGTGAGCTTCCCGAAGCGGCGAATATTGTCCTCCAGCGCGCGCACCACAGTGGTGCCGACCGCGACCACCCGTCCCCCAGCGGCGCGGGTGTGGGAGATTCGGGTTGCGGTGGCCTCCGGCAACCAGGACCGCTCCGGCCGAGGCAGGGATGCGTCGATCTCGCCCCCGTCAATGGAAGACAGCCCCGCCGCATGGGTCAGCGTGGCGAGGCCCACGCCTCGCCGACGGAGGGCGAGGAGGATGCGCCAGGTGAGGGCCAGCGCTGCCGACGGAGCCTCGGAGGCCACGGGCGGACCGGCCATCGCGGTCTGGAACGGGCCCAGTGGTACGGGTGCGTCCAGGTAGCTGTAGCGCACCGGTTCGCCGCGCCGGTGCAGGGCGTCCACGAGCGCCGAACCCGAGCGGTCGAACTGGACTGTCGCGAGGCCACCCTCAAAGCGCATCACCGTCGCGGAAAGTCCTGCGATGTCGAAAATGTCGTCGATTCGGACCCTGGGCGGGGCCCCGCGACGCTCGGTGGGCATCCGCCAGTCCCCTTGGCCGAGGACGGCGATGGTGGCCGTGTCGTGCTGGAGCGAGGCGATACGCAGCTCGACCGGCTGGCCGCGGAGTCGGGCGGAGAGGGACGCAGGCAGGGTGGCGGCGTCGTTGAGGACGAGGAGGTCGCCGGGGCGCAGGGCGTGGATGAGTGCGTCGGAGGGGGCGACCCATGGCCGGGCGGTGCCGTCGAGCACCACCAGGCGGGAGGCGCTGGCCGGGCGTGGCCCCGATGCGGCGCGGAGGTGGGGGGCTGGGGCGTTCATGGCGTGCTCCGGAGGGTGAGGGTGGTGCGCACGGTGGACGCCGGCTGCGCGAGTCGGTCGAGCAGGGCCTCGGCCACTGCAGCGGGATCCCGGAGGGACGACACATCGGCATCCGGGAGGGCGGCGGCGTGCATCGCGGTGTGCATCTCGCCGGGATCGACAGCGAGCACCTGAACGCCGGTGCCGTCGAGCTCCGCCGCGAGGGTGCGCGACAGGTGGTCCAGGGCGGCCTTGCTCGCGCCATACCCGCCCCACTCCGGGTAGGCCTCTACGGCGGCATCGGAGCTGATGTTCACGATGGCGCCGTGCCCCCGCAACACCATCGGGCCCGCCAGCCCATGGATCAGGCGAAGGGGGCCGACCGTGTTCACGGCCAGGGTGCGCGCGAAGGTGTCGGGTGCGAGATCGAGGAGGAGCGGCAGGGGCACCGCACCCAGGGTGCTGGCGTTGTTCACCAGCAGGTCCACCCCGCCGAGTGCGGTGTTGGCGACGGCGATGATGCGCTGCACGTCGGCGCCATCCCCCACATCGCCTTGAACGGCGTGGGCACGGTCCCCCAGTGGGGCGAGGCGGGCTCGGAGGGCGGCGGCGTCGCGGGCCACGCCGACCACCTGGGCGCCGCGGGCGACGAGAGCAGCTGCGAGGGCGGCGCCGAGGCCGCGGCTGGCGCCGGTGACGAGGGCGCGGGTCGTGTTCCAGTTCATTGGGTCTCCCTGTGTGGTGCCCCAACCTTGCTACCGCTGGACAATCTGTCGTCGGATGTGCTGATGTATTGGCGGCCGGTCCACCAACTGCCCGGAGTCCCCGATGAGCGCTGCCGAAAACCTGGCTCGAAACCTGCGTAGTCTTCGAGAATCGCGCGGCTGGACCCAGTCACGGCTGTCTGTCGTGGCCGAGGTGCCCCGTGCGACGCTGACCAATCTGGAGTCCGGGGGCGCGAACCCCACGCTGTCGGTGCTGGTGCGCGTGGCGGGAGCGCTCGGGGTGTCCATCGAGGAGCTGATCGGTCCGCCGCGGGACATCGGGCGGCACTACCCGCGGGAGGCGCTGGTGCGTCGGCGGAAGCAGGGGGCGGAGATCTCAGAGGTGCTGCCGGACCGACTCCCCGGGCTCACCGTGGAGCGGATCGCGCTCACCCCCGGGGGAGCGATGGCGGGCTCGCCGCACACGGCCGGCACGCGGGAGTATCTGTGGTGCGAGCGCGGCCGGATCGAGCTGTCGGCGTCGGGCCGCGCGTGGACCCTGGCGCCGGGTGAGGTGGTGGTGTTTCGGGGCGACCAGCGCCACGGATACCGGAACGTGGGCGACCAGGAGGCGGTGGGCCTGTCGGTGATCCTGGTTCCGCCCTCCGGCGTTTGAGCGTCATTTCACTGCGGTGTGGATAGATGCAACGAAAAGGAAGCAACTGAAACGTGAGTGAAGCAAGTGACAATCAGACCGCTGGCGACACGCGCGGGTCATCGCTCGGGCGGCTCCGAGTGGTACATGGGTCTCATGGATCTGATGAGCTTGGCACTGCATCTGTGGGACCGGTGGCGGTTCGAGGCACCGCCCCAGGAGCGTGCCTGGGACGAGGCCCGCGGGGTGGAGACCTCGCGCTGGACCCTGACCGGCTACGAGCCGACTCCCCTCGACATCGGGCTGCAGGCGCTGGAGGTGCTGCCGGCCACCGGGCGCACCTTCGTGGACGTGGGCTGCGGCAAGGGCCGGATGCTCGTGCTCGCCGCCGAGTCGGGCTTCCCGTCGGTCCTCGGGGTGGAGCTGGACAGCAACCTGTATGACCAGGCGCGCGACAACGTAGGGGAGAACCAGCAGATCGGCGTCGTTCTCCGCGACGCGCGGCTGCTGCCATGGCCGAAGGGCCCCCTCGCGATCTACCTGTACAACCCGTTCCAGGAGGTGGTGATGGGCCAGATGCTCGACCGCCTCGAGCGTTCGCTGCGAGCGGATCCGCGACCCGTGGATTTGGTGTACGTGAACCCGATGTGCGAGCACGTGTTTCGTGGGCGCGGGTGGCGGGTGCTGTCGGATTCCGGCCACGGCACCACGCGCTGGCTGCACCTGAGGCCCGACCCGTTCCTCTGTGAGCCGCTTCGTTCGCCGACTCCGGGGCTCTCGCAGTCGCCGTGAAGGACACGGGCTGCGCACGCGTCTAACGAGGTGATAACTGACAACAGCGGCCGCGCGGGTCATGCTGTGATCAGACCGAGGAGTCCCCAGATGCACCGTGCGATCTTGTTTGCTGCCCTGGCGATGGTCGCGTGCCAGCAGGATTCGGGCAAGCCTGACGATCTGGGCGGCGGCGCCGGGACGGATCCCACCGAGACCACGCCGCCGACCTCCACGACGGAGGCTGTGTACACTGTGGCGTTCTCGCTCGCGACCGATGTGGCGCTGGCCGGCGAGTCGGTCACCTGGTCGGGCGACGTGCGCGATGCGACGGGCGAGGCGGTGGAGGCCACGTTCGCCCTGGCGAGCGATCTGGAGGACCTCGAGTTCGACCCCACCGCGCTCACCGCCACGGTGGCCGGTCCACACACCATCACGGCGACCGTGCTGGTGGATGACCAGGTGCTCGACGCAGAGGCGTCGCTCACCGTCTCACCCGGCGCCGCCGGCACCCTGAACCTGGTGCTGGATGACGCCACCATCGATGCGGGCGCGACCACGGGCTGGACCATCAGCAGCACGGATGTGTACGGCAACCCGCTGCCCGATCCGGCGGCGGTGGTGTCGGCGACCGAGCTCACGGTCGATGGCGACCAGGTGGGCGGCACGGTGGTCGGCTTCTTCGAGGTGACGGCCACCCTCGACGCGGTGTCGGACACCGAGACCCTGCGCGTGGTGGCCGGACCCGCCGCGGTGCTCGACCTCGAGCTCGACACTGTGGAGCTGGAGGTGGGCGAGACCGCGACGGCCAGCGTCGCGGTCACCGACGCCTACGGCAACCCCTCCGGCGCCCCGTACACCCTGTGGGTCGAGGGCGGCCGGCACGAGCTGGCGCTGGAGCGCATCACCTTCCTGGAAGACGGCGTGTTCACGGTGTTCGCCGAGGTGCCGTCGGGTCCGATGGACAACGTCGGGCCGATCATCATCGACTCCAGCGGCCCTGACCTCGTGATCACGGAGCCCGAACGCGGCACGTTCATGGACCTGCCCCGGGTGATGGTGGCCGGCACCGCCGTCGACGAGCGCGATGACGTGCCGCCGACCGTGTCCACCAACGGCGTGGTGTACGACGTGGACGTGGACGGCGCGTTCTCGGCCAGGATTCCCATCGGGGATGGCATCCAGGTGCTCGAGACCGTGGCCGCAGACCTGGCCGGGCACACCACCACCGACAAGCGCGCCGTGCTGAATGGCGCGTGGCTCGACTGGGGCGAGGAGGCCCCTGGCGGCCTGCACGTGCGCCTCGATGATGGCGCCGGCGGCCTCGACGTGCTGTCGGGTCTCGCCGAGAGCCTGGTCGATGCGGACGAGATCGTGGCGATGATCCCCGACCCTGCGGTGGATGAGCGGTCGGAGTGGTGCGAGGACATCTGGCTGATCGGCGAGGTCTGCTACACGCTGTACGCCGTGACCCTGTGGATCGATGACGCGCGCTTCGGTCCGATCAACGTGGACATCGACCCGCTGCCCACCGGAGATGTTCGGATCGAGCTGGTGATCGACGATCCGGTGATCGACTGGTCGGCCGACGTGATCGCGAGCGAGATCCCCATCGCGGGCAGCGGCACTATCACTGCCGACGACTTCATCGTGCGGGTGGATGTGGAGCCCCGGGTGGTTGGCGGGAACATCCGGCTCGACGTGACCAACGTGTACGTCACCGCGACGAACTTCAACTTCGACTGGGACAGCTGGCTGCAGGATGTGGCCGAGTTCTTCGGGCTGAACCTCGACACCATCGTCGAAGGCTTCGTGTACGACGCGCTCGAGACCGCCGTGGCGGATGAGGTGCCGCCGCTGTTCGAGGAGGTGCTCAACGGCCTCGAGATCGCCGAGTCGTTCCCCATCCTCGACAACACCTACACCTTCGAAGCAGTGCCCGCGGATGTGCTGGTGGACACCTTCGGCATCACCCTGGTGATGGACAGCACGGTCGCCGTGGACGACTGGCAGGTGCCCTATGAAGGGCCCGGGTCGTTCTATGTCGGGTATGCGGCGCCGGACTGGGTGGCCGAGCGTCCCGGCGGCAGCAACATCGCGCTGTCCATCGACTTCGTGAACCAGCTGCTGTACGGGCTGTGGGGTGGCGGCGCGATGGCGCTCGAGCTGTCGGGCGATGAGCTCGGGTTCGGCGCGGACGAGCTGTCGCTCCTGTTCCCGGACGCGGTGGGCGACCTGTACATCGGGGTCGACGCGATGCTCCCGCCCGTCGTTGTGCCCGGCGTAGAGGAGGCAGCCACGCTGCAGCTCGGCGACCTGCGGCTCACCCTGACCGACGAGACCGGTGCTGTGCTGCTGGATGCCTACGCCCACGGAACGGCGCCCATGAGCATCAGCTCGCCTGACGGCCGCACCTTCATCCCCGTGATCGGCGACGTGGACCTGACGATCGACGTGGTGGCCCCCGAGGTGGGCGCGAGCGACGTGGAGGAGCTGCTGGTGGCCATCGTGCCCACGTTCCTGCCGCTGCTCACCGACGTGCTCGGCGCCATCGAGCTGCCGACCTTCGAGGGCTTCGGTCTGGCCGACGTGGTGGTGGAGCCAGTGGGCCCGGACGGCGGCTACCTGAACCTCCACGGCAACCTGTACGAGGAGTGAGTATGCGGGTCTTCGTGTTGGCCAGCGTCGCGGTCTCGGTGCAGCTCTGTGCACCGGCCCATGAGCCGGCGGATGCTGTGGATGCGGTGCTCGGCGAGGTCGGCGCTGCGGAGGCCATCCGCGCACAAGACGCGGCCCACGAGGTGTTCCAGCAGACCGTGATCGACGTGTTCGCGCGGCCCGGGTCGTATCGCTGGGTGTGGACAGCGCCAGCGGACGACAACCCGGTGCTGGCGATGCTCGAGGTGCTCGAGTCGCGCGGGGTGCCCACGCGGGTGGCGCGCATCCTCGCATACAGTGCGGCGAAACCGGATCTCGTGCCGGGCTTCGACCACCCGGCGGCCACCGTGGAGCTGGCTGGGGTCGTGGTGCTGGGCGACACGGCGGTGGGCACGGTGCTCGCGCTGCCGGAGCGGGATCTGTGGCGGGTGCCGGTGGAGCAGGCGGGCGTGGCGCTCGGCCGGGCGACCGCGATCCCGTGTCTCGCGGCGTTGACCAGTCCGCAACCGGAGTATCCGCTCGGGCCGCTGCCACCGGTGTTCGCGTGCCGGGCCCTGGAGTCCTGGGCGACGCGGTAGACGCGCCAGGTCAGGCCAGCGGGATGCGTGCGAGGCTCTGACCGAGCTCGGTGAGCTCCGCGCTGCGCCGGTGGCCTCGACGCCACACGAGGCGGAAGGTGTCGGCGGCGGCGCGCACCTCGGGGAACAGCTCCACCAGGCGCCCGGCCGCCAGATCCGCACGCACGAAGTACTCCGGCAGCACCCCGACCCCCGCCTCACCGAGCGCACGGAGGCGCACCGCGGCGATGGCGCCGAGGTACTCGTGGCTGGCGAACACCAGCGGCTGGTCATGGTCGCGGGCGTCCTGGTGGTACCGGAACAGCGGCAGATCGGGCGCGGTGTCGAGCAGTGTGTGGCCAAGGGCCTGTTCGGGGCGGTCCAGCGGCTGGGTGGCGAGGAGCGCGGGGGAGCCGACGAAGACGTAGTGCTCGGGGTGCAGCGGCACGTAGTCGAGCCCGGGATCGACCAGGCGGGACGACGACACGAGCGCGTCCAGCTCGGCGCGACGGAGGCGGTCGAGCAGCTCGCGGCCGCTGCCGAACGACAGGTGCAGGGTGCGCTCGGGCCGCTCCCTGCCGAGGACCGGCAGGGCGGGCACGAGCCAGCTCAGACCGAGTTCGAACCGGGTGCCGAGGGTCAGGGTGTAGGGGACGGCGGTGTCGGTCGCCTGGACCAGGGCGCGGCAGGCGCGGGCGTCGGCGAGCAGCGCGCGGGCGTGGGGCACGAGGCGCTGGCCGGCCGGGGTCAGTGCGACGCTGCGGGTGGTGCGGTCGAACAGTCTTGCGCCAAGATCGTCTTCCAAGCGTCGGATGCGGTCGCTGAACGCGGCGGTCGACAGGGCCACCGATGCGGCGGCGGCGCGGAAGCTGGGCGCGCGGGCGGCGGCGTCGAAGCAGGCGATGGACATCAGGTCTGGCGGACGGTCCATTCGGTGATCCCGAACAATGGCGTCCTGATCATACCGATTCACGGTAGTGCCTGGGCTGGGCATGGTGGCGTGGCGGAGGGGCGATGCAGACGATCGATTGGGCAGAGGCGCGGTACCGTCTGGTCCACGACGAGCGCTACCTGGATGCCTTCCTGGCGCGGGACTTTGGCGCGCTGCGGCTGTCACCCGAAGACGCCGAGCGGCTGAACCGGCTCGAGTCGGCGGACGTGCTGTGGGCTGCGCGGGGGCGCCGGACAGAGATCCGCCGCCGGCTGCTCCCGGTCTTCGACGCAGTGTTCGAGCGGTGGTCGACTTACATGTCGGACGATCCGCGAGGCGAGGGGCTGGTGACCCTGTTCCTCCAGTCCCCCGACTTCCGGCGCGTTCACGACGGAGCCGAGCCCCTCCATGTGGGGTTCCGGCGGTTTGCGAGGCGCACGGGCGTGTTCCCTGACAGCCTGCTCTGGCGCGACGAGGCCCTCGCCGCGAAGTGACCCTGGTGGGACGCCGGGCTAGGGGGACACACCACCGCACACCCCGAGCCACCTATGGTCCGCTTCAGCCCAATCTTGTTGCTCGCCGGGGGGATCGCCCTCGCTGTGGCGTGCACCGGCTCCGGCCTCCAGACCCCGGTGGATGGGGCCGTCGGTGACACAGCTCCCTTCGGGCTGGGCACCGGCACTGCCACCGGCGGCGGTGGTGGAGGGAGCGGAGGGGGCGGCGGTGGTGCGGGCACCGGCGGCGGCGCAGGCACCGGCGGCGGAACCAGCACGGGCGGCACCGGCACGGGCAGCACCACGGACTGCACCTACCCTGACCTGCAGTGGCCCGACACGGCGCCTGTCGGCTCGATGCCCACGCCTCCGTACATGTCGGTGAGCATGATCGGCGTGCCGGTGCGGGGCGACCTGAAGGACTTCGTCGATGGCGAGGAAGTCCCGGCGTACATGGCGTTCGAGTTCCTCGACCTGTCGCTCACCCCGGTGTGCGTGGTCATCTGGGACGGAGGCTCCCTCACCGAGGTGCCGGCGAACTCCTGGCCCACGGATTCCGGCGGCCGGCTGTACAACGCCTGGGAGCTCACCCCCACCGGTGGGTTCACCGACTGCGGCGAGGTGGATGCTGGCACCTTCGCCGGCCATACCGACCTCCGCCAGTGGATCGCGAGCCTCGGCACCTGGGGCGTGGGCCTGGGCGAGATGACGCCCACGGTTTCGGCAGATCTGTCGCCTCAGGTGGGCGCGGACTGGGCCACCCTGTGGGAGCCCTACGTGTTCGGCACCTACGTCTCCCGCAA
>JBLFXJ010000030.1:0-37743 GCA_047609825.1 Myxococcota bacterium
CGACCACAGCTCCAGTCCATCCGGACGCGTGCGTACGATGTCGAATCGACCATCGCCGTCGAGGTCCGCAGCCGCCACGCCAGCGCCCCGCAGACCCGTCCACTCCGACTCGACGTAGCCGAGTTCTACCCGGTCGAATGGTGACTCGTCCCGCCGTGAAGGGTCGCCACACACCTGAACGCCCCCTTCCACGAGCTCCACCGCTGGGAGGGTCGAGGTGCCGCCGGTTGCCGTGCCCGTTGCAGTGCCGGTGCCAGTGGACCCGGTGCCGCTGCCGGTCGACCCCGTACCGCCCCCCGTGGAGCCGGTGCCGCCCCCCGTCGAGCCGGTGCCACCGCCGGTCGACCCCGTGCCACCGCCGGTCGACCCCGTGCCGCCACCGGTCGACCCGGTGCCACCGCCCGCAGGGGTACCAGCAGGCGAGGTCACGGTGCTCGGCGTGCCGAATGTGCCGGTATCTGGAGTCTTGGTGTCGCCGCCTACCGTCGCGCACGCAGCGAGGAGGACCAAGGGTATCTTCCGACGCACGGCACCTCCGTCAAGAAGCCTGTAGCCTCCCCTCCGACTGGTGACATGCTGAGGCTCGGACTACAGGCCCAGGATGCATACCTCCGACGCCGCGGTCCGCATCCGTACTGCGCTCGCCGCTGCCGCACAGGGCCTCGTGGACCGGGACGATCTGCTGCAGCTGATCGCGCTCGCAGCCGTGGCCGGCGAGCACGTGCTCGTCATCGGCCCTCCTGGAACGGCCAAGTCCGAGGCAGTCAGGCGCACCGCCGCCGCCTTCTCCGGGCGCTACTACGAATACCTGCTCGGGAGATTCACCGAGCCGGGCGAGCTGTTCGGTCCGGTCGACCTACGCAAGCTGCGAGACGGCGTCCTGGAGACCCGCACCGAGGGCATGCTGCCCGAGGCCGAGTCGCGTTCCTCGACGAGGTGTTCCTCGGCTCCACGGCCATCCTGAACACCCTGCTCGGGCTGCTCGCCGAGCGCACCTTCCGCCGCGGGAACACCTCGCTCGCCGTGCCTCTGCGCGTGTGTGTCGGCGCGAGCAACGCCCTGCCCAACACCCCAGCGCTCGCAGCATTCAGCGACCGCTTCCTCCTGCGGGTGTTCGTCGATCCAATCCCCGACCCGCAGCTCGAAGATCTGCTCGCCGCCGGATGGCGAACCGCGGCGGTCGACCCACCACGGGCGTAGCTCGCTGATGTCGATGCGTTGGCTACCGCCGCCCGCTCCATGGACCCCACCGCCGTCCGACCCGCGCTCGCCGACGCCATCCGCACCCTCCGTTCGGCTGGGATTCCCCTCACCGACCGGCGCGCGGTGAAGATCCAGAGCCTCGTCACGGCAGCGGCCGCACTCGCCGGACGAGAACAGACGTCTGAGGCGGATCTCTGGCCCATCAGCTACGCCGTACCGGACGCACGGTCGCAAGCGACGGCCCGCGATCTGCTCCGGGATGCGTTGGCAGCGTCGGACAACCCGTCGACCCCGGCGGCGGTCGAGGCGGCCTCTCGCGGTCCCCGCGCTCGCGCCACCCGCTTGGTGGCCGCAGCAGAGGCGCCGCTCGGCGAGTCGGATCGTTCGGTGCCGTGGCGTCGCCGGTTGGAGGGCGTGGCCCGGGAGATGGACGCCGCCTTCCTCGAACAAGATCGGTCTGACGACCTCACGGCGGCCCGTGAGCGCGTGGTCTCGGCGCTGGGGGCCACGCGGTGAACTGGGTCCATCGCGAGCCCCCCGTCCCCGCGCGGGGTCTGGTGGTGGCGCGATCCAGCGCAGCGCAGGACCTCGTCGAGCGCCTGATCCGCGACCCAGAGCGCATCGCGGCGCTGACCGGCCTGTGTGATGACGACCTGCTGGTCGTGCTCGGAGCCAGCGACGCCCTCCCCTAGGTCGACGGCGCCACCTGGGTCGGTCCCGACCCCGACGCACCGTCGCTGTGGACGCTCTGCACTCGCGCACCGCAGGCCCCATCGGATCTCGTCGCCCAGGTGGTGGCCCGGCAGCTCGGCACTGCCGGGCCGTGGCTCGCGATCCCCGGAGACACCGAGCTGGTGCTCCTCGACCTCACCCATGCCGGTCCGATCCATCCCGGTCCGCTCCACGCCTGGTGGTCCACATGACCCGCGTGACCGGTTGGGACGGCGCGCTCGCGGTGCTCACCCGCTCGGCTCGCCCGGTGCTCGGACCGTGGTTGCCCAGGCTCGACGCCGGCCTCGGCCCGCTATCTTCCCAAGCCACGCCAACACCTGAGGGTGAGCCGGACGGGGTGGATGGGCTGTCTCGACGGGGACCGTGGCGGCGCTTGCTCGCGTCGCAGTGGGCGCTCGCGGATGTCGAGCCGTTGGAGTTCCTCCGCCGTGCGACCGAGCACGAGTTCCTGTTCCACGCCCTCGCCCGCGGCACCCCACGTGCATCGCCACGACTCGTGGTGTGGTTCGACGCCGGACCCGACCAGCTGGGTGCACCGCGGGTGGCCCACCTGGCGATCTGGCTGGTGCTCGCTCGTCGGGTGCTCGACCGCGGCGGGGCACTCCGGTGGGGGGTCCTTCAGGACCCCGGACGTGGCTGGTCGGACAGCACCGACGCCGGAGCGGGTCGGGCGCTGCTCGCGGCGCGCACGCTGGTATGTCCCGACCCGACCCACACCGACCAGTGGCTGGACCAGCTGGAGGGCCCGGCCGAGGAGCGGTGGGTGGTGGGCGACGCCAGCAGCGCACAGAGCGCCCGGCGGCTGAGCGCACGCCACATCCAGGTGACGGAGGGCATCGGGGAAGACGCGTTGTTCGCCCGCGTAGATGGCGGGCCCGCGGTGACCCTCCCGCTCCCGTCGCGGGCCCAGCTCGGCGGCATGCTCCATGACGCATTCGTCCGGCCCGCCGGTTCTCCTCCCCCGACGACCGACACGGTGCGAGTGGTCCCTGGGCCCCACGCCCGACGTCCGTTCACGGTGCAGGGGCGACGGTTGGTGAGCTGGTCCAGTCCGGCGTGCCGGAGCTGGAAGCGGCCGCGGATGCACAAACGAACCGAGGTGCCGACGGACGCAACGCCCGTGGCGGTGGGGCAGGCGAGGCGTCGGATCATCTCGGCCTATGCCCTGAACGGGAGACTACAGCTGACGGTGCCAGGGGATGTGCAGCCGGTACGTTCCGTGCCGTTTCCCGATGGCTTCGCGCTTCCCGAGGGAGGAGACATCGGCTTCCTCCACCTGCTCTACGTGCGACCCGGTACGCCACAGTGCGCCCTCGTGACGGATGGCAACCAGCAACTGTGTTCGATGAACCTACACACTGGAGAGGCCCGGGCGGAGATGTCCCTGGCGGATCGACCGTGGAGACACGACCAACACGTGGTGCTGCACCCCGAGGGCGCCACGAGCCCGGTCTGCCTCCGCCACTCCCCGCACTTCGCGGGTAGCCGGACGGGAATCCTGCGTGACTACTCGCTCGTGACGCTCGATCTCCAGGCGGCGGTACCGAGCCTGCCCGAGCACAACCGGCCGGTGATCGACCGCATCATGCCTGCGTGGCCGGACGCGCTGCTGTGTTGCGCCGCGAATGACTGCCTGATCGCCCCCGACCTTCCCCATCCGCACCGTCCAGTGCGCTTGGACCGACCGCGGGACCTCGAGATGATCGGAGCCTTCCACCACGCAGAGGACGGATGGACTCTGGTCGGCCTGGCGGACGATCGACGCACCGTGGCGCTCCGGGGGGCCGTCGAGGCGGACCTCCGACCCGCGTTCGCCACCATCCTCACCGCATGGGTGTCCCCGCAGCACTGCTGCGTGTTCTGGTGGGACGCTGCCGGTCAGCTCGGGTGCGTAGACCTTCCAACTGGGAGGGTGCGCCTCCGGTGGGCGCCATGACGCGCCCACACCGCATCGCGTTGCGCGGTCGGCACTCGGTCACCGGCTGGTGGATCGACCCGGCGCTCCTGGGAGATGTCGAGGCGAAGCGGCGGGTGCTCGCGCTGTGGCGCCCCGGCTGCCGTCTGGACGCGACCGGCCAGGGCTGGTGGCTCCGACTCCCCAGGCCCGACCCGGCGGGCCACCCCTGGGCGGCAGGTCCGGTGGTCGCGAGCGGCGCGGGCCACAGCACGGTTCCCCTGTCCGATGACGAGCAGGCGAGCCTCGCGCTCTCCCCAACCTCGGTGGTCGTGGTTCGTGGAGGCGTGGCTCGGATCGTGTCGTCCATCCAGCGACTCGACCCCGGAGAGTGGATCTCCCTGGGCAGCATGCGGGCAGTCGCGTTGCGAACGCTGCGCAGTCCGCCGGAGCCATCGCGACCACTGGTCGACGGGATCGATGCGAAGCCCGAGGACTTCGACGTGCAACGCCACCCCGGAACCCGCGCGGTGCGGGCCGAGCTCGGCCAACAGGACGACTCACAGCAGCCATCCCAGCGACCCTCGGTCGGCGCCGTCACCGGGGTCCCCATCGCCGCCCTTCGAGCGGCGCGAGCCCCCCTGCGCGCTCTGGCGGAGTTCGAACCCTCCGGCCTTGTTCAGCGGCCGCCCAGCCTTGCCGCCCGGTTGCTGGAGTGGCTCGACGATGGCCTGGCGCGCCTTGCCCACAAGCTCCGCCTCCGAGCCCTGCTCTCCGAGCGCACAGCCCGCTACCTGGCCGAGCTGCTCGACCGGCTGGACGAGGGTGACCTGGACGAGGCGCTGCGGCGCGCGGTCCCCTTGGCCGGCCCCGGCGGCCCGCCCGCGACCGCTCCGATCACATACCGACTCCCTGAGCGGCGGGACGCCCTGGCGCCCAACCTGCTCCCCTCCAGCAGCGCCCAACGGCTGGATGGGATGGATGGATGGATGGCTACTACGACGCCCTCCGGGTGCGCTACGAGCGCTCCGTCACCACGCTCGTGCGGGACGGCCGGTTCCGGGAGGCCTCGTTCGTGTTGGCAGACCTCTTGGGT
Source organism: Myxococcota bacterium (assembly GCA_047609825.1). Classification (GTDB taxonomy): domain Bacteria; phylum Myxococcota_A; class UBA796; order UBA796. The sequence continues at coordinate 4,926 of JBLFXJ010000030.1, forward strand.
CGGCCAGAGGCCGCCGTGGACCTCCTGGAGGAGCACGAAGAATTGGCGCTGGCGGCGAGGCTCGCCGAAGGACGCCAGCTGCCCGCAGCGTGGGTGGTGCGCCTCTGGCTGCCGGCCGGCGACCTCGACCGCGCACTTCGCGTCGCGCGAGCGAACGGGGCGTTCGAGTCGGCCCTCGCGGAGCTCGATCGCCGCGGACACGCCGAGCTGGCAGACCGCATGCGGATTGCCTGGGCAGCGTCGCTGGCGGCGGCGGGCTGCTACGCCCGCGCCGTCGACGCCCTGTGGCCAGCCAACCGCCTCCGCCCGACCACGCTGGAATGGATCGACGCTGGAATGGAGCTCGGAGGTCCGGATGCGGTCCATCTGCTTCTTCGGAGGCGGGAACTCTGTCCCGACCGATTCACAGAGGATCGCGCTGTGCTCGCTGCGTGGCTTGCGGATTCCAGACCGGGTGGGCCGCACCGCCGCGTCCTCATTGCGGAGGCTCTGGCTGGGCTCTCCCGCACTGACGAGACCATCACGCTCGCCCGGGACGCGCTCCGAGCCCTCTTGCCGGAGGCCGGACCGTCGACCCGTCCTGCGCTCGCGGGCCTGCGCAAGATGCTGCGAGACCCGTCTCTTGAGGCGGACATCCCGCCGTCCCACCTCGGCGCGACAGGTCCCTGGTCGGTCATCTTGGCCACCTCGGGCACCGCCAGTCGAATCGCCCAGGATGCCGCTCTGACCCCGGCCGGCGACCTGCTGGTCGCGCTCGGACACACGGGACTGCTGACCGTCGACAACGACGGCCAACGTCGACTGAAGACCGACATGCCGTGCACGCAGGTGGTGGTGTCACAGACAGGTGCCCAGGCGATTGGAATCCTCCCGCTCGACGGCACAGGACATGTACGCCTCACCCGCCTCGATCGGGTGACCGGCGAGGCCCGACCCTGGACAGAGGCGCGGATCGACGCGTTCGCCAGCTTCACGGACGGTTCCACCTGGTTCGTGGCCCATGACGGGGCGGTCATGGCCATCGATCTGGTGGACGGAGGTTGGCGCCACCTGTGGCGGGTCACGGGGGTGGGAAGCGTGCGCGCCCTCCACGCGGATGACCGGACCCTCCGCGCCATTGCCCACGATGGTGAAGGGCTGGACCACTGGCGCTGGGAGCTTCCCGGACCCGTGCTTCGATCCCGCACGCCGCAGCCAACGCTCGCCCGCAGCTGGGCGATGGGCGGGGCAGGGACGGTGGCCATGCACGCCGCGCAGTTCCAGATCCGCACCCTGCAGGGCAAAGTGACCGTCCTCGAGTGCGAGCCCGCCGGCACACCGGCAGTGTTCCGGGACTGCGTCGTCGTGCCGCAGATCGAGCCGACCGGCGTGCGGCTCCTGGTGCTCCGCAGCACGACCGAGCTTGGCACGCTGCGGCTCCAGGGTGCGCGTGGCGCGATAGTCCGGGCGTGCCAAGACCACGCGGTAGTGTGGGATGACACCGGGCGAGTCGTGGCCTTCGACCCGCACACAGGTCGGGTGCTGCACGACTGCCCCCTGTGAGCCGAGCCGGTGGCGTGCTAGGACCCGTGCTCGCTCGGAGCCGAGATGCAGTGGATCGTCGCCCCCCGGATGCGTGCCTGGATCGTGGGCTTCACCGGACTGAACTTCTCAGGCAGCCGGATGGAGGTCGACCTGTGGCCGTCCGGGTTCCAGAAGGGCGACATCGACGGCCCTCGAATGAAGAGCATCGGGATCATGGCGCCAGAGCACACCCGCATCGTGCTGCGCGCCTCCACCGGTGACAACTGGATGGCCTACTCCTGGCGGGCGATCGAGATTCGGGACGGTCACACCTTCACGTCCCGGGATGGCCGTCGCGTCGGTGCCCAGATCCCCGACCTGGACGTGCTCGACCAACCCGGCGCGCTCCGCACCGACCCCGACTTCGCGGAGCAATTCGCCCAGGTCAAGGCACTCGACGAGCGGGTGGACTGGACCTACGGCCACTCCGGCACCACGCCCCTCAAGGAGCACGTGCGGTGCATCATGGTGGATTGGGTCGGCGACTGAGGGCGGTCACACCAGGCGAAACCGCAGGTCGATGTTGCGGCCCTTCCGACCGACGGTGAGCACGATGTCGTCTTGGGACTTCATGCGGTTGTACACCCACAGGGCCCCGAGCAGCGTCTTCACGGGCTTGCCGTTCACCGCCTGGATCACGTCGCCGTTGTGCAGTCCGGCCTGGACCGCGTCATTGTTGCACTTGAACCCGCCGACCCGCATGCCGACCGAGCGTCCGGCGTCATCCTTGTGGGCGACGATGTAGCCGAGGTCGTCCAGCGCTCCGAGATGCCGCGCGTAGTACTTCACCAGGTCGCGGTCCACCGCGATCACCCCGTCGTCCGCGGGGACGATGTTCGGGTTGTCTGGCGCACAGTTGCGCCGACGCCGCTTCCGCTTCACGGGCTCGCCGGCCTCCGCGGCGGCGCCTGCGGCCACTTCGGCCGCGGCACGCTCGATGCGGGAATTCGGCGCCGAGCCGGTGGTCGGTGCTTCAGGCTCCGCCGCAGCCACGTCTCCCTCGGACTGGGCCGCCTCGCTCCCTTCGGCGTCCACCTCAGCCTCCTCAGCGGGGGCTGGGGCCGGCTCGACCTCGGCGGGGGCGCTGGGTGGCGGCAGCATCACGAAGGCCGTGCGTGGCCCCTCGTCCGTCAGCACTTCCATGGCGGGAGCCGCCGTGGAGCCCACGAGCCAGAGCACGAGCGGCAGTCCGAACACGGCGCCGGTGATCGCGGCAGAAGCGTGGACTTCGAGGGTAGTGCGTAGCCAGGTCATGGTGCCTCCGGGGAGTACGTGCACAGTCAGACGCGGGTCGGCCGGGTTCCTTCGAGTCGACCGCCTCGGCGGGCTTACACGTCGCTGGCAATAGACGGCCGGCTCCTGCCGTACGGCGAGCACGCCCGCCCCGACCATGACCGGCAGGACGCTCCGCGCGAACGGCGTGGAGGTGCGCGCGGGCGGGCGCACCCTGTTGACCGGCATCGACGCCTCGCTGCGCCCGGGAGAGCTCGTCGGCCTCATCGGCCCGTCCGGCGCAGGGAAGAGCACGCTGATGGAGGTGTTGCTCGGACTGCGCGCCCATCGCGGCCAGGTCACCCTCGGCGACGGACCGCTCGACATGGTCGGAGTCGCCTGGGTGCCGCAGGACGATGTGCTGTTCAGCACGTTGACCGCGCGTCGGTGGCTCGACTACGCCACCCGCCTGAGGCTGCACCACCTCACGCCCGAGGAGCGAACCACCCGCCTGCGCGTCGTGGCCGAGCAGGTAGGCCTGTCGGACCGTCTCAACGTGCGCATCCGGCGGCTCTCTGGGGGCCAGCGCAAGCGCGTCTCGGTCGCGACGGAGCTGCTCACCCAGCCCTCCGTGCTGATCTGCGATGAGCCCACGTCGGGCCTCGACCCAGGCCTGGAGACGCGGATGATGGCGCTGTTCTCGGACCTCGCGCGGGCCGATCGCATCGTGCTGGTCGCGACCCATGCGATGCAGTCCCTCGACCGCTGCGACCGGCTGTGGATCCTGGCCGCCGGCCGCCTAGTGTTCCAGGGCACCCCGAGCGAGGCCCTCACGCAGTACAACGTGGTCCGATTCGCCGACCTGTTCGCGCGCCTGGAGTCCACGTGAGTGCCGCACCACTCCGGGTGCAGGTGACCGTGCTCACGGAGCGCCACGCCGACCGCGTGCTCGGGGACTGGGCCACGCTGGCGCTGCTCGTCGGCCAGGCGCCGCTGATCGGGTGGATGTGCACCGTCGTGTGGGGCCCGGTGGGCCAGGCACGCCGTCTCTGTGGTTCGGGCTCGCGCTCGCAGCGGTGTGGCTCGGCTGCATCGATGCCTGTCGCGAAGTGGTCCGCGATCGGCCGGTCCTGGAGCGAGAGCGTCTGTTCGGGCGGTCGATGCTGGCCTGGCTCACCTCACGCTACCGGGTATTGGGGGTGCGCGCCGGCGTTCAGGTGGTGCTGCTGCTCGGCGCTGTGGAGTGGTCCTTGGCGCTGCGGGGCCCCCTGCTGCTCCAGGCCGTGTCGCTGTGGCTTGCTGCCCTCGCGAGGCGGTGTACGTGGATGTCGACTCCACGGGCGACCGCGCCAGGGTGAAGCTCCGGGTGACCCTGAAGGACCTTGTGCGCGGCAAGGCTCGGGACCAGGAGCTTCTGCTGTACTGGCAACGTGCCGACTCAGCGTCGCCGTGGTTCATGGAGCTCGAGTCGAGCCTCCGGAAGGGCGAGGCCGAGGCCGGTAAGAAGCACTGACTCCGAGGGGTGTGGACGGTTACGGGTGTCGCCCGACGCGGTGACCACCTTGGGTGAACTCGACCCCTTCCGACCATCCGGCCCCGCCATCCGCGGCGCCGGGTCTGACCTCGTCCACCTCACTGGCCCCGATGGAGCCAAGCAGGTGGGCATCGCGTGGCGTGCGCCGTGGAGCGAAAGCCCTCTGCTGAGCGAGTCCGTGCAGGACATCCGGGCGGCCCTCGCGTCACCCGGGGCGCCCGGCGTTCAACCATTGACCGCCTTTGACGCTGTAACTGGCTGCATGATCTACGGGTGCGACGATGGAGTGCCCCTCGCAGCGGTCTTGCGCATGCTCGAAGCAGACGACGCGGCCGGAGGACTGCGCGCTGGCCTGGAGCTGCTCGCGGGCCTGGGCCCCGTGCTGGACGCCGCGGCGGCCTGGGCAGGGCCGCTGGGCATCGCCAACCATGGGTCGCTGGGGCCCGAGCGCATCCTGGTCCACCCCGACGGCCGCACCAGCGTGCTCGCCTACGGCGTGCCACACCTCGAGGTGCTCGCCTACCTCGACGAACTCACCGACCAGACTCCACCCGCAGCGTTCCGATACGCACCGCCGGAGCGGCTGGAAGACAAGGGAGACGACCTCAGGTCCGATCTGTACGCGGCAGCGCTGGTCGCAGTGGAACTCATCGCCGGCGCTCCCGTGTTCGAGGGGACCGGCGCGCAGGTGATCGGCGATGTGCTCGACAACGTCGGCCCCCGCGCTGTCGAGGACCTGTGCGGCGACCTCGGTGATGCCGTGCTCGACCTGCTCTGCGTCGCCGTGGAGAAGGCGCCGGCGGACCGCTACCCCACGGGCGCTGAGCTGGGAACGCTGGCGAAAGGGTTGGCGGCAGGCCTCGGTGGCGCCACCCTCGCAACCCTCGCTCAGCGAGCCGCAGCGCGCCTGCCGACCGACGCCCACGAGTGGCCCGCCGCTCCGCCCCCGCGGCGCACCCGTCGACCCGTCAGCGCACCCGCACCCGTCGAGCCGCCGCCCCCCGAGGCGCCGACGGCCGCTCCAGCCGATCTGCCGCCAGACCAGGCCCCCGCGCCGCGCGCAGCGCCCACCCCGCCCCCCGCAGCGCCCACCCCGCCGGCGGCGCCCACGGCAGTGGTAGCTCCCCCACCGCGAGCAGCACCGCCACCACGTGTCGAGCCGCCACCACGCGTCGAGCCGACGCCACGCGACGCGCCGACGCCCGAGATCCGGCAGGTGCTGGAGCCGCCCGAATCGGTCGACGACCTGGCACCAGCGGTCCCACCCCTGGCGGCAGAACCCACCTTGTACCAGGTGACCCAGCATGCCCGGGCGGTGGCGGGCCGCGCCTCGACCCTCGCCGACCAGGCGGCCCGGGTCGCGGATGTCATCCCCGCCGAGGCCGCCCGCTGCCGCTCCGACCAGAGCGTCCGGCTCTCCGAGCTCGTCAGCTCCAGCGACCGGGCGAGGAAAGCTGCGGCGTCGGCCAGGAGCACCCTCACCCTGCTCGATCTGGACGACGACGCAGCGGGGGCGGTGATCACGCTCGAGCTCGTGGTGAGCGCCGAGCGCCAAGCCTACGAGGCCGTCTGCGAGGTGCTTGAACATCGCGACGCCATCCGGGCCGCGCTGAACAAGGAACGCGCGTCGGCTGAGCAGCTCGAGCGCAGTCGTCAGTCCGCGCGCGAACACGCGAGCAAGGCCCTCGCCTGCGCCAACGCCTCCTACGAGGTCGCGGGCCGGATCGAGGCTGCCATGGGCTCGGGCGTGCTCACGGCCGCAGGGGTCGAGGCCGCGCTGGACCGTGCCGTGGCCGCCGCAGATCAGGCCGCCGCCGCAGCCAGCGACGCCGCAGCAGCCGCGCAGGCGATCGACGACGCCGAGACCATCGAGGCCGTGACCCTGCCTGCAGGCGAGGCCCGAACCGCATGGGAGGTCGCACGCGCAGCGCTCGAGGAGGCTGAAGCCGCCGAGGCCGAGGCGAAGCGATCCGAGGAGCGCGGTCGGGTTGATGCCGCGGAGCGGGCCAGTGGTGCAGCCGAGGCGGCCGCGCGCGTGGCCCGGTCCGCTGCCCAGGCCGCAGAGCGCGCCCACCAGGCCCTGGCGATCGCGCGAACGGCCGAGGGAGAGCGGCTGTACAACGAAGCGCGCACCGCCGCTGAGCAGGCCGCGAGGGCCGGCGAGGAGGCGGCGAGCCACGCGCGGGACGCCGCTGGGACGCAGACCTCGACGGACGCCCGAAGCGCCGCACAGCGCGCGATCCAGGCCGCTGGCCAGGCCGAGGGGATCGCTGCCGCGGCCGGCGCAGCGGCAGACCGGGTCGTGCAGCTCGCCGGTGAAGCAGCCGCCAAGCTGGCAAAGATCCAGGCCACTCGCGACGAGGCCCAGGGGCTGCTGGAGGGGGCGCGGTCGAGCACGAACAAGGCCCGCACCGAAGTCGGGCGCATCGCCGTGGAGACCGCGGAGCTGAAAGACCCGGAGACCCTCGATCTTCGCGACCAAGCGCTCGGATCTGCACGCCTGGCGGAACAAGATCTCGGCGAGGCAGAGCGGTGCGTGGCCGCGATGGCGGGGATGAGCTCGCTGGCAGATCTCGTGGAAGCGGTGGAGGCGCTCAAGCCCATCGTCATCTCTGCACGCACACACGCGCGCGACGCGTTCTCGATCGGGCAGGAGGCTCGCGAGGCCGCGCAGCGCGAGCTCGAGGCGATCGAGCGGGCCAAGGCGCGTGAGGCCCGACTGCTCGCCGCGGTCGCCGAGGCCCGCCGCCATGCAGAGGCCTGCGGTTCGGCGGTGGACGACGCATGGAAGGTGTGGAAGGCCCGCAGCGAGGCCCTCGCCACCACCACCATCCCCCGCGCCGCAGAGCTGCGAGACCGGGCGTACGAGATCATCGACATCGCCCAGTTCCAGGCGAACGAAGCTACCCAATCAGCCCAGCACGCCGCGACCGAGCGCGACGCCACCGAAGCCTTGGCCCACGCCGACACCGCCCGCAACTTCGCCGAGCGCATCCAGGAAGACCTGCCCGAGGCGTTGGAGCTGCTCGCCGAATCCGAGTCCATGGCGCAGGCCGAGACCCAGAAGCTCGAGCGGGTGCGCACGGTGTGCAGCGAATCGGTGGCCGCAATCCGAGCGAGCGTGACCGCCGTGCAGGAGATGGTCCGTCAGGGCTCCGAGGCCGCCTTGCCGTGGAGCACCGATAGCCGGATCGTGGGTGCCCTCGCGGCGTTGCGGGAGGGCTCTACCGGCTTCGACGAAGACGTGAACGAGGCGTCGTGGGCAGCCGACCTCGCCGGCCAGGTGACGCGGTCAGCGGACGCCGAGGGCTACGCGCCGAAGGCTGGCGCGGCGGCCGAGCGTGCGGCGGAGCGTGAGGCCCGCGCCGCCTCCAGGCTCGACGCCCTGCTCCGGATAGCCGAGCAGGCCGAGGCAGAGGCCCGGGCGCTGACCGAAGCGCGGCAAGAGGCGGCGACGGCACGCGCCAGTGTCGATGCACTCGTGGCAGAGATCTCGGCGCAGCAGCGGCGGCTGGAGCACGCCATCTCCCAGCATGCGGCCAGCGGTCCTCCCGCGCGGAGCGCGCGGGATCGTGTGGCCGCGTCGGCGCTCCAGGCAGCCACCCTGGTCGGAGCGCTGAACACCGCCAACGCCGCGGTACAAGGCGCCCCCACAACAGACTCCGCCCGCGCCGCCCTCGGCAAGGTCCGCGACATCATCAATCGGATCGAGCGCCTCCGCGACGAGGGCGGCGAGGCTGAAGCCACGGGCACCACCGCTGCCGCCGACGAGGCCCGCGCCCGCGCCGAGGCCGCGGCGCGCAGACTCGCCACGCTCCGCGAGCAAGCGGCCGAGTCCGCCCGACGCACCCGTGCCCACGCCGACAAGGTGAAGGCGGCGATCGACGAGTCGGCCCATGAGTTCGCCGACTGCGATGACCCGAAGGCACTCGAGCGCCGACGTGAGGCCCAGCGTCTGTCCCAGGCCATCACCGAGATCGCGACGAAGGCCGATGCGCTCTCCGAGCGTGCCACCGACTCCGACGGAGACTTCGCCGCGACTGTGGCGGCGCAAGCCCAGAAGGTCGCCGGGCTCGCCGCTGACCGGTCAGAGCAGGCGCTCGCGGTGCTGCGTCAAGCCATCGACACCGCGCGCTCCGCCGCCGCCGAAGCGGAGGCCATCGCCAAGATCCAGGCCGAGATCGCGGGGATCGTCGACCGATCGAAGCAGGCCGTCAACCGCGCCGAAGACGCCCTGGCCCGCCTCGATGCGCTGGCCGGTCAGAACGGGCTCGCCGACCTCGTGGAGCAAGGCCAGTCGGCGCTCAAGATCGCTGTCACCGCGGCGCGCAAGGTCGAGGCTGCCGCACCGATGGCGGACAACGCCGAGAATCTCGCGGTGGCCTCCCGCGTGCTCGACACCAGCCGGCTGGCCCTCGCCCGCGCTGACGACGCTGCGACGCAGCTCCGCTCGCTGGTAGACGCCGGTGAATCACGGCTCCGAGACGCCGCAGAGACCGCGGCGCGCGCGCTGGCTGAGGCGCGAAGCCGGGCTCAGCTGCCGGCCAGCGAAGCCGACGCCACCGCCAAGCAGGCCCGCAGCTGGCTCGAGACGGCCCGCGCCGAGACGGCAGGAGAGATGCACGCACCGGTGCGGGCCGCCGTGGAACGGCTCGCGGCGCGCGTCGAGCAGGTCGTGGCCTTGGCCGAAGATGCGATCGCCGTCGCTGAAGAAGCGCGGGCCGCCGCGGACGTGCCCGGCGCCGACGCGATCGGCGCCGAGGTGCGCACGCTCGCAGAGGACACCGACCGCGCCGCGGAGGAGGCCCGCGAAGCCCTCGCGCAGGTGCGCACCCGCGTGCGCGAGCGCGCCTCCGAGCTCCAGGCGGTCGAGGCGGCCCAGCTCGCGGCGGCCGAGCACGCAGCGAATGCCCAGCAGGTGGCTGCACAGGGCGACGAGATGGCCAACGAGCTGGCCGCCGTCATCTCGGACGTGCCCGAGCCGAGCGGCGAGGCGATGGCGCTGCTCGCCAAGGTCGTCGAGGCGGTGGATCGCGGGCAACGCGCCGCCGCGGAGGCACTGGGTGCCGCCAGGAGGGCTGTCGAGGCGATGTCTTCGACCGAGGCCGAGGATGCGGTCACGCAGGCTCAGTCGCGGCTGGTCACCGCGATGGAGTGCCTCGAGGTGGTGGTCGACGCCGATACCGCCTGCAGGGCGGAGCTGACCCGACTGGAGGCCGAGGCCGCAGCGGCCGCTGTGCGAGCCGAGCAGGAGCGACGCAAGGCCGAAGAGCTGCGCCGACACGCCGAGGAGGAGCGTCGAAAGGCCGAGGAGGAGGAGCGACGAAAGGCCGAAGAAGCAGAACTCGACGAGCGACGCCAGCGACTCGAGGAGAGGCGCGCACGGTTCGCCCGCCGGCGCGACTCTCGCGAGACGGCCGCCCCGGTCACCACCAGCGGCGCAGCGCACAGCCGAGCCGACCTGCGAGCAGCGTTGCGTAGCGGCCGGCGCACACCCGCCCCCCGCGAGGACGCCCCGCCCCCCGCGCCCCCGGCCGAGGCCCCACCGGCCGTTGAGACCCCACCGGCCGTCGAGACGCCACCGACCGATGAGTCCACGGCCCCGCGCCGCCCTGGTCGTCGCCTTCCTCGCGCGCCCTTGCCTGCAGCACCACGGCCCGCGGCCGAGCCCGACGCCATCTTCCCGCCCTCCCGTGAACCGACGCCGGCCCCGGCCGCGCCCCGCCGGCGCTCCCGGATCGACGACCGACTCCACCGGAGCACTCCAGACCCGACCGCGACGGCGCCATCCACCGCCACAGACGACGCCCCAGCGCGACGCCCACGCCGAACGGACAGCGGTCGGGGTGTGCGCAGCTACCAGCCCGGGCAGGCCCGCGCCCGACCGACCCCCGGGGGTCCCCGCCAGCGTCCACGTGCCGTCCGACCCGACGAAGAGGACGACGACGGGTAGCGCTCGCGCCCCACCCGATGCGCCTCCGCTACCCGTTCGCGGGTATCATCGGGCTCCCTCCCGCTCAGGAGCGCCGACCGTGGGCATCGTCTGGGACGTCATCGGCCGTCACCGTGTGGATCTCGTCGCCTGGTCCAAGCCGGACATGGTCGCCCGCCGCACGGTCGTCCAGTTCTTCCCTGGAGGACGGCAAGGCGACTTCCGCCCGGCCGACATCGCCTCGATGAGCATCCGGGCACAGATCGGCACTCGGGTGACCCTGATGTCGGAGCCCGGGCCCCGGTGGTGGACCTCCCCGTGGCGCTCGATGCGCTTCATCGAGCGCAAGGTGGTGCCATCGACCCGCGCGACCGGGCTCCCGGGCGTGCGCATCCCAGACCTCGACCGACTCGACCCGTTCTCCGCCCGTCGCACCGATCGCCAGTTCGAGAGTAGCTATCCGCTCGTGGAGCATCCGGATCAGGGCACCGGATGGACATTCGGCGCCATCGGCACCGCGTTGCTGAAGGGCAATGTGCACGGGATCCGCATCGAGTCCGACGACCACGAGCGACTACCCGCGACGGCGCCAGGACCGGAACCTCGGCGCAATCAGCCACAGCCGGTCATGCCACCCGTCGACGACCCGCGACCCCAGCCAGCCCCGATGGTGGCACCGGCCCCTGCGCCCGACCCGGTGGTGGAGGCGCCCGCGCACGACGCACACCGGGTGGTGTCTGTCGAGTTCACCTCAGCCAGCGAGCTCGCGGCCGCACTGGATGCCGTGGTGCGCCCGGGCGAGACGGTAGTCACGCTGCTGCCCCGTCCGGCCGCTGGAGCTACCGAGCAGGCGTGGGTGGTGCTGAGACCACGGTAGCACTGACGGTGACCACCTCCAGCCCCTGGTCCGCGAGAATCTCTGACTCCGTGAACAACACGGGGCGAAGCCGCTCCTCGGCATAAACCAACGCCTGATCCGCGTAGTGCGGGGACGTCGGATCGCTGGACTGCCCAGTGGTCATCACCGCCCGCGCGTGCGGGGTACCTCCAGTGAACTCGACGGCCATCAGCCAGCTGTTCCCGAAGTTGACCGGGTAGCCATCCGTCGTGAGCCCGGACGGCTCGTGCAGCACCGTCGGCCGTCCTGTGCCTGCGAGCAGGGAGCTGTCTCCCAGGTCTGCCCACTCGGCCACTGCCAGCGTGCCATGCGCTGAACGGCCGCCGGGTACAGACGCTCCGCCTCCACCGACGGACAGGTACTGGACCTCGCGCAGCGACGCATCGAGAGGCACGCCGGCGCCTTCCAGCCGGAGCACAGCCTGCCCCAAGGCCTGCAGCACAGGATCGGCACCCACGAGCGGTGCGCTGGCGAGACCGCGGGGGGTGCCAATGGGGTCGGACGGGTCGAATGGGTCGGCAAAGAGCGCGCCTGCATCCACAAGGTCAGTCGGTGTAAACATGTCGTCGGAGCTCAAGAACTCACGCCAGAGCACCGCGCCGCGAGCGTCGAGTCCTGCGGACCCATCCCACGCACCGAGCACGGCACAGGCCTCATCGATGCTGACGGTCCCCTCGTCCAGACGAACCTCCTCCACCCCGTCGCACCGGTCGCCGACGGCGCCTGCCAGGCGGATGGCGAGTGAGGACTCCGCCCCGAACAGCGCGCCCTCGAGCTCATCCAGCGACCACAGCGCGTCGGGCCCCGCCCCCATCGAGGACTCGGTGAGCAGCATCAGGTTGGTTCGGGTGCGGGCGGTCAGCGGCTCCCCCGGTGCTCCATAGAGCAGCGGAACATCCTCGAGCGGCGCCAACGGGTTGACCAGCCACGGCCCCATGTTGGCATTTGCAACGAAGTCTTCGCGCTGGAGGATCGGCGCCCGATCGAATGGCACGATGCCCGGGCGGACCGCATCCGGCGAGTCGATCCACTCGAAGTCCACGTCATTCCCCGGAAGCAGCACGACGCCCATGTCCGCGTAGGCAGATGCGATGGAATCTTCCTCCAGGAAGTCCTGGTAGCCGTTCTCGGCCACGGGGCTCAGGTTGGGCGTGGGCGAGGTCTCCGCATACCAGGCCGTGCCGTCGGCGTCGGCGTACAACGTATGCATCCACGGCGTGGCCTGGTGCCGGGCATGACCGGCCACGAAGCTCTCGACATCATCGGCCCGACCCAGGTGCAGCAGCAGCGACACCATGCTGAGGTTGTCGATGTTGGCGTCGCGCCAGGTGATGGCGGCGGTGTCCGTCCAGCCCACCAGCGGCGCGTTGAACACCGGGCCCCAGTGGGTGCTCCACAGCGTGCGTTCCTGGTCTCGGACCGATCCGTCAGGTTGCAGAACCTCGATGGTGTACTCCCGCCCATCCATCCGGCGCAGGTTGCCTTCCATCATGTACAGCGTGGGGTCGTCGTCCGAGAGGGTCAATGCGTACATCGTGAGCCGCGGCGCGGGTGACGTGGTGGTGGTCCATGCAACCCGCTCGTTGAAGCCGATCATCACCGCCGGAACACCCACCAGCGCCGCACCGTACACGTCGAGCACGCCCGGGATGGTCAAGTGGAGTTCGTGCCACTGGCGCTCGCCCTCGAGCGGGAGGTGTGTATTTGAAAGAACAGCTCCTCGGCGCTCTTCCGTCGCATTTCGTCCCAATGCCCAGCCGTTGCTGCCCGATTTCTGGTGTGCAAACGGCGCGAACACATCGAGCCCGGGCGCCGGGACCCCCGGAGCGCGCAGGCCGGGCGGCTGAGCCTGCCCCACCTCACGCGCCAGGTTCCCTCCGGAGGCAAGCTGGCCAACATAGAGCTGATACGCCAAGACATCTGCAGACGTGATCGGCGTGACCCACTCCGCCCCACGACACTGCGGCGGCAGCCCTCCTTGGCCCACTTCTTCGAGATAGTGATTATACCCGCTCGCATATCCGGATACGATGTCCGCAGCGTCGACCGGCAGTCGGTACAGACCCGCCTCCGCGCGCTGCACCAGGCCGAGCGCCTTCCACCCGAAGTCCGACTCGAGGTTCGCGTCGTCATCCCCCGGCCCGAAATATCGGGCGCGTTGGGCCCGAATCTTCACGAACTGGTCGGCCAGCAGGCACACATGATCGCGGGCCAGCGCGTAGCCATAGCCGAAGCCCAGGCTCCCGTAGTCCTCGGCGAGCACGTGCGGCACGCCGTACGATGTCCACCGGATCTCCGCCGTATAGCTGGACTCTGCCGTTGGACCCGTGACCGCCGGCACAATCGGGTCGTCTCCCGCTCGCTGGCCTCCGCCCTGCCCGCAAGCCAGCAACGCCAGCAACGCTACGCCTCGCATGCCCCCTCCCGCCAACGACACAGCGTGCGTCACGCCCGTGCGGCTGTCCACCACCGATCACGCCGTCGTGCACAGCGCCGCGAACCAGCCAGCCAGGCTACCGCGGCACCACCCAGCGCTCCGCGTCCGCACCGCCCAGCGCCGCCGCCGTGCGCGGGTCCCGCTCCACCATCCACGCCCCGAGCGCTCCCACCCGGCGCGCCGCACCGAACGACACTCGAGGCGTGAGCCCGGTACGGAACTCCTGGAGCCCCCCCAGGCGGACCACGAATCGCTCCCGGTCCAGCTCTGGCCCGGCCAGCTCGAGACCCTCGACCAGGAGCTTGGCGGCGACGACCGCCGCAACCTGCACCGGCATCTCTTCGGCGCCGCTGTCGCCGACCAATGCGCGAAGCTCGGCGAGCCCCGCAGGCGACCACGCCCTTGGCCGGCTCGGCGAGGCCACGAACACCCGGCCGAACCACGGGATATCGCCATCTCCCAGCACCGGCGGGGCCAGTTCGCCGAGCATCCACAGGTCGAGGGGACACTCCTCGGCCGAGCCGGCGATCATCCACTGACGGGCCGCCTGGGCAGGCCCGTCGAGCACCACGGCATCGATCCCGCGCCCTGCGAGCGCCCCACAGGCCTCGGCATGGGTGGTGCGCTGCAGCTTCACCGTTGACCGGGCGGACTGGGCCAGAGCAACTTCGGAGCGCCTCTGCCACGGCCCCGCTTCTGCGCCCACGACGAGCGCGGCCCCCGAGCGCCCCCGCAGGTCGTGCACCACCGCGCGGATCTGTTCGTCGCCGCCGCCATACAACCAGAACAACGCCGGCGACAGCGGCTCGGTCTCGGGCTCACCGCCGAACGGAGCCACGACCGGGATCCCCGTCTCGGCCACCCACCGGGCGAGAGCCGGCTCTTCGCCATCGATCTGCGGCGCCACCAGCGCGAAGAGGTCCTCCCTCGCCACGAGGGCCTTCGCCGCCATCAACCCCGAGCCCAGCGGCGCATCGTGCACCACCAGCTCGATCCGGCGACCGTGGGGGCGGGCGCCAGCGAGAGCAGCCACGAGCGCGTCGCGGGCCGCGCGTCCGATCCGGGCAGCGTCAGCATCACCCGAGATCGGGAGCACCGTGCCCACGCGGACCACGTCGTCGGTGACACCGTGCGGCCGGCTCGGTGCCGGCGCATCGACCGCCCCCTGGGGCGTGCCACACGCCAACAACAGCAACAGCGTCAAGCCGACCTCCCGATCCCTCGCCCGCCGGTGGCGTCCACCCGCCGGGCGTGTTCCAGCACGCCTATGCAGTTGCTCTTGACCTTGCTGTGCACTGTCGCCATCGGCTCCGACGGCTTCGAGCCGGTGAAGCAGGCAGAAGACTGTGACATCGAGCTGCGCGACGAGACGCATCCCGACGGAGCGGCCATGCGGGCCAAGTGCCATTGGCCGGAGATCGACGCCAAGCGCGCCGGACCCATGATGGACGACCTGAACAGGTACGCCGAGTTCATCTGGCCGATCGCCGAGTCTCGCGTGGTGCGCGCCGAGCCCGAGCGGCGGCTCGTGTACCAACGCCAGCACATCTTCGGGATGACCGACCGGGAGGTCTTGCTCTGGGTGAGCAAGACGGTCGACGACGATACTACCCGAATCGCCTGGGTCGCGGCCAGTGAGGAGCCGCTCACGCAAGCCCGCGGCACGATCCGCACCCCGAAGAACACCGGCCACTGGCAGGTCGCCCCTCACCCCGACGGCGGCAGCACCGTAGAGCATGAGATCGCGATTCAGGCTGGCGGCCCAAAGCTACCGCGATGGCTGCTGAACATGATCCGCATGCGCGGGTTCGTGAGCGTGATGCGCGACGTTCGGGCCGCAGCCGCACCCTGAGGCGCGTCAGCCCCAGGCAGCGCGGATGGTCTCCACCTCGGCGCGCGCTTGCTCGAGCGCCACGTCATGGATCTCCAACCCACGGCGAATCTCGTAGATGTTGAAGCCTTGGATGTCGAGCTCGAACACGTAGTCTGCCAGAGTCGCGCGATCGCGGCCGGCCTGGCTCATGAGCAGGAACACCGATCGCATCACGTCGTCGAGCCGCCCGAGCGGTCCCACACCCCCCCCCACCCAGCCCGACCTGCCGTGCGGGAACCGCGGGATGATGTTGGACGCGATGATGAAGTGCGCGCCCGCATCCCAGGCGATCGACACCGGCACGTTGTTGATGATCCCGCCGTCCACCAGTCGGGCCATTCCCCTGCTCACTGCCGGAAATACGCCGGGGAAGGAACTCGATGCGCGCACCCCGTCCGCGATGCCCCCGCGGGTGACGACGATCTCGCGCCCGGTCCACACATCCAGCGCCACGGGGAAGAACGGAATCTCCGTGGTCTCGAGGAACACCCCCGCCGTGCGGCGCTCGATCCATCGGCTGAACGGGCGGGTAGACACCACACAGGTCGACACGAGCCAGTGCACGAGGCGCCGCTCGGCGATGAGGCGGTCCAACAGCTCCAGCCCGCCCGCCGCGTACAGCGCCCCCACCACCGCGCCGAATGAGACCCCGGACACCACGTCCACCGGAATGTCCGCCTCGTGCAGCGCCCGGAGCAGCGCCACGTGCGCGAACCCGAGCGCGCCGCCCCCTCCCAGCGCCACGCCGACCGTCCGACCAGTGATCACCCGCTCCAAGCGCCCCGCGAACCGCCCAATATGCCTGCGCCGGTCAACCAGGACGTCGATATCGGCCGACGCCCAGAATCGGTCCACCGTGGCCGCGTCGCCCAGCATCCGTACAGCGCTGCGGTGGAGCGCCAGCGGCACGTCCACGCCCGCCTCGCACCGGACGACCTCGACCCGGTATCGGTGGCGCTGGGCGGCGACGCGCGACGTGGCATCGTGCGCCCAGCGCACCACGACAGTGCAGGTCGCCCGGTCGATCACCGGTCCGGCCGGCGGCCCATCACCACCGCAGCTCACCACCACGGTGTCGTCCTCGCCGCCCCGAGCGGCGAGAGCGTCCACGAGACGTCCCGCCTCCGCCCGGTCGCGGGGCCACAAGACCCGTAGCCCCCAGGCAGCGGGCACGCGCAGTCGCCGGACCGGGACGCCGAGCTCGACATCGTGTTGCAAGACCATGCCGAGCCGAGCCGCTGTGCGACCGCCATCGAGGTCGACGACGACGACGGTCCCCGCTGACCGTCGCTGGGCGGCGAACGCATACGCCGCGGTAGTCGACCCCGCCCGGCGACGGTTGGCCCACACCACGACGACCCGCGTGCGCTTCCGGGCATTCGCAGTGGCCGCCTTGTCGATGTCAGCCCAGCCAGATCCACGTACAGCCGACGCTGGAGCGGGGGTTGACGGTGGACCAGCTCCATGAAGGTCGAGCCACGGATGCGGAGCCACTCGATGGGGGTGCGGGCTACAACGTCGGCGGTACGCGGTACATCGAGCAGTAGCGCCACCTGGCCGATCAGGGTTCCAGGGCCGAACCGCGTCACCATGTCCGGCGCCAAGCCACTCCGCCCGGCCACGACCTCCACGCCTCCCGAGAGCAAGAGGAACAGGTCCACCAACGAGTCTCCGGCCGCCAACACCCGGGTGCCCTCAGCGAACCGTTCGATTCGCCCGGACTGGACCAGCCGCTCCAGGTCGTCCCGCCCGAGCTGGCGCAGCACCGGGTCGTGAACCATCAGCTCCACGATGGCGTGGCTGCGGGCACGCACGTCGACCAGAGCCTGAACGGCCTCGCGCAGGTCGGCGGAGCGGGCGGGCTGAGCGGTGAAGTCCTCAGCCTCGACGTGGAGAGTCCGCACCGGCCCAAGCGCCACCATGGTGGCGTTCGCAGCACCCCCCATGAGCAGGGCGCGCTAGCCGATCACGTGACCCGGGCCGACCCGCGCGATGAGCCGGACCTCGCCCTCTCCGTCGGGGGCGAACACGTGTGCCTGACCGGCGACGATCAGATCGACCCCAGCACGCGTCTGGCCGAGGGTGACGATCTCGTCCCCCCGATCGAGATCCCTCCACGACGCCGATGCGAGCAGCGCAGTGCGCTCCGCGGCCGCCAGGCTGCCGAGAAACCCCGTCTCGAGGAGCCAACCGAGGCCCTGCCCGTGTAGGGTCTCAACCTCCAGTCCAGCCATCCTCCCCCCCGCCACGCCCCAGACTGCGAACCGCTCGTCAGCGTACCGCAACGACCGCTCCACGCGATGGCCGGCCGTGCAAGAGTACCCTCTGGCACAGGAGCCGCGTGGCAATCCGCCCAACCCAGATCGGACCGTATCGGCTCCGCGCCACAATCGGACGTGGCGGGATGGGCGTCGTGTACCGAGCCGTGCACGAGCAGACCGGAGAGGCCGTCGCCCTGAAGACGGTGCGGGTGCCAGACGAGCGCCACCTCATAGGGCTCAGGCGCGAGATCCGGGCGCTGTCACGGGTCGACCACCCCGACATCGTCCGCGTGCTGGACCAGGGGTTGCACGAGGGGCTCCCCTGGTACGCGATGGAGCTGATCCATGGCGTGTCGCTCCGTCAGCGTGCCGCCGACCTCTCCGCGTCCACGAGCCACCGCTCTGACTTCGCCAGCCTGGCAGCACTCGACACCGAAGACGCCGCGACCGTGGTGCTCGACCTCGAGGACGATCCGACCGAGGAGTTCCCGCGCGACATGTCGTTCGCTCCGCCGCCCCGCGAGCGCCCTCCAGCCGCCGGGGGCGCGTTGCCGGCGGTGCTGAACCTGGCCTACCGGCTGTGCCAGCCGCTGGCGTTTCTCCACGGCGCCGGCATCGTCCACCGCGACCTCAAGCCCGAGAACGTGCTGGTCCGACACGACGGGCGCCCCGTGCTGATGGACTTCGGGCTGACCACCCGATTCGCAGCACTCGGTGGCCGCGAGCAGCTGGCCGAGGACGCGCGCTTGCACGGCACCGTGTCCTACATGTCGCCCGAGCAGATCCGCGGCGACCTCGTGGATGCGCGAGCTGACCTGTACGCGTTCGGAGTGATCCTGTACGAGCTCGTGGCGGGCCGGCTGCCGTTCCGGAGCCGCTCTGTGGGCTCGGTGCTGTACCAGCACCTCGAATCCTCCCCCATCCCGCTCACCGACCTGGTCACGGACGTCCCGCATCGGCTCGATGAGCTGGTGCTCGGACTGCTGGCCAAGCGTCCAGAGGCGCGGGTCGGATACGCCGAAGACGTTGCGGACGTGCTCGCACGACTCGGCGGCCGCCCCGCCGAAACCGCCCCCGCTCCCAAGCCTCGCCCCTACCTGTATCGACCGCGATTCACGGGACGGGACGAGGCGCTCGCCGTCGCCCGACAATGGCTCGATCGCGGGGGTTCTCCCGCCAAAGGCCTCGGCGTGATCACCGGCCCGAGCGGGATCGGTCGCACCCGGTTCGCCATGCGGCTGAGCCAGATGGCGACAACGTCCGGGTGGGCCGTGCTCACCGGCGCCTGCATGCCTGTGGAGTCCGCCACCGTGGTCAGTGCGGGCCCGCTCCACCCGCTGGCGGGGCCCTTGCAGACCATCGCCGATCGGTGTCGCCACCTGGGGCCGGACGCCACCGACCAAATCCTCGGTGAGCGTGGGCCCGTGCTCGGTGAGTACGTGCCCGAGCTGCTGACCCTGCCCGGCCAGACCAGCCTGCTCCGCGCCTCCCCCCTGCCCCCGGCCGATGCACGCAGACGCCTGCTCACCAGTCTGACCGACACATTGTTGGCGTTTGCGGATGATCAGCCGCTGCTCTTACTCCTGGACGATCTGCAGTGGGCCGATCCCCTCACCCTGGCCTGGCTGGCCTCCATGCGACGGGCCGATCGCTCGGGCCTCCTGGTCGTGGGCACGGTCCGCTCAGAGCTCAGCCGCGGGATGGCGTTGCTCGACGGGGCGCACCGCATCGATCTCGAGCCGCTCGACGAGGCCGCCGTGGGCCAGGTGATCGCGGACATGCTCGCGCTGCCATCCGCGCCCGCTGGATTTGTGCACTTCTTGTCCAAGCGGTCGCACGGGGTGCCGTTCGTGGTGGCCGAGTTCCTCCGCGCGGCCATCTCGGAGCAGGTGCTCACCCGCGGCCCTGGCGGGTGGGGGTTCGCAGCCCTCCCTGGCGGCTCGGACACGTCCCCGGCGGCCGCCGAGCTGCCGCTGCCGGTGTCCGTGCGACGCATGATCGAAGCTCGGCTCGGGGATCTCACGGGGCCAGCACGCGCTCTGCTGGAGCTGGCGGCCGTGCTGGGGCGGGTGGTGCCATGGCAGGTGCTCGAACTGGCCTGCACGCGGTCCGATCCCGACCTGTCGGGCCTCGCGGTCCTCGACGCGGTGCAGCTGTTGATGACCCGCCAGGTCTTCGACCCCACGGCTCCTGAGGGGGAGGTCCGATTCGAGCACGGCCGAATCCGCGACGTGGTGTACGACGGGATCCCGGACAAGCGACGCGCGGAGCTGCACGGGGTGGCGGCGTTGGTGCTCGAAGCCCGAAATGACGCTGGAGCGATGTTCGACCGCCTCGGACACCACTGGGAGCGCGCGGGCGACCTCGATCGCGCCCGCGCTCGCTTCCTGGCGGGCGCACGCCATGCCGCCAGCCGCCACGCATACGGCAACGCCGCGCGACTGTTGGCATCTGCGCTCCGCCTCGACCCGCCGGGCTCCCCCGACGGCCCGGCGATCCGCCTGGAGCTGGCCGAAGCCCTCCGGTTCCAAGGAGACCTGAGCGGCGCGATGGCGGCGCTGTCGACAGCGCTCGAGACGGCGCGGGGTGGTGCACCGCTCATCGAAGCGCGCGCTCTGATGCAGCTCGCCGAGCTCACGGCGCAGGTGGGTCGGCTCGAAGACGCCGTCGCCCTATACGACGAGGCGGGGGCGGCCTGGCCTCAGGACGTGGACGCCACCGAGCTGCACGTGTCGCACGCCGAGGCCCTGCTCGCCCTCGGACGACTCGACGTCATCATGCGTCTGCTCGACCGCCCACTTCCAGCAGACCCCTCGCTGGCGGCTCGCCTGTTGGCCTGCCGCGGTCGCGTCGCACTGGAGCGAAAGGAGTACGACGCAGCCACTGGCGCGCTGGAGCAGGCGCTGGCGCTGTCGACAGGCAGCGCGGATCGGATCGATGTCACCCAGGATCTGGCGCGGCTGCACCTCGAGCGCGGCGACACCGAGCTCGCGATTACGCTCCTGGCGCCCATCCAGCACGATGACGGGGCCGACGACCTGCGGCGTGCCCGGGCCCTGGCCAACCTCGCCATTGCGGAGCACCGAACCGGCGCACACGCATCATCCCGGGACCAGCTGGCGCAGGCGCTCCACACCTTCCGGGAGCACGGACATCACCGCTACCAAGGGCGGGCGCTGAACCACCTGGCGCGGTTCCACGCGCTCGAGGGCGACACGGCCGCGGCCCAGGCACTCGCGCGCCAGTCGCTGATGCTGCTCGACGCGGTAGGAGACCGCCTGGCCGCCAAGGAGGTCTTGCTCCTGCTCGCGCGGCTCGACCCCACCCACTCCCGGCATGCAGAGCGCGCACGGGCGCTCGCCATCCAGCAGGGTGACCTCGTGTCGGCCGACGAGGCCGACACGCTCATCGCGGAAAGTCAGCCTCGACCGTAGGTCGTCGCGCTGCGGTCGCCGTCTGCCACCCCAGTGACACCAGGCCCCATCCGAGGCCGACCACGACACCCCCGTCCACGATGGCGCGCCACTCCCAGGGGAGCTGTCGAACGCCCAGCACCAGCGCCAGGATTCCGAGCAGCAACACCCAGCTGATGATCAGCCTGCGCCGGGTGGCGTGGAGTAGACCCATGCACACCGCTGGGGCGACCGGCCAAGTCCATCGAGGTTGGACGGGCAGACCCTGGGCCCGGGCGATCACCCGAGGCACGAACTGCTTCTGGAATCCGCGATAGCCTTCGCTCCACGCCATGAACACGGCGAACGCGGCATAGGCGCCCCAGTGCGCGGGCCCGAAGCCGTCCTGCACGAACGGCAGCGCTGCAAGCGGGACGAGCCGCCAGAGCGCATTCACGAGCAGGATCACCACGCCGAGGAGTCCCCAGACCGTGGCGGGGTGGATGCGGGGGGGTAGGCTCACGCGGCCTCGGATAGCACGCTCCTCGCCGGGAGACTCATGCGCCTGGACGCTGCCCTCATCTTCGCCGCCTTGGCCCTCGGTTGCACCGCGACGGACGGCGCTCGTCCAGCCGACAGCGTCACGACCACGACCCTGACGACCACCACCCCTGCCTCACCGCGGGCCGACGTGGTGGCTGCACGGGCCAGCGGCGACGACGGAGACCTCACCGTCTACGTCACCGTCCGCAGCGACGAGACCGGCTGCGACCAATACACCGACTGGTGGGAGGTGGTGAGCCCGCAGGGCGCGCTCATCGCGCGACGGGTTCTCGGCCACAGCCATCCCGACGACAACCCGTTCGAGCGCTCCGAGGCCGGTGTGGCGGTGACCCGCGCCACCGACATCGTGATCCGGGCCCACATGTCGCCGGGTGGCTACGTCGGCGACGCTCTGGCAGGCTCGTTCGACGGCGGGTTCGCCACGGCAGAGCTACCGCAGCGCTGGGCTGATGCACTACAGCGGGAGGAGCCGCTGCCGGACGGGTGCCTGTTCTAGGCGGGCTGCCCAGGGCCCGTTCAGAGGTCAACGTTCGGTGCCGATGGCCGCGAGCGATGCACTACCCAGATGAACGCGCATTTGAAAGCGCTCACCCCCTGCTCCGCTACCAGTACCGAACGCTGACCTCTGACCGGTCCGCACTCATATCCCTTATGTACATGCGCTGGGCGTCCCAAGTCAAGCGCACGTTGCTCACTCAGACGCTAAACGACAGCCTCTCGACAAGCGAAGACCCCACCCACGGGAGCAGTGGTCTGAGCGCAGGGTTACGGGCGGGTCTGTTCGGGAGTCTGCGTGGCCCACATGATGGACGAGGTCAGCTTCGCTCGGGCGGTTGAGGTGATCCTCATCCCCGACGGAGACCGCGTGCCCGTGGCCGAGGGCACGCGCGGCTGGGTCACCCAGGTGTTGGGTGGCAACTACACAGTGCAGCTCACGACGGGCCGGCTGGTGCGGGTGTCTGCAGAAGACGCCGATGCCATCGGCCACGCCGCGAGCACCATCGCCCCTGCCGCCGCCTACGACCCGGATGCAGAGGTCACGGCCGAGATGGTCTGGGACCAGCTCCGCACCTGTTTCGACCCTGAGATTCCGGCGAATATCGTCGACTTGGGGTTGATCTACGACTGCGTCGTGCGCGAGGCGGAGACCGGCCGAGTGGTCGACATCGTCATGACCCTCACGGCTCCCGGGTGTGGCATGGGCCAAGTGCTCGCCGACGACGTGAAGGCGAAGGTCGAGGCGCTGCCCGGCGTGAAGGAAGCTGTAGTCGAGCTCACCTT
This sequence comes from Myxococcota bacterium, assembly GCA_047609825.1. Taxonomy (GTDB): domain Bacteria; phylum Myxococcota_A; class UBA796; order UBA796. The sequence continues at coordinate 27,873 of JBLFXJ010000030.1, forward strand.
CGATCCGCCGTGGGACATGGATCGCATGTCCGAGGAAGCCCGCCTGGAGCTCGGCTTCGTGTACTAGATGACCTCGGTGGAGATGCCCAGCCGGTAGGTCATCCAGGCCCGCTCCTACCCCGCTTCGCAGTACTGCTGGGTGCCTGCGGCCTGGACGCACAGCTCGAAGGGCGCGTCGGGGTCCAGACCCGCCTCGAGGCTGAACGAGAGCCACTCGCGAGCCAGGTTCTTGGTCTGGTTGCGCCAGAATCCCGCGCGGAGCCGCACCTGACGTGACGGTGCCTCCACGTTGGCCTGCTCGGCGTCGTACCACAGCTTCTGCGCGCCCAGCGCGTTGATGCGATGCAGCTGGTACATCCGATCCACCCGCAGCTGGCCTTCCCACTGCAGGGAGTTCTCCAGCGCGAGGTTGGCGTACCGGATCGCCTCGGCGAGGAAGTCGTCGCCCTTCTGCGCCAAGTGACGGGCGAAGATGTAGCAGAGGTCGGCGTCCGACCGGTCGATCTCCTCGAGGTGGCGCCGGACCGAACCCTCCCACCGATGCTGATCATCCCGCGCGTAGGCGTCGGCCATGAGCACGCGACTGATGGCATCTTTTCGGGTCTGACGCGCAGCCAGGCGCATCGAGGCCTCGAGGCACTGCACGGTCTGCGGTTTCAGCTTGCCCATCAGAGCGAACGGTTCCAACGCGATGAGGTCGTCGCACCCCGTGGCGGCATCGCCCAACCCCACGCTGCCCACCGCGTCGCGGTCGTGATCGAACGACAGCCCCACCCAGTCGGTGGGTGCGGCCGCCTTGCGGGGCGTGACCGTCTCCGCCACCACCTCTGGTGACGGCTCCAGCCCGTCCTTCTCTCGCTGCTTCTCGAGCTTCGCCAGCCGGGCTTCGGAACGCTGCTGCTCCCGCTCGAGCACCTTCTGTTGCCGACGTTCCTCGTAGTAGGCCTTCTCCTCCGCCTTGCGAATGGCCTTGTCGCGACGGGCCATCTCGGCCGCGGACAGGTTGACCACGGCCGTGGCGTCGAGATCCGAGGCCGGCGCCGTGTACCACTTCGGGATCTCGGTCGCGGCGCCTCCGGGCTCCAGCAGGCGTTCGGGGAACGCCACGCCATCCACCCACACGCTCTCCACCACGATGCCGGACTTGTCCAACACCTGGAGGAAGTGGGCCATCTCAAGTCCTGCGCGGGGACGACGGAGCAGCTCGCCATCGAGCATCACGCCCCCACCCTTCGGCGGCGCCAGCTGCTTGTCGGGCACCTCGACGCTGCCGGCGGGCTCGATGAACGTGAACGCATCACGCACGGCGTGTTCCGGCCCGAATGCCTCGGGCCATGGCACGGACGGAGCCTTCAGCGCCAGGCGGCCCCAATAGGCCATGTCCATCTCATCCTGGTCGAAGAACGCGGCGATGGCTCGGAGGCGGCCGAACCGGGCGAGGTGGTTCGGATGGATCACGTCCGCGGTGCACGGCAGCGCCTTCTGGACCTGGTTGAGCACCATCGCCGCATCGTCGAGCTTCAGGGCGGTGATGTGGCCATCCGCCTTGTTCATCCCAGCGACCAGCCAGTTCACATCGTAGAACTCGGCACCACACGTAGGGTCGGCGGCCAGTGCGGGCCCCCCGAGGGCCAGGCCGAGCAGCATCGTTGGCATTCCACCTGTCAACCGGCACTCCTGCGTTCTCGGACCCATGCATATCCCGGCCAGTGGCAGGAATCTCCGCGTCCGGTGTTATGACCTGCGAAGGAGGGAACCCCATGCCGGGTGTGTTCTCGTCGGTGTTCGCGCTGCTGCTCGCCTCGTCGTCGCTCGCGATGGCGGGCGAAAAGCCACAGATCGTGACGATCGAGGTCAAAGACCAGGTCGGCGCACCCGTCGAATCGGCGTGGGTTCGGCTCCCCGGCACAGAGGGTCGACGCAATGTCGAGCCGCTGAGCGGCGTGTGGGAGGCGAGCATGCTCTACACCTACGAGGGAGCGCCCGTCATCTTCACGAAGGGCATGGAGCTCAACCTCACCGTGTCGGCGCCGGGCTACGTCTCGCAGAACATCCTGTACACGGTCGCCCCTCGCCGCAACTTCATCTCCATCGCGCTCGAGCCGATGGAGGAGCGGGAGATCGTGGAGCACGCCGATGATGACGGAGGCTCCCTGATGATCCGCTGGTTCGAGCGCAGTCAGGAAGACGACGAAGCCGGCACCGCGCCGTAGCTGGGCTCGGGAAAACTCCGGTCTGTCCCTTCGGAACCGGAGTTTCCCGCGCCCCGCTTTTTCATTTTGCCGGTCGTCCCGTTCGGGCCTCCCTAGATCGCAGCCTTCGGCCCCCCCCCCCCCCCCGGCAGGCCGTGGGGGAGTTTTCCCGAAGGCTGCTAGTAGCTAGCCTCAGGGGCCCGTGTCGCCGGTGTCGGTGGTGCCCGTTCCGGTGCCGGTCCCCGTCCCCGTTCCGGTGCCAGTCCCCGTTGCCGTGCCAGTCCCCGTTGCCGTGCCCGTGGTGGTGGTCGGGTCGGGTGTGGGCTCGAGCGTCACTGCGCGGAACGCTGCCCATGACAGCTCGTTGCCGGTCGCAGCGCAGGTCGGCTCCTCCTCGTACTCGAACGAGGAGATCGCGTAGACATTCATCTCGTGGCCCTGCACCGACATCACGCCCACATCGAACGGTGGCAGGGACAGGGTGTCGTCGCCGGAGAAGTCGATGCCGTAGCCATTGGCGGCGCCGCACTCGAGGTCGTTGCCCGTGATCCACTCTCCGTAGCCGACCGAGAGGGGGGCGATATCGGCGTCGTACAGCGCCTTGTACTGGTCGCTGACGTTCACGGCTGCGACGATCCCGAACTCGTCGCTCACGATGAAGCCGTTGTGCGACTTGCCGTCCACGCCACCGCGGAAGATCACCTCGATGTTCGTGCCGGGGACCAACGGCATCGCCTGGGCCACGTCGAGGCCCGACCGATCCTTGATCCGCCAGCCGAGCGCCCAGGTCACACCGTCTTCGCTCTTGAACTGGATGTTGTGCGTGGTGGAGATGTCGCACGGAACGAGGTTGTACGTCGGCGCGACGCTCACCTCTTCCAGCACGCCCTCGACCTGGTAGTTCACTTCGACGAACTCGAACTGGATGCCGAGGTTGTTGCCGATGCACGCCGCGGCGTCGCCACGCTCGATCGGCTTGGGAAGAGGCTCCTCTTCCTCCTTGCATCCTCCGAGCAACACGAGTGCAAGCACTACCATGGCCGACCCCTCCATCGTTGCGGCTGTATCACCGGTTCGCCTACCCGTGCACACGACCCGCGACCAGGGCTCAATCGTCCGGGTTGAACCCCCACCCGTCGAAGTCCGTGAAGTACCAATACGGGGTGACAGTCGCCCCGGTGACCTCATTGCGCCAAGCGGACTTGGTATCGAGCTTCCAAAGGAACAGGTACGGCCGATCGGCGGCCAAGCGCGCGTGCAGGGACTGATAGGCCTCCTGCGCTTGCCCGATCGTGCGGGCGTCCTCCCAGCTGCGCACGAGGCGGTCCACCTCAGGGTCTGAGTAGTCGAACAGGTTGTAGGCCCCCCGCGTGGCCGTGCGGGTCTCGAACAGGGGGCCCACATTCTCCACCACGCCGAATGACCACTTGCCGATCAGAAGGTCGTACTTCCCCTTCAGGTCGCCCGACACCGCCGCGGTGGACCAGTCATCGTCCGATACCTTGAACACCCGGCGATCGAACCCGGCCGCCTGGAGCTGGTTGCCCACGAGGTTCAGCAGGTCCCGCGCCTCGAGGTCCAGCGGCGCATGCATGCCGACCCGAAGGGTCAGCGGCTCGCCGTCCACCACCCAGCTGCCGTGGCGCTGCTCGGCGCCGACGGCGGACATCTGCTCTCGCACGGCGGCCAGGTCACTGCGCAGCCGCACCGGGACGCCGCGGTCGTAGTACGGCGATGACGGCACGAACGGACCTGAGATGAACTCGCACGGCTGCACGGGATCTTCGGGATCGTAGCCGAGCGTCAGCTCCCGTAGTTGCAGCCTGTCGAGCGCCGCATCGAGCGCATTGCGGACCTCGACGTGGCGCAGGATGGGGTGATCGGTGTCGATGGCGATGTACCACCATGAGCGAAGATCATAGGATTTGAGCGCCACATCGTCCGATGTCATCACGTCGGACCGCAGCGCGGGGGACACCGCGATCAACCCCTGAACGCCACCGTTGAGCAGCGTGCGTACCTGCACCAGCGGGTCGCCCCCCTCCGCGAGCCGCAGCGCCGCCACGCCCGGCTCGTGGTGGGCGTTGTGATTTGCGTCGAAGAAGACCTCTGAACGTCCTTTTCGGCCACGCATCGGACCTGTGCCCACCGGGCGGACGGCGAAGGCGTCGTCGGGTTGGATCCGGGCGCTGTCGAACTTGTGCCGGGGGATGATGGGGAACCCGAGCTGCTCCTCCGGGTTGTGGACGGGACGGGTGAACCGGATCACTGCGGTCTTCCGATCCTCGACGATACAGCCCAGCAACACCTCGCGGTACGGGCGCGCCATCTGAGACGGGGTCTCCCGGTCGAGCAAGGCGTCCACCGTGAAGCAGAGGTCGTCGGCCGTGAGGCGCTCGCCATCGTGCCACCGGATGCCGTTGCGCACCACGAGCCGCACTCCGGCGCCGTCATCGAGGATGGCGGCGACGTCCACCAGTCGCGAGCGCACCTCGCCCGTGAAGGTCGACCGATGGAACAGGCGGTCGAAGATGAGCTCCTGCGCACGCCGATCGACCATCGACCGCGAAAACAGCGGATTGAGCGTGGTCGGCAGGGCGCCCTCGTAGAACACGACCGTGTCCGACGCGACCAACACCAGCAGCGCCAGCAGCCCGCACGCACGAGTCAGCCCGATCGCTCGCCCCAACGCCCCTCCCGGGCCGCATGCTACCTGACGCGGTCGATGCCTCCCGCACGCTGCGGGTCTGGCGACCATCAGTTATCCTCTACAGGATCCTGCGGGTGCTCCCGCGGGAGCGGTGGGACGCTCATCAGAGGGGTAAGGCATGCGGAAGCTTCTGGGCCTGGCGGCGCTGCTCGTCGTCGGATGTGTGTCCGAGACAGACCTCACGGGCAACGAAGACGCCTACGGTGTCGACCGCCCACGGGATCTGGAGACTCCAAAGCAGACCGACCGCATCGTCCAGGTCACCACGCCGCAGGTCGACGTGCTGTTCGCCATCGACAACTCCTGCTCGATGCTGGAGGAGCAGGCGAACCTGACCGAGAACTTCGACAAGTTCATGCAGTTCTTCCTGCAGAGCGGCCTCGACTACCACGTGGGCGTCATCTCGACGGACATGGACGACCCCACCCAGTCCGGCAAGCTCCGTGAGGTGCGCGGCTCCAAGTACATCGACGCCGAGACCGACGAACCGGTCGATCTGTTCGAGGCCATGGCGCGCATGGGCACCTCCGGCTCCGGCGACGAGCGCGGCCGCGAGGCGGTCTACACCGCGGTCGAGTTGAAGAAGAACGGCCCAAACCAGGGCTTCATCCGCGATCGCGCCTCGCTCCACATCGTGTTGATCTCGGACGAGAACGACCACTCGAACTCCAACCCCATCGGGCGCAACGAGTTCGCGGAGTACCTGCTCGACCTCAAGCCAGACTCGAGCAACGTGACCTTCTCGTCCATCGTGCACCCGGAGAGCTTCTCCAACGGTGGCGTGTTCGGTGATGAGGAGCCGGGTGTCGACTACCTCTGGATCACCCGCAACGTGGGTGGCATCGAGTGGGACATCCGCACCACGGAGTGGGACACGGTGCTCGAGCAGCTCGGCGTTCAGGCGTCCGGCCTCAAGCGCGAGTTCTTCCTCTCCCAGCTGCCCGTGCCCAACAGCATCGAGGTCACCGTGCTGTACGAAGGCGTGGTGTTCGGCTTCGTCGAGGGCGAGCAGTGGGTGTACGACCCGCAGCGCAACAGCGTGAAGTTCCTGGAGTACGTGCCCGAGGCGCTCGCCGAGGTGACCATCGAGTACGACGTGCTCGCGAGCTACCAGGACGACCAGGTCGACACGTTCTGAGCGCCTTCAGGTTGGGGTCCAGTCGCTCGTCTGCGCACCGGCCCGAGGGTATCTCAGGATACCTGAACAATCGGGCCGGCCCTTGACTCGGGCCTGGACCCTCGGCCCTGCTCTCACAGGGTGATGCGGTAGGTGCTCGTCCACCATGCATCCAGCCCCCGTTCCCGAAGTGCCGTCTGAACGATGGTGTCTTCGTGGCGAACGCGCACCACGTCTGCGCCCGAGTACAGCGAACGCACCTCGTCGCCGGGCACGCTGAACGGCGGTCCATCCATCTTGGACGCGTCGTAGGTGAACGCGTTCTGGAGCACCCGAGCACCGGGAGCTGCCACCGAGCGCAGCTGCGGCACGTAGCGGGCCCGCATCTCGGGCGGCAGCGCGACCAGCGCGGCGCGGTCCCACACGCGATCGTACAGACCATCCGCGGCGTCGAGATCGAAGATGTCCCCCTGGAGCAGCGCGATGCGCCCAGCGGCGTAGCTGACGAACGGGCCTCGCTGCTCGGGCACCAACGGCCACCCCTCCCGCTCGAAGAGGCGCTCGATGGCGAGCTTGGACAGCTCGATTCCCACCACCTCGGCGCCGCCGGCCGCCAGGTATGGGAGGTCCATGGACATCCCGCACAGCGGCACCAGGATTCGCCGCGCGCCGGCGACGAACCAGTCTGCATGGGCGACCAGATCGGCATGCACCGTGCCCTGATGGAAACCAGTGCGTCCCTCTTCCCACGCCCTCAACCAGCGCTTTGGTTCCACGACTATTCCCTTGGTGCTGCGACACGGTAGATCGTGCCGTCGAGGTGATTCGCTACGAGCAGGCCGCCATCGGGTTCAGTCCCGAATGTCGCCGGATGCACTCCGAAGCGTCCGAGAGCGCTGGCCCCGGTCACGGTGCCGCCCAGCGCTTCGGGCAAGGTGAGCGACCACATCCGACCGCTCACATAGTCGCCGAACACATACCGACCGGCCAGCGGCCCCGAGCTGGGCACGACGCCGCCGGTCACCGACGAGCCATCCTCGCGTGGGTAGACGTAGAACGGTTCCCGCATGCCGTCAGCAGAGCACGCCGCCCCGCGGAAGCAGGTGCGCCCCTCGCGCACGTTCCATCCCGCGTTGTCGCCAGCCGTGAGGAATCCCACCTCCTCCCACGCATCCTGCCCCACGTCGGCGACCACCAACCGGCCCGTGGGATCGAACGTGTAGCGCCACGGGTTGCGCAGCCCGAACGCCCAGATCTCCGGCAGCACGCCCTCCTGCCCGACGAACGGGTTGTCGGGCGGGACCGCGAACGGGGCCTGGCTCACGTCGAGTCGTAGTATCGCGCCCAAGGCTGACGCCCGGTTCTGGCCGTGCAGGAAGGGATCGGCCGCCTTCCCGCCATCCCCCCAGCCAATGTAGAGCATGCCGTCGGGCCCGAACAGGAGGTGCCCGGCGTTGTGGTTCGGGAACGGCTGCTCGACCTCGTACACCAGATGGTGCGCACGAGGTCCAGTTCCGCCATCCCGCCACTCTGCGACTCTGCTCACCAGCCGCCCGCCGTCCTTTGCGGTATAGTTTAGATATATCCTGCCGTTATTGGCGAAGTCCGGATGTACGACCAGCCCGAGCAGGCCCCGCTCGCCCCCGGTCGCTACGTCGAGCTGGATCCACTTCCGGCCGTCACCAGTCTGGCCGAGCCGCCACACGGTGCCGCTCTGATCGGTCACCAGCAGATCGCCACCCGGCAGGTGGTCCAGGTCGACGACGCGCCCGCACCCGACTGCGACCGCGCGGAGCTCCACGTTCACGCTGGACCGATCGAGATCGGCACCGTCGATCGTGGGCCGAAGCACGTCCCCGCTCACCCGGTGACAGGTGGCGCTCGCCAGGCCACACGCGACGAGGATCGGCAGCATCAGCTCCTCCGAAACCATGGCACGATGGCCGAGACCTTGCGCACGTGTAGGTCGTAGCCCGGCCGCCGGGCGAGGCTGCGACGGTCCAGCAGGGGCACGCTCACGCCGACGAACATGGCGATGATCGCACCCGCTCCGACCCACGGCCACAGCTGGTCCGGTGCGGCCGCCGTGCCGAGCAGACCCAGCCCGACCCAGAAACCGATCTCGCCGAAGTAGTTCGGGTGGCGGGACCAACGCCACAGCCCGTCCTCGCAGATGCCCCCTTGTCCGCGCCGTACGAACGCGTGGAGCTGGCGATCGGACACGGCCTCGATCCCGATGGCGGCCAGGGTGATGGCGCCCGCGATCCAGTCACCCGCACCGACGGGCGCAGTGGACTGCAGCGCGACCCAGGCGGGGAGCAGGCCGAGGAACACCTGCACAGTGGGAAACCCGTGCAGACCGGCCAGGCTGATCGGCCAATACCAAACTCCAAACCTACGAAAATCGACGTACCGCCAGTCCTCGTGATCGAGCCCGGTCCACCCCGATGCCCAGTTCACGGTGAGCCGAACGCCCCACAGGCACACCAGGCCGACCACAAGCGCCGTTCGCAGGGGATCGCCGGGCAGCACCCACGCCCACCACCCGACCAGCGCGATGGGCGCCACCGACCAGTACGGGTCGTACACGCTGGTGTTGTTCAGTGCGCGACTGAACGCGAACACGACCACGGTGCCCGCGGCGTCGGCCAACGCGGCGGTGAGCAGCCCGCCATCACCGCCGCGGAGTGCGACGACCGCGGCTGCCGCGATGAGCGCCGACACGTAGGCTGCGCCAACCCACGCCAGACCCCGTACCCTGTCACTCATCGCGCCCCCTCCAGGGATACTCCCGTAGCCGGGAGAGCCGATGTCCACCGTCGCCGATCACGTCGCCCAGGCCCTGTACGCACGCGGAACCCGCCACGCATGGGGGATGCCGGGCGGAGATTCACTGCACCTGGTGCGGGCCTTCGCCGAGGCCGGCATCGCGTTCCACCTGGTGCGTGACGAGGCGAGCGCGGGGTTCGCGGCCGACGCGAGCGCGCAGCTCTCCGGCGCGCCAGGGGCCTGCCTCGCCACGCTCGGGCCGGGGTTGACGAACATGGTCTCGGGCGTGGTCGGGTGCTGGCTCGACCGCGCTCCCGTGCTGGCCCTCACCTCGCGCTACCGCACCGACCGCCGCGGCGTGTACACCCACATGATGTTCGACCAGTCTCGCCTGCTCGACGCCACCGCCAAGGCCACCTGGCGCCTCACCGCAGACGGGGCGGCCGGCGAGGTGCGTCGCGCGCTGGCGGTCGCCCACGCCCCTCGGCCGGGGCCCGTGTGGCTCGAGATCCCCAACGAGGTCGCGGGCGCACCGCACACCTCCGATCCCCTCCCCCTCCCTCCTGCTCCGGCACCCGCGACGCCCCACGCCGCCCTGGTCCAGCGGGTGGCCCAGTGGACCCGACCCGTCGTGCTCGTGGGCTTCGCCGCCCGCCATACGGACGTCCCGGCCCTCGCGGAGAGGCTCCGCGCCCCGGTGATCACGACCTACAAGGCGAAGGGCGCGCTCCCCGAGGGTGAGGGCTGGGCTGCGGGAGCGGCGGGCTTGTCTCCGGTCGCCGACGCCGTGCACCGCCAGCTGGTGGACCGCGCGGACGGCTTGCTCCTCCTCGGGTGGGACCCCGCCGAGCTTCGCGACCACTGGCTACCCGGGTGGGGGCCGGCCCCTGAGGTGGTGGTTCTCGACACCGCGTCACCGACCGATCTGCCAACCCGATTGGATGCGGTGCACGTCGGCGACCTCGCGGGGGCCGTGGATGCGCTGGTCGGCAGCGCGAGCAGCTGGACGGAAGATGACGTTCGAGCACACCGCGCGGCCCACGACGCCGTGTTCCACGAGACCGTGTTTGGCCCAGCCACTGC
>JBLFXJ010000031.1:0-37196 GCA_047609825.1 Myxococcota bacterium
GACGGACTCGCGGCTGGCCTCGACCGCTGCTATCCTCCGACACATGCGTCACGCCTCGCTCCTCGTCCCGCTCGCCGCGTTGTCCCTCGGCTCGTCAGCGCCCGCCGATCCCGCCACGCCGCCGCCCACGCCCCTCGCACTCGCGCTCGACGCGGTGCGGGTCGCGCCGCTGGGCGGTACGCCACCGTCCCGGCTCGTCTCGTGCGACGCGCGGTGGGTCAACCGCACGCACGGCCCGTTATCGGCGGCCACCAACTTCAGCAGCGTGTTCGATGGCGTGTGGCTGGTCGGTGTCGACAGTGACGGCGACGAGGTGCTCCGCGTGTCCTACGCGTGGCACCAGTCCCCCATGGCGGAGGCGCGTCCCGTGCAGCTCGCCAACGGCGAGACGGTGCAGACCCTGGGGTTTCCGCTCCAGGGGCCGTCGCGCGTCGAGGTGGCGCGCTACCGGCTGGAGGGCGGCCTGGTGGGCAATGCGCAGTTCGAGCAGGTGCCGGGGAGCGAGTGGCGGGTCGGTTCGGGGAGCGAGTGACGGGGTGGTCGATCCGCGCTCACGGGTGTCACCGTCTGCTCACCGCGCTCGGTGCGGCTGGGGGTCGTGCACCGGCAGGCAGTATCGGAGCACGAGCTCGGTGAGCGCGTCCACCAGGCGGTTGTCCTGCAGCAGGTCAGGCCGGCGCTCGAGGGCCCCGAGGATGGCGCCGTCCACCGCAGCCACCACCACATAGGCGGCCACGTCCGCGTCGAGGATGCGGTTCTCGCCGGCGGCAGCCCGCCGCTCCATGTCGGCCCGCAGCACTGCCTCGATGCGCGTGCGGAGCGACGCCGCGACGTCGGTTGGGGTTTGGCTCACCAGCACCCGGTGCAGCTCGGGATCGACCCGATGGGCCGCGACCAGCGCCTCGACCAGCGCGCGGGTGAGCACATCGATCGGCTGGTTGGCGTAGGCCACGAACCCCTCGAGCACGGTGGCCAGCTCCCGCTCCAGGTGCCGCTCGGCCAGCGCCTCCACGCAGGCGCGCTTGTCGGGGAAGTACTGGTACAGCGAACCCACGCTCACCCCCGCCCGCTTGGCGATGCGGTTTGTGCTCGCCGTGTCGTACCCCTCCTCCACCAGAACACGAGCGGTGGCGTCGAGCACGGCCTCCACCAGCGCCTTGGACCGCTCCTGTGTCGGCGTTCGACGCACCCTCTGCGGTGCCATGCGATCTCTCCTGGATGCGAGTTGATAACATGAGCGGTCGCTCGTATTCTAATGACGAGTCATCGCTCATGTTTGGAGGCCACATGCTCTCACCTCTGCGAATCGTCCGCCTCGCCTGGCACTCCCTTCGCCTGGCGATCGACCCCACCAGCCTGTCCGCGGTGTTTGGCGTGGTGGACGCGATCACGACGCCGGAGCAGCTCGCGGCGCTGCGGGCCGACGTGGCGCACAATCCCGGGGCGGCCGCTGCCCTCGTCACGCAGCCGCGCCTGCACCACATCGACGTGGACGACCTGACCCAGCGCCCGGACGGCTCCCTCGGTCGGTCGTTCGCCGCGTTCGTGCGTGCCAACGGCATCGAGCCCGCGGTGCTGACAGACCGCGCCGTGGGCGACCAGGACTGGGTGTCGATCCACCTGTACGAGACCCACGACATCTGGCACGTGCTCACCGGCATCGACACCGACCCCCTCGGCGAGCTGGAGCTCCAAGCGTTCGTGCTCGCTCAGCTGCCGTCGGAGAGGCTGGCCGCGGTGGCGATGGGGGTCGGGTTCCTCCGGGCGGCCATCGGCCATGCGACGCTCACCCCCGGCAACGTGCTCGACGCCATCGGGCGCGGGCGGGAGGCCGGTCAGCGGGCCGAGCTGCTGTTCGGCGTGGACTGGTCCACCCAGTGGGACCGGCCGCTGGCGGAGGTGCGGGAGGCGCTGGGGCTGAGGGTGGAGCCAGGCGTGCTGGCGGCGTGAGGCGTCTCAGGTCTGGCACCCGTGCCTCGGAGGTGGCGCCATGGCCGATCCAGCCGGAGCATCGTGACAGGCCCGACACGCCGGGGATGACGCGACACAGAGCTGTCACACAGTTGCCCCCGGCGCTCCGGTTCCACACGAATACGCCGCACCCCTGACGAACGGTCACCAGGAGCCCGCGACGTGTTCACCCTCGTGCTGTTCGCCACCTGCTTCGCGGTCGCTGCGGATGAGCCCTCGCCGCTCGTGCCGCAGTCCGAGGCGGACAACTACACCAAGCACCCCGTGGACTTCCAGGGCGCATACTACAAGCCCGGAAAGGGGCTGACCATCGCGTCGAAGGACGGACGGTTCTCGACCGCCATCGGGCTGCGGGCGATGTACCTGTACGAGCTCGAGCACGACCCGAACGCTCAGGCGCCCGACCCAATGACCACCCAGGAGGTGATGATCCGGCGGGCCCGGATCACATTCGTCGGCCACATGTGGGGCGAGCACAACACGTACAAGGTCGAGCTGGCCGTGTCCCCCCGCGACGAGGCCGTGGACGACGACGGCGACGTGACCCAGACGCCGCTGCTCACCTGGGAGAACACCTTCACCCACCTGCGCGACGCCGAGCTCCGCATCGGCCAGTACAAGATTCCGTTCACCCGCGAGCGGGTGGTGTCGTCGAGCAAGCTCGCGATGGTCGACCGGTCCGCCCACAACAAGGAGTTCAACCTCGATCGCGACATCGGCCTCGACGTCCGCAGCGGCGACCTGGGCGGCCTCGGGATGCTCCAGTACAACCTCGGCGTGTACGCCGGCGAGGGCCGCGGACGGTTCGAGCCGACCGACCTCGGGGTGATGTACCTGGCGCGGTTCAACGTCACCCCGCTGGGGCTGTTCGACGACTACGAGCCCCAGGACTTCGAGCGCGTGGGCCCGCGGCTGTCGGTGGGCGCCGCGTACGCGTTCATCAACCGGGCACAGGGGGCGAACGACATCCAGGACGGCGGGCCGGAAGGCGCCGAGTACGGGACCCACAACCTCACCGCCGACCTGCTGTTCAAGGCGTACGGCTTCTCGACCGAGGCGGCCTGGGCGATGCGGGGCGGCGGCGACGATGCGCTGCGGCCGTTCCTCGAGCTCGGCTCTGGGTTCTATGTGCAGCCGGGCTACCTGTTGCCGGGGCTGCCGATCGGGATCAACGCCAGGTATGGGCAGAACACGCCGGCTGCGGACAGCGCGATGTCTGCGAACACCGAGGTGGGTCCTGGACTCTCCTGGTACATCGCGGGTGCGCGCAACAAGCTGAAGCTCCAGGCCGACTATCTGCGCGCGTGGGGTTCGGATGGGCCGTCCACGGCGAAGCAGGGGGCGCGGGTTCAGCTGCAGGCCATGCTCTGACGGACTCAGATGCGCCGAAGCGGATCTGCACCGCGCGCCGCGTTCCCCGGCGCGCGCACTGCTCCCGCCGTTCACCTCGGTGCGGGTTGAGCTGCCCCTCGCGCAGGGCGACGTGGTGGACGCGCGCGACATCACCGGCGTGTCCGGCGGCACCTGGTCCACGATCAGCGACGGGCTCACGTTCGTGTCCCTGCCCGCCGAGTGGTCGCTCTCCCCCCAGGTCTCGACAATCTATCTGGCGTTCCCCGGCGACCTCATGACCATCACGATCGACAACCTCCCGGAGGGAGGCCGGCTGTGGGCGATGGCGGGCACGGAGCTCGGGGAGGGCGCCTGCCCGCCGTACCTGGAGGGCGCTTGCCTCGGCGTCACCGGCCGCACCTTCTTCGCGTTCGGGCGCACGCCGCCGTGGTCTGTCGACCACGACACTGAGCGGGTCTCGTTCGCACCCACAGGCTTCGCCAGCCGTGGCGAAGGTGGGGTGCACCTGTTCGTCACCGCGGCTGACCGGTCAGGGGTCATCGATCTCGGCGTCGTGCCGTTCGAGTAGACGGGCTGGTGTGACGGCACCCCGGTCAGCGGACCGGGCCTACTCGCGACGAATGACCTGCAGATGCTGTCGCGGCGCGAGGTCGGTGAAGGTCGAGACCGTCTGGTCCGGCCACACCACCTCGAGGCGATCGATCCGGGCGGCATCCGCGAGCCCGAAGTGCACGCCGGGCGGGCCGCTCCCGAACATCCCCGTGGAGCCCGCGGTCACCCAACGGAGCCAGCTCCGTTCGCCGACGACCACCTCGACGCGTGCTCCGATGGCGTCGAGGTTCGCCTCGGTGTGATCCGTCAGGTCGACCGTCAGCCAGGCTGCATCGCCACACCGCTGCAGCAGCACCAGGGTCGGACCGTTCAGGGTCGCCTTCACCACATCCAGCCAGCCGTTGCCGTCGAGATCGGCGACCACCATCCCGCGCGAGGCCTCTACGTCGTCAAACCCCCACTCTGCGCCACGGTCCACCAGCATGCCGTCGGCGTCGGATTCGAACAGGGAGTCGTGGGCCCAGCGCGGGTCTTCGAGCCAGCCCAGAGCGGGGAAGTCGTCCCAGTAGCCCCACGCCATCGAAACATCGAGGTCGCCATCGGCGTCGAAATCCGCGAGCTCGGTACCCCACGAAAACGCCTGCCCGAGGGCGCGGTCGGGCTCGAGACCTCGCGCTGGAGCATACTCGAGCCACAGTGCGCCCGACGGGTTCTCCGGCGCCGGCGTGCTCAGCATCAGCGACAGGCGGAACGCAGAGGACTGCGCGAAGTCGGGGATGCGGTCGCCGTTGAGGTCGCCGATGCCCACACCCATTCCGTTGAACCCGGTCTGGAAGTTGCTCGCCGGGTCGACCTCGAACCCGGTTCCGGACTGATTCACCAGGATCGCCGACGACTGGACCTCGTGGAAGTCGGTGATCGAGATGATCTCGGGGTAGCCGTCGTCGTTGAGGTCGATGAGCGGATTCATGAAGGTGTAGGCGCCGTGCACCCGCTCTGGCAGCCAGTGGCTCACGTCGTCGAATTGGCCGCCTGCGCTGCCGAGGTAGAGCCGCGACGGGTCGGCCGAGGTGCCGTCGTAGTTCGGCACCTCCCCGTAGTTTCCCACGAGCAGGTCGAGGTCACCGTCCCGGTCCAGATCGGCCCAGGCGCTGGTGACCGACAGGTAGGGCGTGCGCTCGAGCCCCAGGGGCAACGCCACGTCTACGAACACGCCCGCGTCGTTGCGGAGGAGCAGGTTGGGCAGGCCGTACCGGGCGATGAACAGATCCGGGTCGCCATCGGCGTCATAGTCGGCGGCCGAGGCGGCGGCTGCGCGCTCGGCGTCGATGTGTGCGAGACGCGCTGTCCGCACCCATCTGCCCCCCGAGAGGGTCCACCACTCCAGGCCATCGGGGCGGGTGCGAACGATATCCATGCGCCCGTCGGCGTCCAGGTCGCGCACGACGAGGCCCGAGCCCTGCAGGCCCGTCCACACCGACGGCACCCACCCCAGGCGGCTTCGGTCGAACACCCGCTCGTCACGCCGCGAGGGGTCCATGCACGCGACCGGGCCCGATGCGAGGAGCTCGAGCGGCGGCAGGGGCGGGCCGGTGTCCACCGTGGCGCCCCCGGTGTCGCCGGTGTCCAGTACGCGCGGTGTAGTGGAGGTCGTGGAGTGGGTGGGGGGCTCGCTCGTCGAGGGCGTGGACGCCGAGGAGGTCGGGGGAGAGACGGCCGGAGCAGCGCTCTGTCGGGGCGCTGCGGTCTGACACGCGAGCAGCAGCAGCCACGGGCTCATCGGGGCCCCAGGGTGGGCGCGCCTGAGGCCGTCACCAGGTGCAGCGCCAGCGGTCCCGCGTCGAGGGTGTCGGTCTCGAGCGGCCAGTACGCCAAGAGGCCAGGCTCGTCGCCGCGAAGCCTGCGGCACCGATCTGCCTCGATAGCATCGCGGGATCGCCAGTGATCCCACACCCGAAGCTCGTCCACCCGTCCAGCAAAGGGCCGCTCCGGGGAGCCGCCCAGGATGAATGGGAACGGGCCAGGAACCCCCCCTTCCACGGTGACCAGATCGTCTGGCACCGCGACAGGTTTGTGTGCCAGCCCGTCGATGTACAGGCGAAACATGACCCACACCGGCGGCGCCTCACCAGAGTCCAGGTCCAGGTCCAACTGCACCGTCAGCGCCACGTGGGTCCACTCGCCGTCTCGGTATGGCTGGTTGGAGCGTACGACCGCGTCGCGCACGGTGCCGTGGGCCTGGTAGTGCACGTGTCCGTCCGAGGTGTCCATCACCCACCACGTCTCGGCACCCTTGTCCGTGAACGCCAGCAGGGACTGGTCCATCGCGCTCGTCTCCAGCCACAGCTCGAGGGTCATCGCGCCGGTGAGTGCGAGGGCGTCGGTGACCTCGGTGGACAGCTGATCGCCAGGGCCGAGCAACAAGGCGCCAGCCCCTGCATCCACGACCCCATCACAGTCGTTGTCGCGCCCATCGCACAGCTCGAAGGCGCCAGGATAGCTGCCACGGTCGGTGTCGTCACAGTCCTCGGGCGAGGCAAACCCGTCACCGTCGGCGTCGACCACGGCAGTGTCGGTCGGGGGGCCGGTGGTCGGTGTGCCCGTGTCGGTGTCGGTGTCGGTGTCGGTGTCGGTGTCGGTGTCGGTGGAGGCCGGAGGCGTGCCCGTGTGGGAGGTGTTGGTGACCTCCGTCGGCGTGCCCGGGTCGGCGGTCGTGGCCGATGTGTCCCCAGCGGCCGGTTTGGAGGCGCCCCCGCACGCGATTAGCGCCACCAGCGCGAGCGCATGCATCGCACCTCCTACTGTCGCTTAACGCTGCTACGGTGTGGGGGTGGACAACGCCCTCCTCCTCTTCATGCTGGCCTGCACCGCCGGCCCCCGCTCCAAGGGGGCGAGCGACACTGCCGGCACCGTCGCGACTCCGGGCTCCGGTGCGACGTCGTCGACCGGTGCGACCACATCCACCGGCGACCCCACCACACCCACGGGTACGGGCAGTTCCACCGGTGATACCGCAGGACCCGAGGCGCTCCTGCGGGTACTCGGCGAGCCGTTCCAGTGCACCGACCCCGGCGCACGCGAGTCTGCGCGGTTCGACACCGTCGTGGTTGACACCGTCGATGTGTCGTACATCTACGACTTCGGCGGAGGGGTCAGCTGGCTCGAGCTCGACGGCGACCCCGATCTGGAGTTGATCCGCACCACGGAGTCTGGCTGGCGCCTGTACGACCGGACCCTTGTCGGTTGGGAGGAGGTCACCGCAGACCGTGTGCCGCCCCAGGCCGACACGCCCGTCGCGGCGGTGACGGGCGCCGACATCGACGGTGACCTGGACCTGGACCTGCTGGTTCTCGCATTCGACGGCCCCACGGTGCTCCTCCGCAACGATGGCGGCTCGTTCACCGACATCACCGCCGGAAGCGGCCTTCAGGCGACCGACCACGACGCACAGACCGGCGCGTGGGGTGATGTGGACGGCGACGGCGACCTGGACCTGTTCATCGGCACCTACGGCGAGGTGCCCGCGACCCTGCCCAGCCAGCAAGCCCATCCCGCCCAGCTCTATCTGAGCCACGGCGACGGCACCTTCGAGGACGTGAGCGACACCCTGCCACCCGAAGTGCATGGGGGGTACAGCTTCCAGGGCACCTGGGTCGATGTGGACGACGACGGCGATGCCGACCTGATAGTGACCAACGATTTCCCCTTTCGGGAACCCAACTTCATCCTCAGGAACGATGGCACGCTCCCGCTGCTCGTGGACATCGACGCGGGCTTCGGCGTGGGTGTGAGCGGGATGGGCACGGCGGTGGCCGACCTCGATGGCGACACCCGCCCGGACTTCGTGCTGAGCGCGCTCGAGGAGGTGGCGGTGCTGCTCGCCACCGACCTGCCCGAGGGTGGGGTCGGATACCTTCGCACCGACGACGCCTGGGGAATCCGACCGCTGCTCGGCGACCCCGACCTGAACCAGCGGTTCGGCTGGGGAGTGGCCGTGGAGGACCTCGACAACGACGGACCGCCCGAGATCCTGGTGCGGATGGGCGACACCGTGCTCGAGCCGCTGCCGTTCGATCCAGAAGGCCCCTACTGGAACGCGCAGCCCGATGGGCTGTGGGTGCAGTCGTCTCCCGGGGTGTGGACTGACGAGGCCGCCGCATGGGGTGTAGCGGACACGGGGCTCGGCCGCGGGCTCGTGGTTGCAGACCACGACGGCGATGGCTGGCTCGACCTGCTCACTGCCGACCTGAACGGGCCCACGCGTGTGCTCACGGCCCGGTGTGGGGCGTCCCGAGCGGCGGCGATCACGCTGCGCGACGACCGGAGCCCGAACCGCCACGCAATCGGCGCCCGACTCACGGTGACCAACGGCCCACGGACCTCACACCACTGGGTGCTGGCCGGCGGCACGTCGCTGTTCTCGGCGGGGCCCACCGAGGTGCACGTCGGTGTGGGCGAGGCAGCCACTGTGGACGTGCTGGTCCGGTGGCCCGACGGCGAGAGCACGCTGGAGGCCGACGTTCCCACCGGGCGACGCGTGACGCTGATCCGGCCGCCATGAGCGCACGCCCAAGACCACGACGGCGGCCGGTGTTGCCACCGACCGCCGCAGAGCATGCACCCTGAGGTGACGCTCAGTCGGTGCAGATCGGGGTGACCGGCAGGCCGCTGATCGTGCAGCCGTTCTCACACACGCCCTGCGCGTCGTACAGCGGGCGGTGGTAGGTCAGGATGTTGGTCCACCCGGTCAGGCCGCCGATGCCCGAGGACACGTTGCAGCCGAAGTGGCCCGAATCGAGCTGCACGGCGTTGAAGGCCGTGGCGTCGTAGCTCGCGTCCCACGGGGCGGGATCGCAGGACACCGGGCGGAGCCCCATGTCTTCGCACTGCGCCTGGTACCACGGAGCGGCATCGCCATCGGGCAAGTCGGTGTAGTTCAGGCGGTAGATGAACTGCGGCCCGCCATCGTAGGTCTCGAGCACGCCGAGGCCGGGCCCGCCGCCAGCGGCGGTGTCGACGTTGGACAGCGTGCAGCTGCTGACATCGAGGACCTGGACGGGGGTGTCGCAGCGGCCATCGGGGAACGTGGGCGAGAACGCCGCGTTTCCGGCATCGTCTGCCGCGATGCGGGTGGCGAAGCGCATGCCGGCCAGCCCGGTGGGCGTGCCCGCGCAGGCGCCGCGGCCGATGACATCGGAGCCCTCGCCGGCGCCGCCGAACAGGAACACGGCCGTGCCGCCGGGGGTGAAACCGCTGATCGAGATGTCGACGGTGCCGGGGCAGTCGCCGGACATGTCAAGGGACTGAGCGTTGGCCGTGCCCGCAATGGACAGGGCCGAGAGGACGAGGAGCGTGCGGGTCAAGGATACCTCCATTCGAGATTGGTGGGACGCTACCACAACCTGAGACCTGTGTTTGTCAAGCCTTCGCAGGCGGGTCGAACGATCGCACTCGGCCTGTCGTCGGAGACAGGACCTCAGTACGTAAACACCGCCGATGGGCCCTTCATGAGCAGGGCACGGCGAAGGGCGGCGCGGGACGGACCGGGACCACTGGTCGGCGCCGAAGAGGGTCGCTTGACGGTGGCTAACTGCCCGACACCTCGTCGAGCGGGCGGCACGTACAAGGGGCGTGCAGACCTACTGCCGGTTCTGCGGCAGCCCATCCGCGATGTCGTAGTAGTCCCCCTTGTCATCGACGAAGATGTGCACCGCGAGGCGGGTCTCGGTGGGCGTGTCGAACGCGCCCATGCACACGCTCGTCCACGCGTGTTTGTCCGTGTGGAGCGGGTCGAAGAACAGCGAGGCGCCGCACACCGAGCAGAACCCGCGCCGAACCTTCGCTGACGACGCGTACCAGGTGACGTGCTCCATCCCCTCCACGGTCAGTGCGGACCGGGGCACATCGGTGCCCGCCTGGAAGTGGCCGGAGAACTTGCGGCAGGCGGTGCAGTGGCAGGCGTCGGGCGGGGGGAGTGGGCCTTCGACCTTGAAGGTCACCGCACCGCAGAGACAGGAACCGGTGTGCATCAGACCTCCACAGGCCGATTATCCGGGCAGCGTACGCCCGACCGCCCCAGGTGATACGCGGGCGCATGCACCTCGCTGGCATGCAGCTCGACCTCGCGGAGCCCCTGGGACGGGGCGGGATGGGCACGGTGTACGCGGCCATCCACCCCCACGTGGGCGACGTGGTGGTGAAGCGCCTGCCCGGCGTGGCGCCCGACCGCCGGGTGGAGCTGGTGGACGAGATCCGCACCACCGCGGCGCTGGACCACCCACACATCGTGCGGATCCATGACGTCGGGGTGGTGGACGACGGCACGGCGGAGGCGCTGGGCTGGTGCGCCGGGGACGCGTGGGTGGCGATGGACCGCTCCACCCACGGCACCTTGGCCGACCTCGCCCTGCACACCTGGCCCGAGGTGGAAGCGCAGCTGCGGCCGCTGCTCAGCGCGCTGGCCCATGCCCACGCCCGGGGCGTGGTGCACCTGGACGTGAAGCCGGCGAATGTGCTTCTCGGCGGCCCAACCCGCGCAGGTCCATGGCTAGCGGACTTCGGCATCGCGCGGGTGGTGGGACAGGGGCCGGCGGAGCGGCGCGGCACGGCTGGCTACATGCCGCCGGAGCAACGGGCCGGTCGGTGGCGGGACCTGGGCCCGTGGAGTGACCTGTACGCCCTTGGGCGCACGGCGCTGGCGGTGTGGACCGGCTCTGGGCACACCCCGTTGGCGGATCTCGACGTGCCGCCGGCGCTGGCCGCGTGGCTGGGTCGGATGGTGGAGCCCGACCTGCGGTACCGGTTCCGCCACGCAGCGCAGGCCCTCGCCGCCCTCCCCCGCACCGACGCTGTGGCCCCCCGGCTGGTGGCGATCGGCGCCCCCACCGCCACGCTGGTGGGGGAGGCCCCGGCGGCTGCCGAGCCCGCTGCGGATGGGCTGCCCACGGCGCTGGACCCGTGCCTCCCGCCGCCCGCCGACTGGCGCACGCCCGCAGACCTCACCACGGTGCCGGGCATCGTGGGGGCAGGACTGGTGCAGGTGCGGGAGCCGCCGCTGGTGGGGCGCATCCGGGAGAGGGACGCCCTGTGGGCGGCGCTGACGGACGCGATCCGCACCCGCAGGCCCGCGACCCTCGCTGTGGACGGACCGGTGGGATTCGGAGCGACCCGCCTGTCCCGCTGGCTGCTCGAGACGGCCGCCGCGGTGGACGCCGTGGTGCCGGTGGCGGCCTGGTGCACGCCGGAGCCGCTGGGCGGATTGGTGGCCGCCGCGCGGGAACGGCTCGGGGCGACGGGGCTGCACGGGGCCGAGCTGGAGGGCCGGGTGGGTGCGCTCGCGCCGTGGCTGGACGGGGAGCTGCCGGTCGGAGCCGCCCGGGCGGCGGCGGCGGACTGGCTGCACGGGCTCACGTCGCGGGGGCCGGTGCTGTGTGTCTTGGACGATGCCGAGGCCGACCCCGCGGTGCCGGCCCTGCTCACCCACCTCGCCCACACGCGGCGCCCGGAGGCCCCTCCGGTGGTCGTGCTGGCCGTGCGCGCCCCAGTGGAGGCGACGCTGCGCGTCTCCCTCGGCCCGCTGGCGCCACCCGACCACCTCACATTGGTGGGCTCGCTGCTCACCACGGCGCCGGACCAGGTGCGGGAGGTGGCCACCCAGTCGGCCGGGCATCCGGGGCACGCCGTAGAGCTGGTGCGCGCTCGGGCGGCGGGCCGGACCGCTCACGGGGTGGAGGCCGCGGTGGCCGCGCGGCTCGACGCGCTCGCGGAACCCCTCCGCCGCGGGCTGGCGGTGGGGGCCTGCTTTGGACCGGTGGTGCAGGCGGAGGCGTGGGCGCAAGCGCTGGCCGAGCTCGGCCTCGGGCGCGCGGACCTGGCCTCGGCGGTGGGTGCGGGCCTGGTGGCGCTCAGCCCGGACGGGTGGACGTTCACGTCGGGCGCGTTGGTCGAGGCCGCCCGGGCGACCGCCACCGAAGACGAGGTGCTCGCGGTCGCCCGGTCCCTCGGCATGCGCGCACGGGCCGCCGAGCTGCTGGAGTCGGCGAGCTCCGACGATGCGGTGGGGGTGTGGCTCGGGGTGGCCGACGCCGCAGTGGCCGACGCAGACTGGGCCGGCGCCGACCGGGCGGCCCGACGCGCGCTGGCCTGTCTCGACTCCGACGCACGGGATCCGCGCCGCGACGCGGCACTCGCCGTCCAGCTGACCTCCGCGCGGCGTCTCGCGGACCGCACCCACACCCTGGCGCTGGCCCGCGCCGCCATCGCCGACCGCAGCGACGTTCCGGATGGACTGGCCCTGCCCGCTGCCGCCGCGCTGGCGTTCGGACGGGACCACGCCGCCGCCACCCGCCTGCTCGAAGGCCTCACCGACCCGGCCCCCGAGGCGTACCGCGTGTGGGCCGCTATCGCCTCACAGAAAGGCGACCTGCCTGCGGCCCTCGCCCACCTCGAGCGCGCCGTCGCCGAGGCCATCCGGCGTGGAGATCCGGGTTCAGAGCTCCGCTATTCGAGCCAGGTCGGCATGACCCAGCTCGAGCTGGGGCGCCCGCGACAGGCGGTAGCGACCCTCGAGGCGGTGGCCGCTCGGGTGGACGACACGCCCGGGGCCGACGCCGCCGAGGCCCTGCGCTGGCTCGCCGTGGTACGCCAGCTGACCGGCGATGCCGACGGTGCACTCAGGGCCGCCACCCGGGCCTATGCGCTCGCGTGGCGGAACGGCGTGCTCACCACGGCGGTGTTCAGCGAGAGTATCCAGGCGGATGTGCTGCGCGCGGCGGGCCGTCTGGACGAGGCCGAGGCCCACTACCGGCACTCCGGGCGACTGATGAGCCGCATCGGGCTCACCGAGGCGTGGGTGAATGACGTGAACCTCGCACATATCTGCCTCGCACGCCGGGACTGGGCCGGTGCGTCCGCCCTGGCAGAGCGGGTGGTAGCGGCCCAGATCGACCTCGACCCGCGCTTGCAGGCGCTCCCGCTCACCGTGCAGCTCGAGGTGGCCGCACACCTGGCACCGGAGCAATGCGCAGGCCTGCTCGACGCCCTGGAGGCGGTGGCCGCCTCCCACCCGCTCACCGACGCCGATCTCGCGAACCCGGCCCGCCGCGCCGCCGAGCGCCTGGCCCACACCCACCCCGACGCGGCCCGCCGGGCCCGCGCCTATGCCCGCGCGCAGTACACGCGGATGGGCGACACGGTGCGGGCGAACGCGCTGGCGGAGTGAGGCATCAGGTGCTCCACTCGCGCGCAAGCATCGCGTACACGTACTCGCTGCCCCACGCGCCCTTGAACCAGGTGGCGTCCACGAAGTGCGCCTCCTGGCGGAACCCCACCGCCTCGAGCAGGCGCACCGCCGCCGCGTTCTCCACGTCGGTGACCGAGCGCACGCGGTGGATGTCGCGGGACTCGAACAAGTGCGCGAGGCAGCCGCGCACGGCCTCCTGCGCGAACCCCTGCCCCTGATGCTGCGGGTCGAGCGTGAACCCGATCTCCACCTGGGAGGTGGCGAAGAAGTGCAGGGCGAGGTCGCCGAGCAGTCGCCCTGACGATCGGTCCTCGACAGCGAGCTGGAACCAGTGGCCCACGGTGCCGAAGGGCACGCCCTGCATGCGCTCGAACAGCGCGTGTCCGTCGTCCAGGGTGAAGGTGGTCCAGCTCTGGTACGCCGCCACCTCGGGCTGAGCGCGGTACCGACTGAACGGCTCCACGTCGGCCCGGGTGAACTCCCGCACCCGCATGCGCTGGGTCTCGAACACCACCGCCATGGGTCCCCTCGTGGGCCGACGAACAAGGTGTAACACCTGGCGTCCCGACCCCGGTTGCGGGGACCTGGGTGGTACGGCGGGTAAGGTGTAACACCTGGCGTCCTGACCCCGAGAGGGCGGACCCGGGCGGTGGGGCCCAGTGGGCGGGCCCGGTTGCCGGGAACCCAGGAGTGACGACCGGAATGGCGGGCGGAGTGCTCTGCGCTAAGATGTAACACCTGGCGTCCTGACCCCGGTTGCGGTGCAACATCGCGCGGCCCGCTGGCGTAGCTTGCCTCCACGCAGGGGGACCCGTGCAGCTCACGATCGACGGCTTGTGCAAGACCTACCCGAACGGGGTGGCCGCCCTGAAGGACGTGTCTCTCACGATACCCGGCGGGATGTTCGGGTTGCTCGGGCCGAACGGGGCCGGCAAGTCGTCGCTGATGCGCACCCTGGCCACGCTGCAGGAGGCCGACGCGGGCACCGTCCGACTGGACGACATCGACGTGCTCCGGGACAAGGACAGCGTCCGCCGCACCCTGGGCTACCTGCCGCAGGAGTTCGGGCTGTACCCCAAGGCCCGCGCCATCGACCTGCTCGACCACTTCGCCGTGCTCAAGGGCATCGTGGACCGCACCGAGCGCACCGCCGCGGTCGAGGGCCTGCTGCGCCAGACCAACCTGTGGGACGCACGGAAGAAGGCGGTCGGCACGTTCAGCGGCGGCATGCGACAGCGATTCGGCATCGCCATCGCGCTGCTCGGCAACCCCACCTTGATCATCGTCGACGAGCCCACCGCCGGCCTCGACCCCGAAGAGCGCGTGCGGTTCCTCAACCTGCTCTCCGAGCTCGGCGAGCAGAGCATCGTGATCCTGTCCACCCACATCGTGGACGACGTGGCCGACCTCTGCCCGCGGATGGCCGTGCTCGCCGGCGGCCAGATCCGGTTCGTGGGTGAGCCCGGGGCCGCGAAGGAGCGCCTGCGCGGGAGAGTGTGGGGCACGACCCTGGACCGGGGCACGCCGCCGGCCGCTGGGCTCACCGTGCTCTCCACCCGGCTGGTGGGCGGACGCACCGCCGTGCGCGTGCTCGCCCCCACCGCGCCCGCTGGATTCACCGCCGTGGAGCCTGACCTCGAGGACGTGTACTTCGTGGCCGTGCACGGGCTGGAGCTGTGATGCAGCTCGCATATCTGGTTCAGTACGAGCTGCGGCACTACCTCACGAAGATCAGCACGCACGTGTACTTTGGAATGTTCTTCGCCCTGGGCGTGCTGCTGGTGCACGCGCTGGGCGGTGCGTTCAGCGGGGTGACCATCGGGGTGGGCGGCAGCGACGGCAATGTGCACGTGGACAGCCCCTACGTGGTGGGCATCCTCGAGCTCAACCTGTCGCTGTTCGCGCTCATGGTCACCGCTGCACTCGCCGGAAACGCCGGGCAGCGCGACTACGCCGTAGGCATGCACCCGCTGGTGTTCACCACGCCGGTGTCGAAGCGGGCCCTGCTCGGCAGCCGCTACCTCGGCACCCTGCTCCTCAACAGCTACATCTACACCGGCATCGGCGCCGGGTTCCTGGTGGGCTGCCTGTCGCCGTTCGTGGAGGCCGACCGCTTCGGCAGCTTTGGACTGGCCAACTTCGTGGTGCCCTACATCGGCATCATCGGCCCGAACCTCGTGTTCACCTCGGCCATCTTCTTCGGACTCGCCGCCCTCACCCGGCGCATGTTCCCGAACTACATCGGCGGCGTGCTGATGCTGGTCGGCTACCTGGCCTCCGCTGGACTGGCGTCGGACCTGGACAACCGTGCCCTCGCCGTGATGCTCGACCCGTTCGGCCTGCAGGGCGTGGTGGACCTCACCGAGTATTGGACTGCCTACGAGCGCAACACGCTGCAGCTGTGGCCCTCGGGCTGGCTGCTCGCGAACCGGGTGATGGTGCTGGCGCTGGGGGCCGGCGTGCTCGCCGCCTGCACCGCCCTGCTGCCCACCGATCAGACCGGCTGGCAGCCCCTCGCCCGATTCCGCCGCACTCCCGACACTACGACCGCACCCGAGGCCGAGCGCCCCCGCCTGGAGCGCCCCTCCGTCACCCCGAGCTATGGCCTCGCCGCCGCGTTCGCCCAGTACCGGGTGCTCACCGGCCGCGCGCTCCGCGACATCCTCGGCAACCGCTACTTCTTCGCCATCATCGGTGCCGGCCTGCTGTTCCTCGCGCTGAACAGCCAGGTGGTCGGCAGCATGTACGGCACCGACACCTGGCCGGTCACCTACCAGGTGCTCGAGATCTTCAGTGGCACCTTCTCGCTGTTCGTGCTCATCGTGATCACGTTCTACGCCGGCGATCTGGTGTGGCACGAGCGCGACCAGCACATCGCCCAGCTGGTCGACACCACCCCGATGCGGGCCTGGGTGCCCTACCTCGCCAAGCTCACAGCCCTGTGCATCCTGGTGGCCGCGCTGCAGAGCGTGATCCTGATCTCGGGCGTGTTCACCCAGCTCGCCATGGGGTACACGAACCTCGAGCTCGGCCAATACATCCAGTACCTCTACGGCTTTCAGCTGGTGGACTGGTGGCTGCTCTGCGTGCTCGCCATGGCCATCCACGTGGTCACGAACCACAAATACGCCGGGCACCTGGTGCTCATCCTGTACTACGCGCTCGGTACCTTCCGCGGCGGCCTCGGCTGGGAGCACAACCTCGGCTTCTTCGGCAGCGACCCCGGGCTCACCTACTCGGACATGAACGGCTGGGGCTGGTTTGCCGGCCCCTACCTGCTGTACAAGGCGTACTGGGGTGCGTGGGCGCTGGCGCTTGCCGTGGTGTCGTCGTGGCTGTGGGTCCGCGGCACCGGATCGGGCTGGCGGGCGCGACGCCTGGACTTGCGCACTCGTCCTAGCCGCGCATCCGCAGGCGTGTTGATCGGTGCCGTGACCACCGCGGCCGGCCTCGGCGGGCTCATCTTCTGGAACACCAACGTGCTCCAGACCTACCAGAACAGCAACGATGCCGAGGCCGACAGCGCCCGGTACGAGCGCACCTACAAGGCGGAGTGGGACCGGGCCGCCCAGCCCCGGATCACCGACGTGGATGTGGCCGTGGACCTGTACCCGTCCACCGGCTCGGTGGACATCGCGGGCACGCTGATCCTGGCCAACACGGGCGATGAGGCCATCCACAAGGTGTTCCTCCGGCTGGACCCCGAGGCCGAGATCCGCACCCTCACGCTGGACTGGCCGGTGTCGGAGACGACGGTCGACGCCGACTTCGGCGTGCACATCCTCACGCTCGAGCGCCCGCTCCCGCCGGGAGCCTGGTCATCCCTCACCTTCGACCTGGCGTACACCGACCGCGGCTTTCCGAACTCCGGCGCGAACACCCAGGTGGTGGGCAATGGCACGTTCGTGAACAGCGCGATGCTCGTGCCGAGCTTCGGCTACACCGACGGCAGCGAGCTCTCCGGCGACCAGGCCCGCAAGCGCCAAGACCTGGAGCCGAAGGAGCGCATGCCGCGGATCGACGATCTGGAGGCCCGGCAGAACACCTACCTGTCCTCCGACAGTGACTGGATCACATTCGCCGCCACCGTGAGCACCGACCCCGACCAGATCGCCATCGCCCCGGGCTACCTCGAGCGCGAGTGGACCGAGGACCACCCCGAGCACGGCCCCCGCCGGTACTTCCGCTACGCGATGGACGCTCCGATCCTCAACTTCTACTCGTTCCTCTCCGCCCGCTACACCGTGGTGCGGGACGAGTGGAACGGCGTGGCCATCGAGGTCTACCACCACCCCGGCCACGAGTGGAATGTGCAGCGGATGATCGACGCCGTGAAGAAGTCCCTCGACTACTTCGGCGATGCGTTCTCGCCGTACCAACACCGCCAGGTGCGCATCTTGGAGTTCCCACGGTACGCATCGTTCGCGCAGTCGTTCCCGAACACGATCCCGTATTCCGAAGCCATCGGGTTCATCGCCCGGCTCGACGACCCCGAGGATGACATCGACTACCCGTTCTACGTCACCGCCCATGAGGTGGCGCACCAGTGGTGGGCGCACCAGGTGATCGGCGCGAACGTGCAGGGCTCCACAGTGATGAGCGAGACCCTGTCGCAGTACGCGTCATTGATGGTGATGGAGAAGGAGTACGGCCGGGAGCACATCCGTCGATTCCTGGAGTACGAGCTCGACATGTACCTGCAGGGGCGGGCCACCGAATCGAAGAAGGAGCTGCCGCTGTCGCTGGTCGAGAACCAGCCCTACATCCACTACCGCAAGGGCTCGCTGGTGATGTATGCGCTGAAGGACCTGGTGGGCGAAGAGGCGCTGAACGGCGCATTGTCGCGGTATCTGATGGACGTGCGCTACCAGCAGCCGCCGTACACCACCAGCCTCGAGCTGCTGGAGTACCTGCGCGAGGTGGTGCCGCCGGACGACGCCCACGTGATCGAAGACTGGTTCGAGACCATCACGCTGTACGAGAACAAGGCGACCGAGGCCACCGCCCGCGACCTGGGCGATGGTCGGTGGGAGGTGACGGTGCAGATCGAGGCCCGCAAGGTGCGGGCGGATGAGCTGGGCCAGGAGTCGGACGTGCCCATGGCCGACCGGATCGACATCGGGGTGTTCGGGGCCGACGACGCGGTGCTGTACTTCGACAAGCACCGGTTGAGCGAGGCCGACACCGAGGTCACGGTCGTGGTCGAGGGCGAGCCGGTGGAGGCCGGGATCGACCCGTGGCGCACCCTGATCGACCGCCACCCCGCCGACAACCTCACCGCGGTGGTCATCGAGTGAGGCGCATCAGCCCCAGCTGAGCGTGTAGGCCATGGAGTGCCCCACCCGGTCGGAGAATTGGCGGACCGAGCGGGCGGCCATGCGCTCGCTCACCGACAGCGGGATGCGGGTGGCGAGGCGGGCGCGCAGGCCGGGCAGGGTCTCGCGTTCGAGCCCTCGGCCGCCCACCGGGCCGGCGCCCACCGTGGCGGTGAGGCGCCCGGTCTGGGTGAGCAGGTCGTGCAGGTCGCGGAACACCAGGAACGCGGTCTCGTTGGCGTGGGTGCCCCAGTTCGCCACCGGCAGGAAGTCCACCAGGTGGATCAGCTGGAAGTTCAGCTGCACCCAGAGCTCGTCCGCGGTCAGGGTGATCGGAGCGTCATCGATCACACGGTGGAAGTCGATGCGGAGCAGCTGGTCGAGGCGGTGCTGCTCCCGGCGGAGCTCCTGGCGCAGCGGCAGGTCGTAGAGCAGGCGGAGCACCGACGGGAAGGCCTCGATGTGGGCCCACTCGAACGGGCTGAGGTGGGCCCGGAGCGCATCGATCTTGTCGGCGGTCATGGCGAAGGTGTTGGTGCCGGTTCCCAGGATCGAGTGCAGCAGCATCACGATGGGCGAGTGCCCGGGGAAGTGCCGCGCGGTGTATTCGAAGCAGAAGTACAGGTGGTCGAGGAAGGAGCCGTCGGCGTGCTCCACGTCGAAGTCGCACTCCTCGGCCATGAACTGGAGCAAAGCGGGGTCTACGTCGGGCAGGGGCGCGGTCTGCGCGACCGCGGCATAGGCCTGGTTGATCTCGGCGGCCGGCGCGCCATCCCAGTGAGGCTCCTTCGCGATGCGCGACCGCATCACGTACCGAGGCACCGCACCCTCGAGGGTCTTGAAGATCGTGCGGTCGAGGTCGAAGTCGGGGATCGGCTCCACCCGCACTTTGCCGGCGTGGTCCTGCGCGCGGCCGGTGGTGATGGCGGCCTTACGCTGCAGCGTGGGCTCGGGCCGTACGGTGGCGTCCTGCATCCTGTCTCTCCCTGCGTGGCCCGCAACCTACGCACGACGCACTGCGACGGCCATGAAGACCGGCCAGATGCGTTCGCCGACCTGTTAATCGCGCGCATGCGCACCCTCCCTCTGCTCCTCCTCTTCGTCGCGTGCATGGACGACACGCCCGCGACCCATCCATGGCCGGCGGGCGACCCCGCATTGCCGCTAGACGCGCCGCTCGGTGCCGATGAGGTGCGGGCCGGCGTGGTGCGGCACGGGCGCGAGCTGTTCGGAGGCATCTCCGCCGAAGGCCGGGTGGGCGACATCAAGCTGTACAACGACCGGGTGCAGTTCGTGGTGCAGGGGGCGCGGGATGGGGCGTACTATATCCCCCAGGGAGGCGCGGTCATCGACGCCGACATCATCCGTCCTGAGGGCGTTCCCGGCCGCGACGCGGTGGACGAGTGGCATGCCCAGGCGGGGCTCGGGCGGATGCTCGATGCGCGCTCGGTGGACGTGATCTCCGACGGCTCCGATGGGCTCGCCATCGTGCGGGTCACCGGGGTGGAGGGCACGCTGGAGCTGCTCGAGGGTGCGGTGGAGTCCGACCTGGTGCCCGACCTCGCGCTCGACCTGGTGACCGAGTTCCGCCTGGCGGCCGGCAGCCCCTTCCTCGAGGTGGTGACCACCGCGACGGCCCCCTATGGCGGATCGTTCGCGCCCGGCGATGTGCTTCTCGGATCGGACGATCTGGGCACCGCATGGACGCCCGGGGTGGGCAACGGGGGCGGCAGCAGCGAGCCCCGCGCGTGGGGCGGGTGGACCAGCGACCGGGACGATGTGGCCCTCGGCATGTTCCGACCCGACGCCACCCTCAACGCCGGCGTGGACCTGTCCATCCTGTCGTCGCTGCTCTCGGCGACCACCCTGTTCGAGCCCACCGCCACCTTGAACAATGGCGAATCCACCAGCTGGACCCGCTGGTATGGCGTGGGGGCCGACCTCGCCGACCTCACCAACGCGTGGCAGGCCCGCACCGGACAATCCACCCGAACCGAGTCGGGCACCGTCACGGCACCGGACGGACCGGTGGCGGGGGCGCGGGTTGTGGTGCTGGTGGACGGCGCGCCGTTCACGTTGGCGGTCTCCGAGGCCGACGGCAGCTGGTCGGCGGATGTTCCCGCGAGTGCCGCCATCTCCACCGTGGTGGACGGTCGCGGCGATGGCTGGACCTATGACCACCCGGCCGGCGCCGCGTCCTTCTCCCCATTCGCCGCACCCGAGGCCACGGCCGCGGCGCTCGAGTCGCTGGCGAGCGGTGCCACCCCGGTGCCCACCGCCCGCGGCCGCGGGATCGCCTACGACGGAGAGCCCCTGGGCGAGCCCGCCACCCTCACCGTGCGGGTGGACGACGGCCTGCCGTTCGCCGTGCAGGTGAGGTTCACCGAGGACGATCTGGCGGTGGACGACGCCCTCGTGCGCCCGCGACCCAGCGGGTTCGCGGCGGCGGGCTGGTCCCGCGACGGGGAGGTGGTGCTGCCGGTGGAGCCGGGCACCTACGACGTGGTGGTGCACCGCGGGCTGCGGTTCGAGCGCTACCGCAGCGTGCTCACGCTGCCGGTGGGCAACACCCCGCTCGAGGTCCGCTTGGAATCCGCATTCCCGCACACGGGCTGGCTGCTCGCCGACCCCCACGTGCACGCCGCGCCATCGCCGGACGGCAAGGTGGCGATGGAGGACCGCCTGGTCACCATGGCCGGCGTGGGCGTGCAGCTGCACTTCGGCACCGACCACGACCAGGTGGCCGACTACGCGCCGATGCTCGCCCCGCTCGGGCTGGACGGCGTGCTGAACACCGTGCTCGCCAGCGAGGTGAGCCCCGTGCTCCGCGGCCACAGCAATGTGTACCCCATCACCGCCCAGACCTCCGGCCCCGGCGGCGGCGCCTATCCGTGGTTCCGGGTGTCGGTCGACTCCACCGAGGAGCACTTCGCCCTCGTGCACGACTTCTTCGGAGACGACGCCTTCGTCCAGATCAACCACCCGGTAGATGCTGGGCTCGCCGACTTCGCCGCCTGGTCCCCCGGTCGCATCGACGACGCCGACTTCTGGAGCGACGCCTTCGAGCTGGTCGAGGTGAACAACGGGGGCAGCTATGCCGGGCGGTTCCCGTTCTTCGCCGACCTGGTGAGCCGCGGCCATCGAGTGGTGCCGGTGGGCGTGTCGGACTCGCACGGCCCCACGGCCGGCGGCCTGGGCCTGAACGGCACCTGGTTCCCGTTCGACACGAACGACCCGTCGGCGGTGACGGATGCTGCCCTGCGGACCGCCGTTCGCGCCGGCCGCACCATCGTCGCGAAGGGCGTGTTCCTCCACATGTCGATCCTGCCCGGCACCACGCTCACCGCACCCGCAGTGCTCAACGTGTCGGCCCGATCGGCCAGCTGGGCGCCGGTGGCCCGCCTGGTGCTGTACCGCGACGGCGAGCCCATCGAGACCTTGTCCGCCGACGCCGCCCAGTTCGAACTCACCGCGCGACGGGATGCCTGGTTCACCGTGGTGGCAGAGGGCGACGTGGACCTTGGACCGCCCTACGGCGGCACGGCGTGGGCGATGAGCGCGCCGATCTACCTCGACCTGGCCGGCGATGGCTGGGACCCGCCCCTGCCGCCGCTCGCGATCTCGGACTGAAGCGGCCGGCTACAGTGTGGTGAGTGGGGTGGTGATGAGCGGGTGGGTGCTGTTGGCCGCGCTGGGGTGCACGACCGCGGGATCGCCCCCGGGGTCGAAGGCGGACTCTGCGACGCCGGACCCCGCGCCCACACTGACCGACACCGAGACGCCCACCGCCGGCACCGGCACCTCGCCCGACACGGCCAGCACCGCTCCGGGCGACACCGCCGACACCGCTGACACTGGAGTCATCCCAACGACGCCCGGGCTTACCGGCGGCTGCACCGTGCCGCTCGACGCGCCGATGGCGGCACGGTGCAGCTTCGACGTGTCCCCGCCGCAAGCCCTCGCCCTCACCTGGTCCACCGCCCACCACCCGACCGTGCGCGCGGTGCGCTCCGAGCCCGCCGCCCACCACGAGGTGGAGGTGGGGATGCTCACGAGCGACAGCATCTGGTCGTGGTCCGCCGCCGGTGACGCCGACCCCGGGCTCGCCCTGGCCGGCGAGGTGACCACCGGCAACGAGCCCGACCACCCGAACTGGGTGCTGCTGGAGGGCACGCCCGTGAACGGGTTCGTGGCCACGACAAACTCGTGCCGGGACGCCGGCGCCTGGACGACGGTGTGGGACACCTACAGCGGCACGCCGGCGCTCGCCGTCCGAGTCGGAGACGCCCAGCCCGAGTCCCTGCAGTTCACCGACCACGGCACGCTGCTCACCATGGGCGCTGACCGGCTGTGGGAGCACAGCCTCGCGGGCGCGCTGCTCGCCGAGGTTCCCATCGGGTACGACGCCCTCGGTGTCACCACCCACCACGACGCGGCCACCGACGGCGAGCACTTCTATATATTGTACAACAACCTCGTGGGCGAGACGTTCGGCGACACCACGATCGCGGATGGCTTCCTGGTGCTGGACCGCTCCGGAGCCGAGGTTGCCCGATGGTTCATCGGCGATCATGTTGAGGTTCCCGATGCGCCCGGCGACTGGTCCCACGCCAACGCGCTGGTCCTCGTCGATGACGGCGACGCGCTGATCACCTTCCGCTACTTGAATGCGGTGGCGCGCGTGCGGGTTGACCCCGCCGCCCCCGACTTCGGCGCGGTCCACTACTGGCTCAACGGCGCCAGCGCGCCAGAGCTCAGCGACGTGCCCTCCGACTTCGTGTTGGTCGGTGCTGGCGGAGAGCGAGAGACCTTCGAGTGGCAGCACGACGCCAACCTGCTTCCCGATGGCCGGCTCACGCTGTTCGACAACCGTCGCACCGGGCCCGCGCTGTCGCGGGTCATCGACATCCGGCTCGACCCGCTCCGAGGCGAAGCCGTCGTGGAGCAGGCGTGGCCGCTGGATGCGTTCTGCACGTTCCAGGGCGGAGCGCGGCGCGCCGCTAGTGGAGCGCGGATCGCAACCTGCGGCTCCGTCCGCAAGATCTACGGCTTCGACCCCGCGATTCCCGACACGCACGCGTGGACCATGCGGGTCACCTGCGCGGCGCCCGACGGCTACATTCCCCGTGCGGTGCCGATCGATCTGTGACCCATCAGGGCTTCGTGGACCCGGGAACTGCTGCGGGTGCGCACGAGCCCGGATAGGTTGGCGCGCGGGCGGGTCTGGATTCCGCCCGCTAGAACGGAGTTCCCCCATGCGTTTCATTCTCGCCGCCCTGCTGCTCGCCCCGTCGGCAGCCTTCGCCCAGACCCTCACGATGGTCGGCGCCTGCCCCGGTGACATCGACATCGACGCCAGCGGCCTCACCGCCGGCGGCGACGTGGCGTTCCTGTTCGGCCTCGGCGCCGGCTCAGACGTGATTCCCAGCGGCGTATGCGCAGGCGTGGCCACTGGCCTTGCCGGCATCCGGCTCGGCGTGAAGACCACCTCGGCCGACGGTACCCTGAGCTGGCCGTCGCTCACCGTGCCCGGCGGCGCCTGTGCCCGCTCGTTCCAGATGCTCGACCTCACCACCTGCACGCTCACCAACGTGGCCACCATCACGGGCGGCGGCGGCGGCCTGTTCCCCGACGCGTGTGAAGGCGGCGCCGACCTGCTCAGCACCTCCCCGGGCGGCGACATGGTCGTGTGCGACGACCCCGGTGACTTCACCTGCGAGCAGGACTTCGGCACGCTGTGTCCGGTGGACTGGAAGCTGTGCTCCCCCGAGCAGTACAACGCCCGCAACGACGGCTGGGCCTTCGCGGTTCCCGCCGAGAAGGCGCTCGGCACCATCTACTGCCGCGGCGATGGCGGCGGCGGTGCTGGCCACTTCAGCGTCACCTACACCGGCATCGCGACCCTCGGCGAGGACGAAATCCTGAACTGCGGCTACGGCTCCTCGCTCCCCAGCTGCGCCACCGGGTACGGCTGCAACGAGCAGTCCTCCAAGGCGCTGTGCTGCGCCCAGGACGCCCTGTGCGGCAACGGTATTGTGGACGGTCCCGAGGAGCTGTGCGACGACGGCAACGATGACGAGGACGACGACTGCCTGAAGAACTGCTCGTGGCGCGTGCCCGGGCTGCACGGCTTCGGCGGCTGCTGAGTCCCGCAGGAGTAGCGTGGGTGCAACCCACGCCGCTCGCCCCGCGCTCGCCTTCGTGATCCCGCCCCGACCGACCCTGGCCGGGGGGCACGTCGGCGGGCGCGTCGGCGTCTTGGGCCCACCCTCCGGGTGGCACTCTCGCCTCCCTCGCACAGGCGCCCGTGAGTGGCTACTCTTGCGCGTCCACGGGGAGACGAATGACTGACCTGACCGCGTTCATGGAGCGCCACTTCCGGCACTTCAACAGCCGCTCCACCCTGCGGGCCGCCGATGCCTGGCTGGCACACCTGGATTCGGGCGGGAAGATGTTCGTCACCCTCGCCGGCGCGATGTCCACTGCCGGAATCGGCCGCAGCCTCGCGCCGCTGATCCGGTCGGGCTGCGTGCATGGCATCTCGTGCACCGGCGCGAACCTCGAGGAGGACATCTTCCTCCTGCTCGCGGCCGACGAGTATGAGCACATCGACAGCTGGCGTGGACTGCGGGCCGAGGACGACCAGGCGCTGCTCGAGCGGCACATGAACCGGGTGACCGATATCTGCATCCCCGAGACGGTGATGCGCCACCTGGAGACCCGGCTGTTCGACCGGTGGTTGGCCGCATGCGCCGCCGGCGTGACCAAGCTGCCGTCGGAGCACCTGTGGGATGTGCTCGATGACCCCGACCTGGCCCAGCACTTCCAGTCCGACCCCAAGGACAGTTGGTTGCTCGCCGCGAAGGAGATGGGCGTGCCGGTGTGGACCCCGGGCTGGGAGGACAGCACCACCGGCAACATGTTCGCAGCACACGCCATCGACGAGAGCCTGCCGCACCACCACTGCGTAGCGTCGGGCACCGAGCAGATGGCCAGCCTGTGCAAGTGGTACGTGGCCCAGGGTCACACGAGCATCGGGTTCTTCCAGGTGGGCGGTGGCATCGCCGGCGACTTCGCGATCTGCGCCGTGCCGCTCCTGATGCAGGACCTCAAGCTCGACGTTCCATTGTGGGGCTACTTCGCCCAGATAAGCGATGCCGTCACGTCCTACGGAGGCTACAGCGGCGCCCCGCCGAACGAGAAGATCACCTGGGGCAAGCTCGCGGTCGACACGCCCAAGTTCATGATCCAGTCCGACGCCTCCATCGTGGCGCCGCTGATCTTCCAGTACGTGTTGGACGCCCGGCAGGGCTAGCCCGGCTACGCGGCCAGTCGGCGCGCGAAGTCCAGCGCCAACACCTCGAGTCGGGTGTTCGGCGGCAGACCGAACGCCGCTGGCACCGCCTCTCCCTGGCCCAAGGCGATGGCCGGCAGCGCCGCGAGGGCGTCACGCAACATCGACGCGCGGAGCGAGGCACACGGGTCGCAGCGCAGCCGAGCGGGTTGGGCGATGGGCTGGGTCAGAGCAGCTCGAGCAGCCGCTCCGGCGGGCGGCCGACCACCGCCTTGTCGCCGCGGATGCCGATGGGACGCTGAAGGAGCGTGGGGTGCTCGGCCATGTGGGCGAGCAGCACCTCCGGCGCCTCCGCACCCGTGAGCTTGAGCTCCTTGTTCGCGGCGTCGCGCCGGCGGAGCACGTCGGCCGGCGTGAGCCCGAGCTTGCCGAGCACGTCCTGCAGCTCAGCGACCGAGAGCGGCTGCCTGCGGTACTCCCGGTACTCCACCTCAGCGCCACGTTCCTTGAGCAAGGCGACCGCCTTGCGACAGGCGCTTCAAGTGCGGGTGCAGATCAGCGTGATCACAGGTCCTCCCAGGGGGCCACTCTCGACCCGCTGAGACCCCTATCATCAGCCGCAGGTGAACGCGGGGCTGCCGACCACCGTGCTCGACGGGTCGATGGGGTTGGCGCACCGCACCGCCTCCTCGCCGTCGACACACAGCTGCTCGAGGGCGTCGGCGCAGATCGGATCGGTGCAGTCCCCCACCGGACCGCAGGCGGCGGGCAGCACCCGGCAGGTGCCACGGTCCGCCGAGATGGCGCAGAACTCGCCGCCCAGGCAGTCGGAGGCATCCACGCAGGTGGACCGCTCGATCTCGCCTTCGCCCGACGCATCCGCGAGGCAGCCGGCGAGGCTGCCCGCCAACATGACCATCCAGACCGTGCGCATATCCCCTCCCCCAGCGCCGCCCTCTCACGTCAACAGGATGTCATGCAGATCTGCGATCCGCCGCTGGATCCAGCAGTCGTTGCATCCGGTGACGGGGCCTTGCGGACCTGCACCTCGGTGCGGCCGGCTGGCACCCCTCCCCCAACGGCATACAGGCGCGGCGCGGCGGTTGTCCGAGCCGGTAGGCGCGGGGATCCTGGGGTACACGACCGCCGGAGGCCAGTACGGCACGACCCGACGGGAGACACACGCATGCCCCGCGAGCTCGAGAAGCTGGTCACCTTGCCGGGGACGGTCGAAGAGGTGTTCGCAGCCTGGACCACGCACGAGGGGTGTCGCGGGTTCTTCGCCCCGGAGTGCCACGTGGAGCCGCGCGTGGGCGGGGCCTATGAGCTGTACTTCGATCCGGGCCAGCCCGCGGGCAAGCGGGGGAGCGAGGGGTGCACGCTGCTGGAGTATGCGCCTCCGAGCCGTCTGGCGTTCTCCTGGAACCAACCCCCGAGCCTGGCCTCGATCCGCGACGAGAAGACCCGTGTGGAGGTCACCATCCGCCCTGACCCCGAGGGCGTGCGGGTGCGCCTGTTGGCCACTGGGTGGGGCGACAGCGACGAGTGGACTCAGGCGTGGGACTATTTCGAGCGTGCGTGGAGCATCGTGCTCGGCCGGTTGCGGCACCGGTTCGTCGAGGGCCCGGTAGACTGGTCGTCCCCGGAGTGAGCGCCCGATGATCACACTGCCCGAATCCCTGTTGTTGTTCGCCCTGGACGACGCCCGCGGCACCGTGCACCCCGCGTGTTTTCTCGGCTTGGACACGGCACTGCGGGGTGCGGTGCTCGCCGACCTGGCCCTCGGCGGCCACATCCGGCTCGAGTCGGCCGCCTCGCTGACGCACCGGCCAGAGGCGGGCCCACTCCCGCAGTCGCCCGTGCTCGCCTATGCCCTCGCCATGCTCGCCCCGGCGCCGAGCCCCGGACCGATCACGGCATGGCTGGACCGTCTCGCGGAGGGCATCCCCGATCTGCGCCAGCGGCTGATCGACGACCTGGCCAGCCGAGGCGCGCTCGCTGAGGTGGTCACCACCCGGTCCCTCCTGCCGAGCAGCACCGCACACCCGATGCGAGACGGCACCTACGAGCGCGACATGCTCGACCGCGTGCGCGAGTCCATGCAGCCGCGCCGCACGCTGTCACCGCGCATGGGCACGCTGGTCGGACTGATCGACGCCGCCCGGCTGGTCGACGTGCTGTTCGCCGGCGATGAGCGGGACAGGGCGCGCACGGTGGCCCGGTGGATCCGGTCCCACGACCCCATCGCCCTGGCCGTGCACGAAGCAGTCTCCCGCATCGAGGGCACCTGGGAGGGCTAGCCTCCGGTTCAGAACAGGAGCTGGAGCAGGAGCACAAACAGCCCGCCGATGGCGATGGCGGCGAGGCCGAGCACGATGCCCACCACCGCCCCGAGCATCGGGGCCGCAACGAGCATCCAGGTGGGACGGGGCTTGGGAGCGTGGTCGAGCTGAGGGGCGAGCCCCACGACGGGCATCGGTGGCGGCGGGGGCGCGGGCAGCGGTGCCACCTCGATGGGCGCCTGCACGACGGGGACCTCCGCGCGCTCCACCTCGTGCTCGGCGTTGCGGCTCCGCAGTCGCACCAGGCCCAGCACGGTCTCTGGCTCATCCGACACGGTCCGCTTCCGGGCGATCTTCTTCGCGGTCACCGAGGCCGACTCGGCAATTGTGGGCCGCCGACCTCGCTCGAGCTGGAACGCGGGCTGACCCGGAGTGGGCCGGGCCTCGGACCGC
Source organism: Myxococcota bacterium (assembly GCA_047609825.1). Classification (GTDB taxonomy): domain Bacteria; phylum Myxococcota_A; class UBA796; order UBA796. The sequence goes on from JBLFXJ010000031.1 coordinate 28,462, forward strand.
ACGGCCGCGCGCTGCGGCTGAGTGCCCCCCGCATAGGCGGGCGCCCGGGGCAGCTCGATCTCCTCGGTGGGCAGCACCTCGACCAGCGCCTCCTCCACCTGCGGCAGCGCATCCATCCCACCGTCGAGGTCGAACACCCGGCCGATCATCGCGTGGCGCCCGAGCGGCACGTACCGGTAGCCGCTGCACACCTCCCGAGCGTAGGCCTCGAGGGCCACGGGAGACGCGAACAGCTCGAACACCGACGCGCGCACCTCCTGCGGCTCGGGGCGTTCATCGGGGTAGAACGACAGCATGCGCTGGAGCAGGGCGAGCAGGCTGTACGGCGCCTGGAGCTTGCGCGGCGACAGGGCCTCGAACACCGCCTTGTCGTGCAGGGTGCCGTCCGCGGCGCGGTTCACCTCGTCGTCCAGGCCGTCCACCGCCCCCCGCCCGGCGATGAGCGCGAGGATGATGCGGCCGAGGTCGAAGATGTCGTCGGCAGGGCCTTTTCCGAGCACCGCCAGCCGGGTGTCGCGGTTGCGCTCGAGGTGCGTGGTGCGCACCACCCGCCCGGGCCAGTCCCCACCCAATGTCTCCACCCCGGTGATGCGCACCTCGGCGGTGGCGGACAGCCGCACGGTGTTCAGCGCGAGGTTGCGCAGCGCCACCTCGAACGGCCGGTGCACGGCGTCGCGCAAGTTGGCGAGGTGGATCAGGTAGTCCGCCAGGCGACCGCTGATCTCCAGAGCCACGTCGAGCTCGAGGGGGTCGACGCACAGGGTGGACAGGGTGGGCCCCGCGAACCGACTGATGATCAGGCCCACGCCATCCTTGGTGGAGACGGTGCCGATGGCCTCCGGCGCCACCGGGTGTGGGTGGGCCATCAAGAATGCCGAGGCGTCACGTATTCGCGAGGTGGCGTCGGCGAGCATGGTGCGATCGCAGTCAGCCCAGCGCAGCTCACCCTTGCGACCGTCATCGAGGCGGACCTCGAAGCGCTCGACGAAGTTCTCGGTTCCCAGGTAGCTTCGGATGGTCGCCTGCATGCAATCCCAGCTTGGATCAGCCACGCGGACCGGTCCCATCACCGTGATCCGTACCACGGATTGGACCGACGGGAGGCGACGGAGGCCGAGTCAAAGCCCAGGGCACCTGGGCTACACTCTCGGCCGACCGAGCCGACCGAGCCGACCGAGCGTCGAAATAACGGTAGATCCGAGCCTATCGGATCTACCACCCATGGTCCTGTCGTGAGCGAACCTGCGTCCTGCCAACGGAGCTCACGCGCGATGCCCCGGCAGCACCCACCCGGATTCAGCCCAGCCGCACGGGCTCCAGCCGGACAATGGACCGCAAGGCCGACTGTGCCGCGTGGTAGCCGCACATCCCGTGCACCCCTCCGCCGGGCGGCGTGGAGGCGGAGCCGATGAACAGGCGAGGATTGGGCGTGCTGTACGGGTCGAGGCGGGCCACCGGCCGGGTGAACAGCTGCCACATGTCGGCCACGCCCCCGGTGATGGCACCGCCCACATAGTTGCGATTCAACGTCGCCAGGTCTGCCGCCGTGGTCGTGTGGCGCGCGAGGACGCGGTCGCGGAACCCAGGGGCGAAGCGCTCGATCTGGCGCTCTACCACGTCGGTCAGGTCCACGGTGGAGCCCGGCGGCACGTGGCAGTAGGCGTAGCCGGTGTGCTGCCCTGGCGGTGCTCGGGAGGGGTCGAACTGGCTCTGCTGGACCACGAGCACGTACGGGTCGTCGGGGTGGCCGCCGCGGTACATCGACCGCTCTGCGGCCGCGATGGCGTCGAGGGTGCCGCCCAGGTGCACTGTGGAGGCCTCGAGGCATGCGGGGTCGGCCCATGGGATCGGGCCGTCCAGCGCAAAGTCCAGCTTGAATGCACCAGGGCCGAACCGATACCGGCGCAGGCGGCGGAGGTAGCCAGCCGGCAGAAACGGCTCGCCAAGCCGCGCGAGCTGGTCGGGGCCCGTGTCGAAGAGCACCACGCGGGTGGCGGGCAGGTCGCGCAGGTCGTCCACCGGGGTGGAGGTGCGGATCTCGCCGCCGAGGGACCGGAGGAGGCTCGCGAGGGCGCCGCAGATACCGATGGAGCCGCCCGCGACCACGGGCCAGTCCACGGCGTGGCCGGTGAGCAGGAACAGCACCCCCATGGCGGAGGTGAGCGGGTTCTCCAGCGGCTGGATGGCGTGGGCGGCGCATCCGGCGAGCAGCGCCCGGGCCCGCTCTTCGCGGAACCATCCCCGCCCGAGCACCGTGGCCGGCCACGCCGCTCGGAGGCCGAACCGGGCCAGCTGGATCGGGTGGCTGGGGATTCCCAGCGGTCCGAGCACGTCGGCGAGCAGCCCGTCCAGGCCGGGCAGGAGCGGGGCGATCAACCGGCGATAGGCGCGGGCATCGGCGCCGAGGCCGTCGGCGGTGCGGTCCAGGTCGCGCCACAGCATCACCGCGGGCTCGCCGTCCAGGGGATGGGCGACGGAGGCCGCGGGGTACACCCAGCGCAGGCCGTGGTCCTCCAGAGGAAGTGACCGGAAGAACGGGGACAGCGCGCCCATGGGATGGCAGGCGGAGCACACGTCGTGGAGGAAGCCCGGGAGGGTGAGCGCCTCGGTGCGCGTGCCGCCGCCCAACGTGGGGGCCGCCTCGAGCACGAGCACGGACGCGCCCGCCTGGGCGAGGGCTACCGCCGCCGACAGCCCGTTCGGGCCCGAGCCCACGACAATGGCATCCCACGACTCGGACATGGGGCCAGCTAACACCGGAGCGCGCGTGAAGGCGGCCCGCAGATGGGCGACCACACCTCGCACCTGCGGCCGCACCCGGTAAGTTGTATCCATGCTCGCGAGCGTGAGACTGCAGGGCCCGGACGGGCAACACCACCACCTGTTGCCCGGAGACCTCATCGGTCGCCTGCGCAGCGCGGCGCTGCCGCTGAATGGCGTGGGCAAGCTGGGCTTGCGCCTGCACGACGGCGACGTCGTGGAGGACCGGACCTGAGCGGGCCCCGCCGACCGGCCTCGGGAGCCTCGCTCGGGCTCGGGCCACCGACCGGGCCCGACAGCTTCGCGACCCCGGAGGCGGAGCGGTACAGCGCTGGAGACGTGCTCAGGAGCGGAGGCATGGGCGAGGTGCGGGCGACCCACGACGCCCGGCTCGACCGCACCGTGGCGATGAAGGTGGCCCACGACCCGGAGCTGGAGGTGCGGTTCGGGCGGGAGGCCTCGCTGACGGCGCGGCTGGACCACCCGTCCATCCCCCCGGTGCTCGACGCCGGGCGGCTGCCGGATGGGCGCGCCTACTACACGATGCCGGTGGTGCAGGGCCGCACGCTCCAGCGAGCCCTCGAGGGCACGCCCGATCTGCAAGGCCGCTTGCGCCTGGTGCGCCATGTGCTCGACGCCTGCGATGCCGTGGCCCATGCGCACGCGGCCGGCATCCTCCACCGCGACCTCAAGCCCGACAACGTGTTGATCGGGCTGCAAGGCGGCACCCGGGTGGTGGACTGGGGGCTCGCGCTCACGCTGGACGAGGCGCTGGATGGGGGGGGCGGCGGGACCCCACACTATGCGAGCCCGGAGCAGCGCACCGGCGCGCCGATGGACGCGCGCACCGACGTGTTCGGACTCGGTCGCACCTTGCGCCGGGTGCTCGAGGGCCCCCAGCGCGGACGCCTCCCGCCGGACGCGCCCCCCGAGCTGGTGGCCATCGCCGGCCGGGCCGCCGCCCTCGCTCCAGCCGACCGCTACCCCAGCGCCGTCGCCCTCGGCGAGGACCTCTCGGCGTGGTTCGAGGGCCGCCAGGTGCAGGCCTACAGCTACACCCATGCCGAGCGCCTGGCCCGGAGGTTGGTGGCCTGGCGACGCCCCTTGGCGGTGGCGCTCGCCGGGGGACTCGTGGCGGCCGGCGTGGCCACGGCAGGCTGGTGGACGACGGCCCGGGAGCGGGACCGGGCGTTGACCGCCGAGTCCGCGACCGCCGATGCGCGCACGCAGGCCGAGGACCACCTCGCCCATGCGCTGGTCGCCCGCGCCCGGGAGTCCGCCGATCGGGGACGCCGGGCAGCCACCGAGCAGTATGCAGCCGCCGCCCTGGTTCTCCGGCCGTCCCCCGGGGCGCGCGGCCTGCTCGCGCGCACCCTGGACCGCCCCCGCCCGCACAAGGTCGCCGAGGCCCCCTTGCCCACGTGCTCGAGCTGGGCGGTGACCCCCGATGGCACCTCTGCCGTGTGCGCCGCACAGGGCGAGGTGCGACTGTTCGAGCTGGCCCCCGGAGTGGCGACCGAGCGGGGCCGGTGGCCGCTGGATGCCCGAGACCTGGCGTTCTCCGGACCGGACGGTGTGGCGCTCGCCACGGACGGCGGGCTGTACCGCATCACCCCCGCGGGCCTCACACCGGCAGGCGAATCACGGCGGAACAAGAACTATCTGGGGGACAGCTCGGACCCCGCCGGAATCGTACAGCTCGGCGGCAACTTTGGGTTGGTGCGCAGTGCTGCCGGCGACACCCCGCTGCGGTGCGCCAACCAGCGCGGCCCCCTCGCGGTCTGGCTCGCTCCCGACCGGCCGCCGCTGTTCGCCTGCCCGGATGGACGGGTGCTGTCCGGCGACGAGGCGTGGACGGTGCTCGCGCCGAGCGAGGGCCTGCCCGCCACCCTGGTGGTCAGCGGCCCGGTCGCGCTCATCGGCAGCACCACCGGCGTGCTGGTGCGGCTCGACACCGCGAACGGCGCCATGGGCCGGGTGCAGGTGCATGACGGTCCGGTCCGCGACCTGGCGATCCGGGGGGACGACATCGCGGTGGCGGGGCCTCGGGGCGACGTGACCCTGTGGTCGCTGGAGACCCTCACCGAGTGGGCGCGGGTGCCCTCCGCGCCCGTGCGGGTGCGCTGGCTCGACAACGGCCACCTCCGCACAATCGCCGACACGTCCGTGGACTGGGCGCTCGCCCGCGCCACCCCCGCTCATCAGCTGGAGCTGCACGAGGGGGTGTCTGCGCTGGCGTTCGGCCCCGAGGGCAAGCGGATCGCCATCGGCACCGGGGATGGGCGGCTCGAGCTGCGCCGGGTGGCGGATGGCCAGCGAGTGGCTGCGTGGCAGCTGGGAGATGTGGCGGTGAAGGACGCCGAGTTCGCGCCCGACGGCAGCCTGCTCGCGGCGGCTGCCGGCGCCCGCGGGCTGGCACGCCTGGTGCCCGGCGAGCCCCCCGCCGTGCTGGGCCCGCTGGCTCGCACCTACCGCCGGTTCACCCGCCTGGCCGACGGGAGCCTCCTCGCCGCGACCTACAACGACGGGGTGTACCGATTCCCCGAATCGGCCGGCCCGTCCGACCCCGACGCGCCCGACTCCATCGACACCCTCCCGTTCAGCGTGCCCATCGTCGACCTCGAGCCCGCCCCCGACCACCGCTCGGCGCTGCTGATGGACCAGCAGGGCACCGTGTGGCGCACCGAGTCCACCGGGACCGCCGACCCCCTGCCCGGCCTGCCCGATGTGGCCCTCATGACGCCGACGACGGATGGCGCGATCTACGTCCGCGTGCGCGACCTCGTGCACCTGCGGGACGGCACGCTGCAGCCCCCGGTGCCCCACCATGGAGGACCAGCCCTCGACGCGCGCACCTCGCCGGACGGCCGCTGGCTCGCCATCGGCCACTACAGCGGCACCGTGACCGTGTGGCGGCTCCCCGAGCTGACCCTCGCCGCCGAGCTCACCGGCCACCACGCCCAGGTGAGCGTGGTGGCGTTCGACCCCACCGGCCGCTGGCTGGCGACCGGCGGGTGGGATGCGAAGGTGTACCTGTGGGCGCTCGAAGCGCTCACCGCCGACCCCGTCACGCTGCAGGCCAGCCTCGATGCGGCGTGGGGACCCCGGATAGACTGAGCGGAGAGCCGTCCCGACACGCCGACTCTCGCGCATCGGCCTGAGCGGGTTGAGACATGGGTCAGACCTCGGATCGCGTCGAGGGGCGCACAACGGAGGTGCGCACCGACGCGCACCGACCCCGCCCGCTGTAGTCAGACCACCTCGAGCGCCCGCACATCCTCGCTGTCGGGGAACACCACCCGCTCCAGGTGGCCCTCCGGCACGCCGAGGTGGTCGCGCAGAACCCCCTTGAACACCGCACGCATGTCGGTCGTCGGGCGCAAGTCCCGGCCGTCGAGCAGGTCGGCGCTGCGAAGCCCCGGCCAGTCGGCGAGCACACGTCCACCGCGTACCGCCCCCCCGAGGAGGAACAGCGCGCCCCCTGTGCCGTGGTCGGTACCCCCCGTTCCGTTGCCGGCCACGGTGCGCCCGAACTCGCTCACCGCGCACACCACGGTGTGCCGCCAGGCGGTCCCCATGGCGTCGGGGAAGGCGGCGAGGGCCTGGCCGAGGGTGTCGAGCTGCCGGGACAGCGTGTTCTGCTGGCCGGTGTGGGTGTCCCAGCCGCTGATCTCGGCCACGGCCACCCGCGGTCCAGCGGGGTCGGCGAGCACGCCGCCGAGGATCGACGCCACCCGCGCGGCATCGGTCCGCCCTCGTCCCGTGAACTGGCCGGTCGACCCTTCGGCCTGGACGAGCATTGCCTGGGCGCGGAGGGCGTCCTGCAGGGACCGGTCGAACGCCGGATCCCGTCGGTAGAGGGCCGCCAGTCGCTCGACGAAGGGATCCTGTGGACGGGCCTCCCGGGTGGGGTCGGCGCTGGTGACCGGCGCGTCCCCCTGGAGCAGCTTCGGAACCGCGCGGCCCACGGCCATCGCGCGGGCGGCGTCGGCGTCGATGCCGGCGAGCGCCCGGTTCAGCCAGCCCGACCGAGTGGACATCGGGGTGACGACGCCGGATTCGAGCACGTCCTGCCCGTCGAAGTGGGACCGCTCCCGGTACGACGTGCCCACGGCGTGCACCACGGCCAGCTCGCCCGCCTCCCACCTTGGGAGCAGCGGGGCGAGGGAGGGGTGCAGGCCGAAGGTGCCGTCCAGCGGGATCGCGTCGCCGTCCCCCAGGGCGGCTCCGCGGGCGCGGGCATGGTGCGGGTCGCCGATGGCTGGCACTGCGGCGAGGCCGTCCATCCCGCCGCGGAGCACCAGCACCACCAGGCGGGCCTGTCCCGTGCCGGTGCCGGCGAGGGCGAGTCGGGGGAGGAACGGGAGGGCGGCGAGACCGCCGAGCAGCTGGCGTCGGGTGGTCATGCTCACCTCCGCTGGAAGGTGGGTGAGGCGAGCAGGAGGGCGAGTCCGTCGCGGGGCGATGCGCTGGCGACGGCGGCGCGGGTGGCTCGGTCGAGCACGGGGCCGAGCACGTCGTCGGCCAGGGTGAGGGCGTCGACCCGGTGGTGCGCCTGGTCCGCCACCTCTTCGGCCCACTCGATCCGCGACAGCAGCGCCTCCGGGCCGAGCCAGCCGGCGGCGGTGTCGGGGAAGCCCTGGGGACTGCTGGCGGAGAACGGCTCCTGGCCGAGCCAGCGGAGGGAGCGGAGCATCGCCTCCCCCTCCGAGGCGTAGTCGAGGGCGCGCGCGGTGGACAGGACGAGGTCGTCGGGGCTCTTCACCTTGGTGAGCGGCTCCCAGGCGGCCTTCACGCCGACGACGGCAGCGGCCACGGCGGACAGGTCGCCGTCGGTGTCGCGGAAGGTGGTGGCGATGGCGTGCACCGCGGCAGATGGCGGGTCGTCGGCCACGAAGTGGCGGGCCAGTCGGGTGGCGATGTGGATCGCGGTGGCCGGGCGGGCGGCGAGGTCGGCGAGGGCGGAGCGGATGCCGTCCGACCCCTCGGGGTGGGTGGTGCCGAGCAAGATCTTCCGGCCGGGCTCGTGCCGCCCGGGCGTGAACTGCACCACGCCGCGCTCGGGCTCTACCGTCCACCCGGTGAGCAGCCGGGCCAGCGCCTCCACATCCGCCTGGTCGTAGCCGCCGTCGACGCCCAGGGTGTGCAGCTCCAGCGTCTCCCGGGCGAGGTTCTCGTTCAGCCCTCGCCCGCGCGTTCCGGCCCGGGAGTTGGGGCCGACGGAGCGCACATTGTCGAGGTACAGCAGCATCGCCGGGTGCAGCTCGACAGCGGTGAGCAGGTCGACGAACCGGCCGGTGCAGTGGGGACGGATGGCCTCGCGCTCGAACGGTCCGGCGAGGGGGAGCACCTCCTTGCGCGCGGTGGAGACCGTGAAGTGATTCGACCAGAACCGCACCCACCGCTCGCGGAACGGGGCGTCGGTGAGCACCGCCGCCTCGCACCGCGCCGCCATCTCGCGCTGGAACATGTCCTGGCGTTGGCGGCGGAACATGCCCTTGTCCAGGTCGGAGGCCATGCGCATCGTGCTGAACGCCACGAGCACGTCGGCGGAGCCTTGCTCGCCGGTGAGACGCACATGGACGGGGTCGGGTCCGGTGAGCTGGGCGAGCAGCCAGCCGCGGGGATCGGCGGCCATCTGCGGGAGCTCTCCGGAGCGGGGTCCGAGGCCGAACCGGGTGGCGGCGACGAAGGCGTCGGTGTGCATCAGTGGGTCCTCAGGCCGGGGAACGGATGGGCGGTCGATATATTGAGTGGGGTGCAGAGAGCGGGGCGGGGCTGGGGCGTGCTGGCTGGGATTGGGCCGGACGGGGCTGGGGACCGATGGATCTCGGTCCCGACGGAGTCCGGGAGAGCCGGTGCCTGCTGGCGTGGGTCCTCCCCATCCGCGGCATCGCGGACTCCGGCGCCAGCGGACGGAGTCCACTGGCGCCGGAGTCCCCTGCTGGCGGCGTCTGGGGTCCCCCCCACTTGCA